>JAPULH010000168.1 GCA_027295155.1 Gemmatimonadota bacterium
AGCGAGGTGACACGAGCCGTCCTGGATGCCCTCGACGAGGCCGATATCCGCATCCCCTTCCCGCAGCGGGACTTGCACGTGCGGTCACTGGATCCGACGGTGAAGGATGCGCTGACGGAGCTCTAGCAGGGCGCTTCCCCACATCCAGGCTACGCCCCGACCCGACGCGGTCTCCTTGCCCTCCCGCGCCTCCCACTCCAGCTTTCCCGTACAAGGCCCGTTTCTCGCCCATTCGAGGAGACCGAGTGGAGCCGACAGACGTCACGAACCCGGACTACTACCACAAGGTCGTCGACTGCCAGTGGGGGTGTCCGGCCCACACCAACGTCCCCGAGTACATCCGGCTCATCGCCCAGGGCCGGTTTACGGACTCCTACTGGCTGAACCGGGAGTCCAACGTCTTTCCGGGCGTGCTCGGGCGCACCTGCGATCGTCCCTGCGAGCCGGCCTGCCGCCGGACGCGCATCGATGGCAAGCCGGTGGCGATCTGCCGGCTGAAGCGGGTGGCGGCCGACCTGCGTGACCCGACCGAGAGCCGGCTGCCCGAGATCCCGAAGGTCGGGAACGGTAAGCGCATCGCTCTCGTGGGAGCCGGCCCGGCCTCGCTGACCGTGTGCAACGACCTCATGCCGCTGGGCTACGAGTGCGTGATCTTCGAGCAGCTCTCCAAGCCGGGCGGGCTCATGCGCACCAACATCCCCGCCTTCCGCCTGCCCGGCAACGTGCTGGACGAGGAGATCGACATGATCCTCGACATGGGCGTTGACGTTCGTTACAGCACGCCCATCGCCAGCCTGAAGGCGCTTCTCGACGAGGGCTGGGACGCGGTCTTCATCGGATCCGGGGCGCCAAAGGGCAAGAACCTCGAGATCCCCGGCCGCTACGACAGCGACCGCGTCCACATCGGGATCGAGTGGCTGGAGAGCGTGCACTTCGAGCACATCGACTCAATCGGGGAGCGGGTGCTCGTGATCGGGGTCGGCAACACGGCGATGGACTGCTGCCGGACGGCCAAGCGCCTGGGCGGCAAAGACGTCAGGGTGATGGCGCGCAAGTCGAAGGAGTACTTCAAGGCCTCGGAGTGGGAGCTGGCCGACACGGAGGAGGAGCTGGTCGAGATCATGGAGAACCACTCCCCCACTCGCTTCATCCTCGAGGACGGCAAGCTCGTGGGGATGGAGTTCGAGCTCGTGACCTGGCACGAAGGGTCCGATGGGCGACTCCGGTCGCAGGCCCACGGCACGGTCGAGATCCCGTGCGACGACGTGATCCTCGCCATCGGCCAGGACAACGCCTTCCCCTGGATCGAGCGCGACATCGGGATCGAGTTCGGCGACTGGGAGATGCCGGTCGTGGACCGAACGACCTTCCAGACGACCCGGGACGGCGTGTTCGTCGGCGGCGACGCGGCCTGGGGCCCCGAGAACATCATCTGGGCGGTGGAGCACGGGCACCAGGCGGCGATCTCGATCCACAGCCACTGCCAAAGGATGCCCGTTACCGACCGCCCCGCCCACGGCATGAACCTCATCAGCCAGAAAATGGGGATGCGGGAGTGGAGCTACAGCAACGACTACAACCCCGCCGAGCGAGCCCGGATGACGCACATCGATCTCAGGGAGCGCTTCCGTGAGCTCGCTGTGGAGGTCGAGCTCGGCTTTGACCCCGAGCAGACCGCGCGCGAGGTCGAGCGATGTCTCAACTGCGACATCCAGACGCACTTCATCGACTATCTGTGCATCGAGTGCGACGCGTGCATCGACATCTGCCCGGTGGACTGCCTCACGATCATCGGGAATGGCGGCGAGGTAGAGCTTAGAGCGCGCCTCACCGTGCCCGCCGAGAACCTGGAGCAGGACATCTACGTCTCGGGAGCGCTCCCGCAGACCGGCAGAGTGATGGTCAAGGACGAGGATCTGTGCGTCCACTGCGGGTTATGTGCCGAACGCTGTCCGACCGCGGCGTGGGACATGCGAAGATTCGAGCTGATCATCCCCTACGCGGGACAGGCCTCGTGCGCGGTACACGCCTAGGCCGCACGAACGATTTCTCGTTGAAGATCGGCACGGTCAACGGAACCGGGTCGGCGAGCGCCAACGGCCTGCTGATGCAGGCCATATTCCGCATGGGAATCCCAGTCTCCGGCAAGAACATCTTTCCCTCCAACATTCAAGGCTTGGCCACCTGGTACGAGATCCGGGTGAACGGGGACGGCCACACGGCCCGTGTTCCCAAGTTCGATCTGATGGTGTCGATGAACCCCCACTCCTATGCGGAGGACATCGCGGAGGTGCAGCCGGGTGGGTACGTGCTTCACGATTCGACCTGGCCGCTGGGCGAGTCGCTCTACCGCGACGACATCACCTTCCTCGGAATCCCCATCGCGAAGATGTGCGTCGAGGCCTTCGAGGGGGCCCGGGTACGGATCCTTCTGAAGAACATCGTCTACGCGGGCGCCCTGACGGCGCTTCTCAACATCGACATGGACATCGTCAAGGGGCTGCTGCAGGAATTGCTCGGCCACAAGAAGGCCCTGCTCGATTCCAACTACCGCGCCGTCAAGATGGGCTACGATTACGCGATGGAGGCGTTCGAAACCCCGCTGCCGATTAGGCTGGAGACGATGGATTCGACCGCGGAGTACGTCCTGCTGGACGGAAACACCGCGGCGGCCCTCGGCTGCCTGTACGCGGGCGCCACGGTTGCCGCCTGGTATCCGATCACGCCGGCGACCTCTCTGATGGACCGGTTCCAGGCCTTCTGCCGTCGGTATCGGGTGGATCCGGAAACCGGAAAGAACAGGTTCTGCATCGTCCAGGCCGAGGACGAGCTGGCCGCGATCGGGATCGTGATGGGAGCCGGCTGGAGCGGGGCCCGTGCGTTCACCCCGACGAGCGGGCCGGGCATCTCGCTGATGAGCGAGTTTATCGGCCTGGGCTACTACGCGGAGATCCCGGCCGTGATCTTCGACGTACAGAGGACCGGACCTTCCACCGGCATGCCGACGCGAACCCAGCAGGGAGACCTCCTGCTGTGTGCGTACGCCTCACACGGCGACACGAAGCACATCCTGCTCTTCCCGGCCAACCCGGAGGAGTGCTTCTACATGGCCGTCCAGGCGTTCGACCTCGCCGAGCGGTTCCAGACACCGGTATTCGTGCTCTCGGACCTCGACATAGCCATGAACGATTGGATGTGCCGACGCCTGGAGTGGGATGACGCGTACGTGCACGACCGAGGGAAGGTGCTGAGCGCGGAGCAGGTGAAGGAGCTGCCCACCTTTCACCGCTACCTGGATGTGGACGGTGACGGCGTCTGCGCCCGCACGCTGCCCGGCGTGGATCCGAAGGGGGCGTACCTCACCCGCGGCTCGGGACACAACAAGCTCGGCGGATACACGGAAGATGCGGAAGAATACGCGGAGGTCGTGGAGCGGTTGGCTCGAAAGATCCAAGGCTCCGCCACCGCCGTCCCGGCTCCCGTGCTTCGGACCCAACCGGAAGCGGGCATCGGGATCGTGGCGATCGGGAGCAGCGACCCCGCAGTCCTCGAGGCGCTCGACCAGCTTCGCGAGAGAGGGATCGCCGCTGACTACCTGCGAATCCGGGGCTTCCCTTTCGACCGGAGCGTCGAAGAGTTTCTTACGGCCTATCCCCGCGTGTTCGTCGTGGAGCAGAACCGAGACGCACAGCTCAGGTCCCTGCTGTCGCTCGAGACGGGCGTCTCGAAGGATCGGCTGATCTCGGTCCGGTACTACGGGGGGCTCCCGATAAGCCCTGATCACGTCGTGGACGGGATCACGCGCGAGATCGCCGACGTCGAAGCGGAGCTGCACCTGGCAGGAAGGGAAACATGATCCAGGCCAAACCGAAGGTTCGCCATCCGGGCCTTCAGAAGAACGCGCTCGGTCTGACCCGCCGCGATTACGAGGGGTCGATGTCCACCCTGTGCGCCGGATGCGGCCACGACTCGATCACGGCGGCGGTCATCCAGGCGTTCTTCGACCTGGACATCCCTCCCCACCGGGCCGTCAAGCTCAGCGGAATCGGCTGCTCCTCCAAGACGCCGACCTACTTTCTGGGCGAGGCCCACGGCTTCAACGGCGTTCACGGGCGCATGCCGGCCATCGCCACCGGCGCGAACGCGGCCAACCGGGAGATGGTCTACATCGGGGTGTCGGGTGATGGAGACTCCCTGTCCATCGGCCTCGGCCATCTCTGCCACGCCGTTCGCCGCAACCTCGACATGCTCTACCTCATCGAGAACAACGGGGTGTACGGCCTCACCAAGGGGCAGTTCTCCGCGTCGGCCGATGTGGGATCCCTGTCCAAGCGGGGCGAGCCAAACCTCCAGCGACCGATCGACCCCGTGTTGATGGCGCTGACCCTGGGCGCGAGCTTCGTGGCGCGCAGCTTCTCCGGCGACAGGCGCCAACTCCTCCCGATCCTCAAGGCGGGCCTGGTCCACAAGGGCTTCGCGCTTGTGGACATCATCTCTCCGTGCGTGACCTTCAACGATCACGAGAGCTCCACCAAGAGCTACATGCACACGAGGGAGAGGTACCTCGAGGTCGTGAGCGCCGACTTCGTCCCTCCGGCCAAACGGATCGAGACCGACTACGATGTCGGGACGACCACGACGGTGACCATGCACGACGGGAGTCTGGTACGCTTCCGCAAGGTTGGAGAGGAGTACGACCCCACCGACCGGGCTGCAGCGTATCGCTACATCAGCGGCAAGCAGGCCGAAGGGGAGGTGGTGACGGGCCTCCTGTTCATCGAGGAGGGATGCTGCGACATGCACGAGGTGGCGGGAACGGTGGATCAACCCCTCACGCAGATCCCGTTCGACCAGCTGGTGCCGGGAAGCGAGGCCCTCTCCGACCTGATGAGGAGCTTCAGGTAGGGGAGGAGGGCCGTGCCGACGCTCCGGGCGTCGGCCGCCATGCACCGGCTGATAAGCTTCGGCTTCGGGGGGCTGTCGGCGTCCGTCCACGTCGCCGCACTCGCGGCGGCGTCTCTGCTCCTGGGCTGGCTGGGAGCCGGGACGTTTAAGTACCAGTAGGCGCGGCGAGGTCTTCCAATGACACTGGACCCCTACAGACAGGCACAGCTCGAGGCCGACCTCAAGCTGTCGCTCTTATGGCAGGTGCTGGAGTCGGAGCGGATGGCCCGGGTCTTCCAGCTACGCGCGCCACGGGCTCGCTGCGAGAGACTGCTCATGTTCGACCGATACGAGGTTTACGTCGAATGGAAGGACCGGGAGGCCCGCGCACCATGACACGTCGTTAGGAGCGCAGCACCGGACGTCCCGATCGCGGAACTTGTTGACCATGCTTCCGCTAACAACCCCAAAGAGCTCGTCCTCTTCTTCGTGACGGTGCCGGACGAGCTCCCCCTCGAGCTTGACGAGCTTGCGAGCTTTTCGGCTATGTTCACTTGGTCCATCGGTAGCTCCCGATCGCTATCTCGGCCCACGCCCCGGTTTGCCCGCCGCGCTTCGGCCGACCGGGCCTCCGGGCCAGCCGCGGGCGGGTCCCCAACTGAGAGGTCGTAAGGATGAAGACGAAAGCGACGATCAACGGCAATCCCGCCGCGAGCAACGGCCATTCCGCCGCGATGAACGGAAACCCTGCCGCTCGGAAGGTATACGTCACGGGCGGCCGCCCGGACGTCAGGGTCCCGATGCGCGAGATCGCGCTGACGCCCCCCAACCCACCCGTGCGGCTGTACGACACGAGCGGGCCGTACACGGATCCCGAGGCAACTATCGATCTCGAGCGAGGGCTGGAGCCCCGGCGACTCTCCTGGATCCTGGAGCGCGGCGACGTGGAAGAGCTCGCGGCTCCACACTCCGAGTACCGCCGCGAGCGCGAATCGGACCCGGAGCTGGACGGGCTCCGCTTCTCATCCTCGAGCAAGCCGCTACGAGCGAAGCCACGGTACCGCGTGACCCAGATGCATTACGCACGCCGCGGGGAGATCACCCCGGAGATGGAGTTCGTGGCGCTCCGGGAGGGAGTGCCGCCTGAGCTCGTGCGCGACGAGGTGGCCCGGGGCCGGGCGATCATCCCGGCCAACATCAACCACCCGGAATCCGAGCCGATGATCATCGGGCGGAACTTCCTCGTGAAGATCAACGCCAACCTCGGCAACTCGGCCGTCACCTCCTCGATCGAGGAGGAGGTGGAGAAGATGCGCTGGGCGACGCTGTGGGGCGCCGATACGGTGATGGATCTCTCCACCGGAAAGAACATCCACGAGACGCGCGAGTGGATCCTCCGCAACTCGCCGGTTCCGATCGGCACGGTCCCGATCTACCAGGCGCTCGAGAAGGTGGGCGGGAAGGCCGAGGAGCTGACGTGGAAGATCTACCGTGACACGCTCATCGAACAGGCCGAGCAGGGCGTGGATTACTTCACGATCCACGCGGGGGTCCGCCTGGCGTACATCCCGCTCACCGCGAAGCGGGTGACGGGGATCGTCTCGCGCGGTGGCTCGATCATGGCCAAGTGGTGCCTGGCTCACCACGAGGAGAGCTTCCTCTACACGCGCTTCGCCGAGATCTGCGAGATCATGGCGGCGTACGACGTCAGCTTCTCGCTGGGCGACGGGCTCCGGCCCGGCTCGATTGCCGATGCCAACGACGAGGCGCAGTTCGCGGAGCTCAACACACTGGGCGAGCTGACGAAGATAGCGTGGGAGCTGGACTGCCAGACCATCATCGAGGGCCCGGGTCATATCCCGATGCACATGATTAAGGAGAACGTCGACCGGCAGATGGAGGTGTGCCAGGAGGCGCCGTTCTACACGCTCGGGCCGCTGACCACCGACGTGGCCGCCGGCTACGACCACATCACTTCCGCGATCGGCGCCGCGATGATCGGGTGGTTCGGGACCGCCATGCTCTGCTACGTGACGCCGAAGGAGCACCTCGGCCTGCCAAACCGGGAGGACGTCAAGCAGGGGGTCATCACGTACAAGATCGCCGCTCACGCGGCGGACCTCGCCAAGGGACACCCACGGGCGCAGGAGTGGGACGATGCGGTTTCGAAGGCGCGCTTCGAGTTCCGGTGGGAGGATCAGTTCAATCTCTCACTGGATCCCGAGACGGCGCGCGCGTACCACGACGAGACCCTTCCCACTCCCGCCGCCAAGGTCGCGCACTTCTGCTCGATGTGCGGACCTCACTTCTGCGCGATGAAGATCACTCAGGAGATCCGGGAGTTCGCGGAACGCGAGGGGCTGGCCGAGGAAGAGGCTCTGGAGGTCGGCCTGGAGCAGAAGGCTCGCGAGTTCAGGGAGAAGGGCTCGGAGATCTACGTCCCAACCTGAGCTGCGGGTGGGTCCACTGAACTCACGCCACGGCGGCTACCCCAGCGGGGGACGCTGGGGCGCACTGGAGCATGGGAGGCAGCCCCGGCGGAGCCGCCCCTCACGAATCCTTACTCCGGCATGCTGCTGTTCCAGATGTCGCGGACCAGCTTCCATGTGCCGTCCTTGAGCATCCAGAGGACCAGGTACTTTCCGTGGTCCGCGTGCGAGCCGTCCGCGGCCGTAGCCACGAAGGAGCCGACTTCGACGGCCACATCACCAAGGTTGTGAAGCTCCGTCTGCGTGAGCGCGGTTTTCGACCCGGGCGAGGCGTCGATCGCCGCCTGCCAGAACGCCGCGATGGCCTCCGTGCCCTGGACCGCATCGCCTCCGGGCGGCAGGATCACGGCATCCTCCGCGTAAAGCGCGGCGATGCCCGCGCCGTTGCCCGCGTTCCAGGCCGCCTGCCAGGCCATGGTGGCCTCCTTGACGCCGACCTGTGCGTCGGGATCCGCCTGCCCGAGGAGAGCGGAAGGGAACGTAAGGAGAGCTGCGCAAAAAAGGAGCGCTGCTGAACGCATGATACTGACCTCCACCCGTAAGGATGTGAAAGAAGCCCAGCCGATTCAAGTAGCCTCGCAGCCTACGCAACACTACAGCGGGCCGTCAAGACCGCCTCCCGGAAGCGCATCCGGGTCGGTCTCGTGGGGAAACCCGCCGGTTGACCCGTAATTGACTACTGTTATGAGGCTTACGTTGACACTATCGGGGATCAGGCCATTGACTTAGTCCTGGACTAAGTCTAACGTGGGCAGGTGCCAACGGTGAACATCCATCAGGCGAAGACGCACCTATCGCGGCTCCTTAGGCTCGTTGCGGCGGGCGAGGAAATCGTGATCGCGAAGGCAGGTCGGCCTGTTGCGCGCTTGGTCCCCTTCACCGAGCGTCGAGGCTTCCGGCCCCTCGGAACCGAGACAGGCCGAATCGTCGTCTCCGACGACTTCGACGCCCCCCTGCCACCCGCCGTTCTATCGGGCTTCGAGCGTGCGGATCCTGGTTGACACCCAGTGCTGGCTCTGGATGCTCTCGGCGCCCGAGCGCTTCTCGGACGACAGCCGCAAGCTCGTCGAAGCGATCGAGAACGAGCTCTACCTGTCTGCAGCCAGCGCCTGGGAGATCGCAATCAAGTACCAGCTCGGCAAGCTTCAGTTGCCGAGTCGCCCCGCGGAGCTGATTCCGGAGCTCATGTCCAAGACCACGGTAGTCGCCTTACCGATCCGCCACAGTCATGGGCTGCGGGTGGCCGAACTCCCTCCGCACCACAGCGACCCGTTCGATCGGCTGTTGGTGGCTCAGGCGCAGCTGGAAGGGCTGCCACTCCTGACGGCGGACCCACAGTTCGAACCGTATGACGTGGAGGTCCTGCGGGCTTGAGACCATCCTGGCGGCCGTGCCGCGCGTCGATTCATGGCGAGCCCGCCTCCAGGGCGGCCACAGACTCGTCCAGCAGCTCGACCGACTCGATGAGCTGATCCTCGGACAGGTAGGGTGCCGGGCCGAGCCTGAGGAGGTCCTCACGGTAGTCGGTGAGGACGCCCCGCTCCCGGAGCCGCCGCGACAGCTCGGCCGCCCGGGGGCTGCGCAGGGCGAAGAAGCCCCCGATCTCCGAGAGCGCCACCGAGCGATCCCTTGTGATCACCTCGGGATCCGCGTCCAGCGCGTCGAAGCGCTCGGCCAGCAGCCCCACCTGATGCTGGCTCACCTCGCGAAGCAGCTCCGGCGTGAGACCCCACTCCTCGAAGCAATCGAACACCTCGGCTGCACGGTAGTGGCTGGTGGGGTCGTAGGTGCTGCCGGCGAAGCGGTCGGGCCCGCGGCCGTAAACGACAGGACCTCCGGCACCCGACGCTTCCAGCGCGCTGAACTCGCTGAACCAACCGGTCACGACCGGACGCATGTCCTCTCGGCCCGGCGGCACGCGGAGGAAGCAGTTCCCCTCGCCGAGCTGGCAGTACTTGTAGCCCCCACCCACGACGAACGCCTCCTCCAGGCCCTCGTCGGCGAGGCGGAACGGGACGACGTTGAGGGAGTGGTAGGCGTCGACCAGAAGCTCCGCCCCGACGCGCCGACACGCGTCCTGGAGCTCCCGCAGGCCGCCGGCGATGTGGCCGGTCTCGTAGAAGACCGAGGAGACGAGGACCGCCGCCACCCGATCGTCCCGCTCCGGGAGGAGGCGCTCGGCCACGCTCGCCGCCGGGTGGGCGGCGACCTTCACGACCTCCAGCCCCTCCTCGGCCAGACGGTCGAGCTGCCTGCGGAGCGTGTGAAACTCCCCGTCGGTCGTGACGATGCGCGTGCGCTGCCGCAGCGGCAGC
>JAPULH010000169.1 GCA_027295155.1 Gemmatimonadota bacterium
AGCTGCGATGGATCGCCTGCGCTCTTCGTGTAGTGGATCGAGGCGGTCGGGTAAATGGTTGCCACGCCAGCGCTCCGTTTGGGTAGCCGTCATCGGCCGTGCCTGGGAAGCGAAAGTATCCCGAGGCGGCCCGGTCTGACAGGAAAAGGTTTGGCCGTGGGCGAGCACCGGGATAGCTTGCGCGGGATGCTTCCTCTGCCGATGTCGCTGAGCGTTGGGATCTGCGCGGCCGGAATGGCGTTCGCGTCAGCCGCCACCTCCTCCGCTGCCGTGTCTGCCTCCCAGCAACCGACCCGGGAGGGAACGGCCGAGGCGTGGGAAGGATCTGACCTCCCGTCGCCGGCCGACTATCTGGGTTTCCCGGTGGGCGCCGATCGGCGGCTCGCTGACTGGTCGCAGGTCACGGGTTACCTGTCCGCGCTCGCTGAGCGGAGCGACCGGATTCGGATGGACACGCTCGGTACGACGACGCTCGGCCGTCCATTGGTCGTTCTCACGATCAGCGAGCCCCGGAACCTTGCCTCTCTCGCTGAGATCCTGGCCACTCAGCAGCTCCTGGCGGACCCGCGTCGGCTCGAGGGCGCGGGCGAGCTGGAGGACGCGATCGACGCTGGCCGAACTATCGTCCTCATCACCTGCTCGATCCACTCGACGGAGGTTGGGAGCTCGCAGGTGCCGCTGCGGATCGCGTACCGTCTGGCCGCCTCCCGGGAACCGGATGTGGTCGAGGTGCTGAGGAACACGGTGGTTCTCCTGGTCCCCTCGCTGAACCCGGATGGGGTGGATCTGGTGGTGGAGTGGTACCGGGAAACGGTCGGGACAGCGTGGGAGGGCGTCTCTCCCCCCTTCCTTTACCACCACTACGTCGGCCACGACAACAACCGGGACTGGTACGCGTTCACCCAGATCGAGACCGGGTTGGTGGTTGAGAAGATACACAACATCTGGCATCCGCAGATCGTGCACGACATCCACCAGCAGGGCTCCTTCGGCAGTCGTTTCTTCGTGCCGCCGTGGATCGACCCGATCGAGCCGAACGTCGATCCGCTGCTCGTCTCGTCGGGCAACGCACTCGGCTCGGAGATGGCTTGGGCGCTCCTGAGGGCGGGCAAGCAGGGCGTCGTCCTGAACGCCACGTACGACGCCTGGACCCCGGCGCGGGCCTATTCGCACTATCACGGAGGGGTGCGCCTGCTGTCCGAGACGGCGAGTGCCGAGATGGCTACGCCCCTCGAGGTGGGTTTTGACGAGCTGGAGCCCGGTCGGGGCTTCGACCCGCGGCGACGCTCGTGGAACTTTCCCGAGCTGTGGGAAGGGGGGACGTGGCGGCTCTCAGACATCGTCGGCTACATGGAGGCTGGTGCGTTCGCGCTGCTCGGGCACGCGGCCCGCCACCGCGAGGAGTGGCTGCGCGGGTTCGTATCGATCGGGGAGCGCGCGGTGGCGGGGTGGGAGCGGTGGCCGGAGGCGTGGGTGATCCCGGCGGACGGGGGTGCGGAGGAGGTGGGAAGACCTACGCTCTGGCGCGGAATCGGCGTCTCCGAGCTGTTACGCATCCTGCTCACGGGAGGTGTGGAAGTGGGTCGGGCCGAGGCGGCTTTCACAGCTGCCGGCCGATCGTTTCCGGCGGGAACGTACATCGTCGGGATGCATCAGCCGTACGCCTCGTTCGCGCAGACGCTGCTGGAGCGGCAGGAGTACCCGGTGAGCCGAACGTACGAGGGAGGGCCGGTTCGGCGGCCGTATGATGTGACCGCCCATACGCTGCCGCTTCTTTTCGGTGTGGAAGCGATCCCCGTCGAGGAGTCACCCACCGTGCCGCTGGAGGCGGTCCGGCGGCCGCCAGCTCCGAGTACACCGCTGCCGCGGGCTGCGGGACTCGTGGGCACGGATCGGCGGATCGCCCTCTATCAGCCGTTCCATCCCTCGATAGACGAGGGATGGACGCGCTGGCTCTTCGATCGCTACGAGGTCCCGTACGCCTCGGTGCACAACCAGGATATACGGGACGGGTCGCTGGCCGGCTACACGGCGCTGCTCCTGCCGTCCGTGTCGGCGGAGGTTCTGCGAGAGGGCAGAGAGGAGGGAACGGTTCCGGGACGTTACGCCGGTGGCCTGGGCGAGGCAGGCGCGGCGGCGCTCCGGCGCTTCGTGGAAGAGGGCGGCACGCTGGTGGCGCTCGATCGATCGGCCACGTACGCGATCGACGTGTTGGACCTACCGGTGACGGATGTGCTCGAGGGGTTGGAGGAGACCGAGTACTACGCCCCGGGGTCACTCGTCAGGCTCGAGGTGGATCTCGGGCACCCGATGGCCGTCGGGATGGAGAGCGAAGCGGCGGCATGGCTCGAGGGTGGACATGCGTTCGAGCCGGCCCAGGACAGCACGGTGCGGATCGTGGCGAGCTATGGGAAGGAACCGGTGCTCATGAGCGGGTGGCTCCAGGGTGAAGAGTACCTGGCGGGACGCCCGGCGCTTGTCGTTGTACCTTTTGGGAAGGGCCGCGTCGTCCTCTTCGGGTTCCGGCCGCAGTACCGCGGCCAGTCGCTCGCTACCTACCCCCTTCTGTTCAACGCCCTGAAGCTCTGAGCGGTCCCGGCCTACCTCGAACGACGGTCTTCGCTAGAGGAGGTTCGCTAGACGACGTCCTCGGGGAAGCTCTCGAGCACTTCCTGCACCTTGTTGAGGAAGAAGGCGGCCATGGCACCGTCCACGACCCGATGGTCGTAGCTGAGGCCGAAGTAGGCCATGTGGCGAATGCCGATGGCGTCGTTCCCGAGGTCGTCCTGCACGACGACGGGCCTCTTCTCGATCACCCCGGTGCCGAGGATCGCGACCTGCGGTTGGTTGATGATCGGCGTGCCGAAGAGATTGCCGAAGACGCCCACGTTGGTGATGGTGAAGGAGCCGCCCTGGATGTCGTCGAAGTCCAGTGTTTTGGTTCGGGCCTTCTCGGCGAGGGCGTTGGCTCCCTCGGCCAGCCCCATGAGACTCAGTCGATCGGCGTTCCTGAGCACGGGCACGATGAGCTCCTGTCCGTCGTTCAGCGACACCGCGATTCCAAGGTTGATGTCGGCGTGGTAGACGATACGGGTACCGTCGACCGACGCGTTCAGGATCGGGTACTCCTTCAAGCCCTCCACCACCGCCTTCATGATGAACGGTCCGTACGTGAGCTTGACGCCTTCAGCGTCGAACTTCGGTCTGAACTTCCGGCGGAGCTGCACGACGCGCTCGAAGTCGATCTCACTGACCGACGTGACGTGGGCCGACACGTGCTTGGACATGAGCATGTGCTCCATCGTGCGGAGCCGGACGCGGCTCATGTCCTCGACGTGATCGCCTTCCCGGATCGGCACGCGGGGCAGCTTCACCTCGAGCGTAGCTCCGTGAATGGGAAGGTGAAGCACGCCCGGCGGCGTCTCGGCAGCGGGCTGCACCGTGACCGGGGCGCGGGTGGGCGGCGATACGGCTGGCGTGACGTCGGCTGGAACGGCCTCGGCTGTGGCTGAAGGCGTGGCTGCCGGGGCCACTGCGGGCACCGCCTCCGTCTCGCGGCCCCGCGCCTCCAGGAAGGAGAGGATGTCGTCGCGGGTGACGCGGCCTGCCATACCGGAGCCGTCGATCTGGGTGATATCGACGTCGTGCTCGGCCGCGATCTTGCGGACGAGAGGTGTGGAGCGGGTGCGGAGACGCTCCTCCCGGGTGGCCGGTCCCGCGACGGTGGTCGACGGCGCTGCCGGCGCCGGAGGCGCTTGGGCGTCCGCGACCGACTGCGTCACGGCCGGAAGCTCCGCGCCGGGAGCCTCCTCGGCAGGAGCCTCCTCAGGCTGAGGTGCCTGGACCGGAGGCTTCTCAATCGCTGCGGCAGGTGGCCCACCGTCACCGGCGGCGGCCACCGTCTCCGTCTCGATGCGCGCGACAAGGGTGCCGACCTCCACGGTCTCTCCCTCGGCGACGAGGATCTCGGCGAGGACGCCGCTGGAGGGTGACGGAATGTCCGCGTCGACCTTGTCGGTGGAGATCTCGAAGAGATCCTCATCGCGCTCGACCTCCTCACCCTCCCGCTTCAGCCACTTGGTGAGCGTTCCCTCGGCGATCGATTCGCCCATCTGGGGCATGATCACGTCTACCTTAGCCATGCAAGCCGTCCTTCTCCAACTAGTAGGCCAGCAGCCATCGTGATGCCTTCACGATGTCATCCGTCTGCGGGAGATAGTAGTCCTCGAGCGGCGGAGAGTAGGGAATGGGAGTGTCGAGAGCCGTCACCCGACGGATCGGTGCGTCCAGGAACTCGAACGCCTCCTCGCATAGTTGGGCGGTGATCTCTCCGGCGAAGCCGCCGAAACGGGGTGCCTCGTGGACGATCAGGACCCGGCCCGTACGCCTCACGCTCTGGATGATCGCCTCGCTGTCGAGGGGTCGAAGGGTGCGCAGGTCCAAGATCTCGATCTGGGCGCCGTCTTCCTCCGCGATACGCTCGGCGGCATCCGCGGCCTTGTGCACCATGGCACCATACGTCACGATGGTGAGATCGGAGCCTGTGCGGTGAGTGCGCGCGACCCCGAGGGGGACGAGAATCTCCTCGTCCGTGGGAAGCATCTCCTTGACGCGCCGGTAGAGGAACTTGTGCTCGAAGTAGAGAACAGGGTCAGGATCGCGGATCGCGGCGCGCAGCAGGCCCTTCGCATCGCGCGCCGTAGCGGGTGCCACCATCTTGAGCCCGGCGACGTTGGCGAAGTACGACTCTACGTTCTGTGAGTGGAAGGGGCCGGAGTGTGCGCCACCGCCGCACGGTCCGCGAATCACCAGCGAGGCCCCGACGCCGGTCCGGTAGCGGACCTTCGCCGCGAAGTTCACGATCATGTCGAAGGCCGGGGCGATGAAGTCGATGAACTGCATCTCCACGATCGGTTTGAAGCCCATGTGCGCCACGCCGATCGCCGCTCCGACGATGGCCGCCTCGCTGATCGGCGTGTCGATCACGCGGCTCGAGCCAAACTCGTCGAGGAACCCCTCGGTGACCTTGAACGCGCCGCCGTAGGCTCCCACATCTTCGCCCATGATGAAGACCGCGGGGTCCGTCTTCATCTCCTCCCACATTGCCTCCCGGATCGCCTCCAGGTACGTGGTTTCCTTGAAGTGGCTCCTCGTGTCCTGGCCCGACGCTTCGCGGGTCTCGATCGTCATCTCGGCCACGGCGAGATCAGCTCGGCATCGCGGAATGGGCGAGATCTGGGTACACGTGGGTGCGCCGAGTCCAGGGTACGGCGGCGGCGTCTCCCGCAAAGGTGCCCGCGAGAGCCTCTTCGGGCTCGGGCATGAGCGCGGCGAGCGCATCGTCTACGGCTGTGTCCAGCAGCCTGCGGACGCCCTCCTTGACGACCGCGAGTGCCGCGCGGGACTCGAAGCCGGACTCCAGCAGGTAACTCTGGAAGCGAGCGAGCGGATCCCGCCCCCGCCACTCCAGCAACTCCTCCTTCGGGACGTAGTGCTGGGGGTCGTGCTGAGCGTGGCCGATCATGCGGTACGTTTCCGCGACGATCAGCGTCATGCCCTCGCCGCGGCGGGCCCGCTCCACCGCTTCGCGCGCCGCATCGTAGACCGCGAGCACATCGTTCCCGTCCACGGATGCCGCCGGCACTCCGTACGCTGCCGCCACGTCCACCCAGTCCTCGACGGCGGCCTCACGCTCGCTGCGCGTGGCGAAGGCCCATCGGTTGTGCTCGAGGATCACAATCACAGGGAGACGCTGCACCGCGGCGAAGTTGAGCCCCTCGTGCGAGGCCCCCGTCCGGCTGGCTCCATCGCCCTGATACGTCATGCAGACGCGCGGCTCGCCGCGGAGACGAAAGGCGAGCGCCACACCGTTGAGCACGCACAGCTGGGTGCCGAGCGGGCTGATCGGACCGAGCAGCCCGAGCTCGGGGATCGTGAAATGGGTGGTGTTGTCCTTGCCGCCGCACAGCGATCCTTCGCGCGCCATGTACTGGAGCAGCACCTCCCTGGGGTGCAGGCCTCTTACCAGCAGAGCGCCCATGTCGCGGATCGACGGGGATAGCCAGTCACCGTCGTCGAGCACGAAGGCGCTCGCAACAGCCGTGGCCTCCTGGCCAAGGCTACGGTAGAGACCGCCCACGATCTGGCCCTGCTTGAAGAGCCTCTCGAGGCGTTCCTCCAGGCCGCGCGTGAGCAGCAGGTACCGATACAGATCCCGGAGTTCTTCCCTGGTTAGCGACGCCAAGCCCGGCTCCCGGCTTCCAAGACGGTGACGAGGGTGCGCACTTACTAGCCCCGGGCGCCAGCGGCAGCCCGGCCGTGCTCAGCGAACATACGGCCGCTTCAGGTGGAGTACAATCGACCGCCACGCTTGCGATCACGCCAAGCCTGGTGAAAGCCATGAGGGTCGCTCGCTTTACGTGAGCGCTTTACTTACGCTGCTCCCTCGGCGGCGTGGCCGGCCCCTCGAACGGTAGCGCCACAACTTCGACCTCCGTCTGGCCGCCCGGTTCGAGGGACAACCAGGCTCCCGGCGGGATCTCGAAGCGCGCGTACCCGAGCGCAATGGCCCCGAAGCGTGGGGAAACGGCGGGCGATGTGATCACGCCCCGCTCCCGCTCACCGTCGTAGAGCGGCTGCCCCGCCGCGACGGGCCTAGGGAGGCGGAAGCCGCGCAGGATGCGGTTCACATGTCCCCTGAAATGAATGCGTGCGACCACCTCTTGACCGGTATAGCACCCCTTGTCGAAGCTGATCGCACGTTCGTCCTGTCCGAGCTCCTGAGGCAGGTTGCCCTGATCGAAGTCGGCGTCCCACACGGGAATCCCGTGCTCGACGCGAAAGACCTCCCACGTGTCCCGGCCGACGACCCCGCCGCCAACGGTCGCGATCGCCTCTTTGAGGGCTGCGAGCACGCTCCGGACGGCGTCCCCGGCCACGTAGACGTCGTAGCCGGCGCCCTCCACGTCCTCGCGGCGGACCAGGATGCGGGCCCCATCGCCCCGCTCGAGGGGCCGTCCCTCAAGGGCGGCCATGTCCAGAGAGATCGGCTCCCCGGCCCATGCGTCCAGCGCGGAAGCGGCAAGCGGCCCTACGACTCCGATTCGGCGGATGCCGGTGGGCTCGAAGGTGGCGAAGATCGGAGGCAGGTACTTCCGGAGATGGGCGAGCACCGCCTCCTGGCAGAGGGCCGGTAGATCCAGCCAGTATCTTCCGTCCAGCCGTAGCAGGCGCAGCGCGGCCACGAGGCGACCCTTTGGGGTGAGCATGAAGGCGTAGACCGCACGGTGAGCCCGCATGCCTTTGACCCGGTTCGTCACAAGGCCGTGCAGCATCTCGTCCGCGCGATCACCGTCGATCCGGATGACGCTCCGGTCGCTGTCCTCGAGAAGAGCCGCGCTCTCGAAGAGAGCCCGGTACTCGGTCGGCGACGCCGTGGTCTCGGTTGGGTTCATGTCATTGGCTCGGTGGCAACAAAACGGCCCCCGGCCGGTGGGCCGGGGGCCTGAGATCGGGGCCGCGCGCTACGGCCTACATCTGCGGAGGCCTGCGCCGCCGCGCGCCGCCCGGCTGTCGGACGACGGGGCGTCTAAGCTTCTAGTCGCTCCCCATCGTACCGGCACGCCCGTCCCATTCAAGGACGAAGGTGACCCGCCGGTTCTCGATGCCGCTCTGCGGGTCCTGGGCGCCGGTAGCGCCCGGGTTCACCTGGCGGTGGCGGACCTCACCGTAGCCCACGGTGCGGATGCGATCGGAGCGCATCCCGGCACCCTCGAGGTAGCCCTTCACGCCCTCGGCGCGCCGCCGGCCGAGGTCCACGTTGTGGGCGACGGAACCGGCCGGATCCGTGAAGCCCTCGAGCGTGATGAGAGCGTCCGGGTGGTGCCGGCTAACCGTCCGGGCGAACTCGTCAAGAATCGGCTTGTCGACGTCGCGCAGCTCCGCCGAGTTGAAGTCGAAGTACACGGGGAGGGCGAGGGCCATGCCACCGCAGCCGCACTCCTCGAAAGCCCTGCGCAGCGCAGCGAGATCGTCCTCCAGAGTGCTGACCCGTCCCTCCAGGTCCGACACGCTTCCGGCCAGGCCCGCCAAGCCCGCGAGCTGAGCGGCATGCTCGTCGAGGATGCTGTTGATACTGGCGAAGCGTGCGTCTAGATCTTCGACGTGAACCAGGTGACTGCAGCCACCTGCGAGGCCTACGGCCACAAAGGCCGCGAGCCCTGCTTTCCACGACATACGTCCCTTCTTACCCATGCAGGCCTCCCTTCAGGGATTCTGACAACACCGTGTCGAGACGCGGATTTCGCGTCTCAAGAACATAACAGCTCGAATGGGGGGGCACATAAACGTGTGTTCCCCTACCCGTTCGCGCAAGTGGCCCCCATGCACGTGAGCTTATGCCGGGCGCGTGCAAGGACGAGGCCATGACGGCCGATGTCAAGCCTCGTCGCTCGCATACTTTAGCGCAACCGGCCCCGCGATGCGAGTCCCGGCGGGAGTCGCGTCACGCCTCCGTCGTGGGCCGTGGCCCCCCGGCGGAGGCACGGAACCATTCCACGGCCCTTCGCCACCCTTCCTCCGTCGTAACCGTCGGTTTCCAGCCGACCTCCGCTCGGATCAGCTCGCAGGCGTACTGGTCGCTCTTGGCGAAGAGGTGGATGCGCCGTGGCGTAAGCGGGCCGCGCCCCACGCCGGGCAGCACGCGGCCAAGGCCGCGAACGAGCCGAGCCGCCGACATCGCGATCGGCAGGGGGACCGCCAGGACGGGCGCGTCCGGTCCTCGACCGGACGCGATGCGAACGAGAGTTCGCTGCGTGAGTCCGCCGTCGTCGGTCACGTTGTACGTGCGCCAGGCGGCCCGTTCGTGGGTCGCGCCAAGGTACGCCGCCAGAGCCACGCTACCGGCGTAGACCAGTGGTAGGTCGTTCTCTCCGCTTCCGAGGGTGACCAGCACCGGGCGCGATGCCCAGCGCATGACGCGAGGCGTGAAGAGCCGGTCGCGCTCCCCCATCACCATGTCTGGCCTGAGGACACACCACTGGATCCGATCGCCCGCCTTATGGACCACCTCCTCCGCCATCCGCTTGGTCAGAGCGTAAGGCTCTTCCGTCGAGATCGGCTGATCGAGCGGCGCGTCCTCGGCGATGGGCACTCGAAATCCGCCGGCCGGCTCTCCGTATACGGCAACACTCGAAATATGCACGAACCGCTGAACGTCCGCCCGGATGCTCTCCTTCAGGACGCGCCTCGTGCCCTCGACGTTGACCTCCACGTGGCGCTCGAGGGGGGCCGGCTCCCCCAGCTGGGCTGCGGCGTGAATCACCGCTTCGCATCCGGAAGCGGCGCCGTCGACGGTGCCCGGCAGCGTGAGATCGCCGAGAACGAAGTCACAACCCAGCTGCTCCAGGTACCTTACATTGCTGGATGCCCGAACGAGAGCGCGCACATTCCAGCCCATGTCGCGAAACAGAGTCGCGACGTGGCTCCCGATGAGCCCTGTGGCTCCAGTCAGTAGGAGCGTGGCGGCAAGCTCATCGACCGTGCTCCCCTCCTTGCCCTCCGGCGCCTCGGCGAGCAGGACGGGTGGGTCGAAGAGCGAGTAGGAGGTCGGTTCCGTGTCGTCCTGCAAGTTGCCAGACTCCTTGCGCTATGCGAGCTAGGACGTGCGAAGGACCGCACGGCCTCGCCGTCGTGACCATGTGAGCGATCGGTGCGGGAACAGCCCCTGCCAGGGCGCGAAGACCTATCCCAAGGGAAGTGACGGAAGGTAGGAAGGCAAGAGAAAGGGGCGCGGCTAAACTGCCGCGCCCCTTTCGACGGATCCTGCGAGCGCCTGGCGCGCGCTAGGCCTGCGTTCGCTCGGCTAGAGTCGGCTAGAGCACGTTGATTCGGAAGCCGATGTGGATCGGGAAGTCGTAGAACGTCGAGAACGACGACGTGTTGTACAGCGCCGCGATGAACTCGGTGTCATCCTCGTTGCCGAACATGAGGTGCGCGCCGCCGTTGATGAAGAAGTCACCGCACACCCTGGCCCTGCCCGGGGTGCAGTCCCCGAGCTGGAAGCCGAGGCGGAAGCCGGCCCGCAGTTCCGGGTAGGCGTCCTGCCAGCTAGCGTTCACGGTGCCGTCGGGAGCCGAAGGGGACGGCGGGGAGCGGAACTTGTCGGAGTTCACGAAGACCATGCCGCCCAGGGCGAAGATCGTGAAGTTGACCTTGCCGCCCGTCCGATCCACGAGGTCGAACTCTAGGCCGCCGTTGAGGTGATAGAGACGAAGCGAGGGCGCTCCCGATTCACCGTTGACGAGAGGGCTTGGGATCGCAAGATCGTCGTCCTTGCCTCCCAGGAGGTCCAGGCTTCCCTCGAACCGTAGGCCGACGCGGTTGCTCACGTAGTAGTTGCCACCGACGCCGAAGGACGGCCCAGTGCTGGAGACGTCGCTGAGGCTGCTGGTGGGTATGGCGACGCCGCCGAAAAAGTCGAACGACCAGAGGCGGCTCGAATAGGCTTGAGCGTTCGCGGCCGATGGGATGGCCACCATGACAACAGTCGCCATCAGGAGCGAGCGGAGTGATTTGTAGCCGAGCATGTCGAGTTTCCTCCTTGGTTCAGTGCGTCCCGCAAAAACTGCCGCTGTCACGGATGGGACGGGAAGAGCTTATCGGCTCCTGGCCGACCGCGGCCGCTTGATCAATAACCAACGTCCGCCGCGCCGACGCAACTTTGTGTAACTAGAGGGCATCACGCAAGTACCGCGCGCCTCAAAGCAAGATCGATACCCTGTTGGCTGTACAGCGATTCGAGGCCGGGTGCACCTAACCGCTCCACGAGCGGCAACCGCCGGTCACTGGCCCGACCCCAACTTTGGACATGCCTCGAGCACTCTCGGGCACGAGACGTCCCGGCTTGAATGCAAAAGGTAACCCATCAAGGGGAGGAAAGGAACAGCTAGGGGGACGAGAGGAGCGGCAAGAAGGGAATACCCCTCATGCGCTTAAGCGCATTCCAGGTAGGAGCGCAGGCCCTCCGGAAGCCCGGTGAG
>JAPULH010000017.1 GCA_027295155.1 Gemmatimonadota bacterium
CCGTTAGTCTATCGGGACAGAGGACAGGCCGGCGGTCTGCTGGCCTGCTCACGGTCATCAGACCGTGTTTGAAGTGGGGAAGCAGTACCGGCCCCACTTTTTTGTTTGGGGTACTGTAGTTAGTTGGAGGAGGTTCGGCACGAGGGAGGATGGGCAGCATCGAGCAGGAGGTCGAGCGCCTGGTGGAGGATCTCGGCTTGGAGCTCATTAGCTTCGAGCGGGCGGGTGGAAGAAGGCGCTCTCTCCTAAGGGTCAGGATCGACGTGCCAGGTGGGGCTCCGGGTCGCTCGGCGATAACGGTAGAGGACTGCGCTCGGGTCAGCCGGCAGCTGGAGCGGTACTTGGAAGAGCGTCCGGAGTTGCCGGACCGGAGCATCGTGGAGGTGTCATCGCCGGGTGTCGAGAGGCCACTCGTGCGCCGGGCGGACTACGCACGGTTCGCCGGAGAGCGGGTGTTCATTCAGGGCTACGCCCCCGTGGTGGGCCAGCTTTGCGGTGTCGAGGGCGTTCTGTTGGGCCTGGCGGAGGACGACCGGGATCAGGTGGAGATGGAGGTGGCTGGCGAACGGGTGCGCATCCCCTTGGCCGCGATCGCGAAGGCCAATCTGGTTTACGACTGGGAGGCGGACTTAAGGGGCTGACGGCCGCGAGGGAGTCGGATCGAGTATGAGCGAACAGCTATCTGTCGTTGAGGCATTTAGGGTGATGACGGCGAACAAGTCGTTGTCGCAAGAGGAGTTGTACGACCTCATCCGCGACGGCATTCACGCTGCGCTCGCCCGACGCTTCGGTGGGCCGGTCGAAGCCGAGATCCAGATCATGGAGGACGGGGACATCCAGATCGTCGTCCTGAAGGAAGTGGTCGAGGCAGTGGAGGATCCGGCTCGTCAGATTCTTCTCGAAGAGGCCCGCTGGGACGATCCCGATTTCCAGGTCGGGGACCTCCAGGAGATCCCGGTCGACTTCAGAGAGTTCGGCCGCGGCGCCGTCATGGCTGCCAAGCAGAGGATCATCCAGCGTGTGCGTGAGGGCGAGCGCGAGCACATCCGTGAGCAGTTCAACGACAGAGTCGGTGAACTGGTGTCTGGTGAGGTGCAGTCGATCCAGCGGGGGACGCTGGTCGTTCTGCTGAACCGGGCCCGGGAAGCCGAGGCCATCATCCCCTGGCGCGAGCAGAATCCGCGCGAGCGATTCCGGCAGGGAGAGTCGATCCGTGCCGTCCTCAAGAAGCTGGAGGAGACGCCGCGAGGACCTCGGCTGATCCTTTCGCGTGCGGATCCCGGCTTCGTGGCGGCCCTCTTTTCGCTGGAGGTGCCGGAGATCTATGAGGGGCTCGTAGAGATCAAGGAGATCGTGCGGGAGGCGGGCGGCCGCACGAAGGTCGCGGTTTCCTCGCGCGACGAGTCGGTAGATCCCGTCGGCGCTTGCGTCGGCGTGAAGGGATCACGGGTCCAGGCCGTCGTCTCGGAGATGGGTGGGGAGCGCATCGACATCGTGCCATGGCATCCCGATCCGGAGATCTTTGCGCGCCGGGCGCTCGCTCCGGCGCGTGTGGCCAAGGTGATATCGGATCAGTCCAGGAAAGTCATTACGGCGATCGTGGACGAAGATCAGCTATCTCTGGCGATCGGCCGAAACGGCCAGAACGTGCGTCTCGCTTCACAGCTGATCGGATGGCAGCTGGATCTCTACTCCAGCCGGGATTGGATGGAACGCGGCGCCGAGTCCATTTTCTTCGGCGGCGACGATGAGTACGAGGTGGCGGACTTCCCCCTCTCGGAACTCTCCGGCATCACGCCGGCCTCTCTGGCGGCGCTCGAGGCGGCGGGCATCCACTCCTTCTTCAACGTGCTCGACAAGGACAAGCAGGATTTCATGCAGGTGCCGGGCATTAGCGAGGAGGAGGCCGAGTCGCTGATAGCTCTCATCGACGAGCTTACCGTGGTCGAGGAGACGGACGTCGAGACGGCGGAAGGGGAGACCGACGCCGCCACGGAAGCCACGGAAGCTGACGAGACCGACGCCGCGCCGGAAGCCACGGAAGCCACGGAGGCAGACGTAGAGGTGGAGGTCGTGGCGGAGGAGCTCGTCGCGGAGGAGAAAGGATCGTGAGCTTGTCGCGCGAAGCCGAGGCATTGCGGGCCGTGGGCGTGGCGCGCCGGGCCGGGTGCGTCGCGGTCGGGACGCGGGCCGTGCGTGAGGCGGCGCGCGGTGGAAAGCTGGCGGTGATCTTGATCGCCCGGGACGCAAGCGAGAACGCGCGTGGCCGCCTCGAGGGCGTCCGTCGGCGGAGCGGCACTTCGCTTACCCCGTGCGCGGATCGTCGGGCGCTGGGTGCGGCCGTTGGCCGCGGACCCGTGGCTGTCCTGGGCGTAACGGAGCGCGGCCTGGCCGATCTGGTGCTCGGGTCGCTCGGCAGGGGCGGGGATGACGAAGTCGGGCGAAGAACTCCGAGTTCGGAGGAGTGAGGTTGTCCACGTACCGCGTTTATGAGGTTGCCGAAGAGCTCGGCGTCGGGTCAGCTCAGCTGATCCAGATCCTTCGGGAGATGGATGTGCCCGTTCGCAGCCACATGTCGGTCGTGGATGAGGGCCAGATCGCGCGGCTGCATGCGCGACTGGAGAGAGAGCGTCGTACGGGCTCGTCGGCGCCGGCCAGGAGCTCTCGCTCGGCACGTCGGCGCCGACGTCGGGTGAAGCCCGAGCCGCAAGAGATCCAAGCCAGTGAGGTTTCGGAAGAGCTCGCAACTCTCGAGGAGAGCCCCTTCGAGGAGATCGTGGCGAAGCGTGGGGGCGAGGACGTCGGAATCCTGACCGCGGAAGCCCTGACCACGGAGGTCCTGACCGCGGAGGCCGAAGCGCAGCGGCCCGAACTCGAAGAGCTGGAACAGCTGGTCGCCGCTGACGAGGTGCCGGAGGCGATCGAAACGGCCGAGGAGACGGACGTTCCGGAGGAGGCCGCCAGGGCCATCAAGGAGGCGGCGGCAGCAGAGGAGGCTCCCGCTGAGCCCGAGGAGGCCCTGGAGCTTGCCAAAACGGCCTCCGGGAAGCCGAGACGCAAGCCGAAGCCGGTGCGCCGCGGGATGCCCGCTGCCTCTGCAGTGCCGGCTGCGCCCGCGGCTTCCGCCGCGCCGGGCGGTACCGTGCCCATCCAGGCCGAGGGGTACACGGTCGACGGCCGGCGGAAGCCGCGGGCCGAGAAGCGCCGTCAGCGGAACGTTGATCAGGGTGCGGTCAAGGAGAACGTCAGGCGGACTCTTGCGGCTCTCGAGGCGAGTGGTGCAGGTCGCAAACGAAGGCGGGAGGCGCCGTCGGCCCAGCAGGAGGCGGAACTGGAGCGCCAGGTCCTCGAGGCGGAGGCCGAGAAGAAGCGTGTGAGAGTCAACGAGTTCCTGACGGTAGCGGAGCTCGGGGACCTTATCTCCGTCTCCGCGGGGCAGGTGATCACCTCCGCGTTCAAGAACCTCGGCCTCATGGTCACGATTAACCAGCGCCTGGATTTCGACCAGATCGAGCTGATCTGTGAGGAGTTTGGTTACGAGGCGGCGCGCGAGGAGGCGTACGAGGCGGAGATTAGCGAGCTGACCGACGAGGAGGAGGAGGCCGGAGATCTGAGTCCTCGGGCGCCCGTGGTCACCGTCATGGGCCACGTTGATCACGGCAAGACCTCGATACTGGACTACATCCGAAAGACGCGGGTCGCCGACGGGGAGGCCGGCGGCATCACCCAGCATATTGGCGCTTATTCT
>JAPULH010000170.1 GCA_027295155.1 Gemmatimonadota bacterium
GATCACCGCCCAGCGCGCGCGGTGGTGCCGGTGGGCCCCCTGCACGGTGACCATGTGATCGAGATGCAGGTGATGGCGGCCCTGCCGTAGTCGACAGCGCCTAGTAGCTCATCCGGGCGATCGTCATGTTGTCGAGGAACAGTCGATCTTTGCCCGAGAGAGCGTTCACGCCTTCTACATCCACCGTCTCTAGGAGGCGAACGACCTCTTCCTGGTTGAGCGGGTGCAGGGTCGGAAGCCTGATGTCACCCCACCGCTCGCGGTCTTCCTGGTTGCGAACGCCTTTGGAAGAATAGTGCGAGTTGGGAGCTTCTACGCGGCGCCTGGCCGCGATGCGGCGCCGGCGCCAACTCCGGTACCACATCCGGAGCGCCATGCCTCCGATCGTCATCACGGCTATAGCAGGAAGTACGTAGGTCAACATGTCGAGCTCGAAAACTCCAACGACAGGCGCGGCCCCACTGGTCGCCCCGCCCCACATAAGAGATACGACGGGACCGGCAAGCGAAAGGTTGCAGATCAGGGACCGACGATTTTGCTCGGCGTACGAGGGACAGAAGGCTTCAGTGCGATGCGACCCGGGCCGGCGGCCGCCGGCTGCAACACCGGCCCGCTGGCGGACCCCTCTTCTCGCACTTCCAGAACATAGTCGAACAGCTCGGGGCGAGCGTCGACAGCATCCCCTCGGCTGAACAGCACTACCCTCGGGATCTCGTGCAACAGCTTCTTCGCCAGCACGAGTGTCCTGATGCGGGACTCCTCATCGAGACGGTCGAAGGGCTGTTCGAGCGGCAGGGAAGCTAGAACACGCCCGCGTGCCGCAATCAGTGATGCCGCCGCAAATCGGATCGCGACCTTACCCACCGCCAGGTCCTCTTCTGACAGCGGGGCAAGCACGCCCTCGCTCCCCTGCAGATGGACGACGTCACCGTCCCAGGTAACTCCGAGAAGTCTCCCGCCCGAAATCCTGGTCACGAAGCGGGAGGCGCGGTCGAGCAGCATATCCGTGGCGCGGCTCAGGCGAGCCGCACGTACGCGGCGTAGCGCCCTGATGACCGCCCCCTCGGCCCCTGACGCGGAAGACTCCCCGGTCGAACTCGTTCCATCGAGCTCACGTAGCCGCGCCCTGAGAAGCTCGACACGCTCCGAGCCGGCCTCGCGCGCGGCGTGTAGACGGAGCAATCGCCCCTCCAGTTCTTGCAGATGTGTCGGCTTCAGCTCCAGCTGGTCCCAGCGACTTCGCCACCAACTGCCGTCCTGCACGATGGACTCCCATTCGTCGCGCATCTCGCCGAGAACTTCCTCGTAGTGGCTCTCCAGAACCCGGCCACATGAGGGACATGGAGCTTCAGCCCCGGCCGACTCCATTCTCTTGAGGCGAGCTCGCAGCTCTCGAGCCCTATCGCGATACGCATGCAGCGTCGTCTCGGCGTCCTGACGCTCGCGAAGCCAATCCATCGTCTCGACCTCGAGGTCTCCGTCGACCTCGGCGACGTCCGCCCGACTGGCACGCAGTTCCCGCTCCGCCGCCCGAAATTCGGCCGCCACCTGCTCCGGATCGATCCGTACCGCACCCTGCAGGGGCCGATCGGGAGCTTCAACCGTGGGAACGGGACGCTCAGCACGAGCGCCCAACCGCTCCAACGCGGCATCTGCGAGGCCTAGGCCCCGACTCTCGGCCACCGCATCGATCGCCCGCCGGATCGCGCCTTCGAGCGTCTCGGACTGCGATCCCGCCCACAGCCTCTGCACCGCGCCCGGTGGCCCGGTGCGGCCCGCACGCACGAGCAATTCAAGAACGGCACGCCGGGCTCGACCGGATCCGCCGAGGATGGCGGTAAGGCCCTTCGGGATCGACGTGCTGACCCGTCCCAGTCCCGGTAGATCCCCGTCCAGAGCCTCGATCGCACCGTGAGGCTCCCCCGGCCCGCTGGCATCGTCGGGGATGCACTGCCGAAGCAGCGCCTCGGTCTCGGAACTCGCCGCTCCATCCCTCTCCAGCTCGCTGGACGCGGCGTCGCGCAGGGCTCGGGGCGCCTCCACGGGCAGCCACGCCTCCGCTGGAACGCGCAAGTCCCTTCCCGCCTCCACGGTCAGGTGGAGCGCCTGCCCCCGAAGGTTCCGAAGCGGCTCACCCTGAAGGGCCAACAGGTCGGCCGGCGTCGCGCCCTGCAGCCTGAGGCGCACGATCTTGTCCGTGATTCCCCCCGGTACTTCACCCGTCACCTCACGGACTCGCCGCCTCAACCGCTCCGGGTCGGCCTCACCGACCTTGACCGGGGCAAGCGCGACTACCGGGCGTCCAGGAATCGGGTGGAAGTGGACCTCACCGCTCTCGAGATCCACCGTCAAGAAGCCTTTCTCATCGGCCGCCTCGTCCCACGGATCGAGCGCCACACGCTCGAGAGAGCCAGAGTACCGGACACGCTCATCCACCCTGCGCGTCCGGTGCTCTCCACCGAGGGCGACATAGTCCCACTCGGAAGGATCGACGTGAATGCCGTCCTCCGCTCCTCGCGAGGCCTCCGCGTGGAGAACGAGCAGGTTCCACCGCTTGGTCGGATCCGACTCCGGAATGGCAGGAGGGTGCCGCGTCACCGCACGGTGTGGCACGAGACACGCATGCAGGTCCAGGCGCTCGAAGAGAATCGAGCGGGTCAGCCCCGTAGCCGCCTCCACGTTCGGGAACGTATCGAGCACGGCCAAGGCTCCGGGATCGCCGGAGCGGCGGGGCGTGTCGCGCGGCCCGGCGACCATCAAGACCGGCGCTTCCGGCAACGAGGCCCTGAGCACCTCGAGTCCCCTGGCGAGCGCGACCACCGCTCCTGCTGGCGGGTCTGGCCGATCGAAGACATCCCCGGCCACGACGATGACGTCCGGTCGGATCTTCACGACCTCCTGGTTCGCCCGCTCGAACGCGGCGGCAACGTCCCGCTCCCGCATGTCGGCACCGCGGTCGAGCCGGCCATACGCCCTGAAGCCCAGGTGCAGGTCCGAGAGGTGCGCGACGATCACGTCGTTGGTGGACCGTTGTCTCGCGGCGAGAACCCCTCGAACGAGCGCGGGAACTCCTCGATCCTCGGTCGCCCGGTCATGACGACGACCTCGGCGTCCCGCCCCTCGACCGTCCGCTCCAACACGACGTGAGGCCAGCCCGGCACGAGCTCGGGCATCTCCGGCTCGGGCGTCGTCGGCCCCCAAACGATCACGCCGGACTCCGTTACGGACTCGATGAGCCTGGCGCGGGCCTCGCGAGAGAGCGTTGTCACGCCGCCGATCGGCGCCAAAGCGGACGCGTCCACGAGCACCGCATCGTACGGTCCTTCGATGCCCTGAAGGAGATCCTCCAGGTTGCCGACGACTACAGTCACCCTCTCTGCAACACCGATCGCCAGCTCGGTGTCGAAATGCTCCCGAGCCAAGTCGATGACCGCGGCGGTCCGCTCGAGCACATGCACGGTCCCCGTCGGATGCTCTCGGAGGACCGAGCGGGGGAGGGCGGAGGCACCACCGCCCACGGCGAGCACTCGCCACGGTCCGCCCGCCTCCGGCATGAGAGCTCGGGCCACGGCCACATCCCAGGGCACCTCTCCATTCCCATCGAGCGCGAGCCAGCGCCGCTCGTGTGCTCCCTCCAGAAGTACCCTCACCGCGAAACCCGCGGAAGCGCGCCGACGATCCTCGACCCGCACGGCGCCACCACCCTTCGAGGGATGCTGGGCACGAAGCCGAATCTCGAGTCTGGATGCGAGTACAGAGCCGAAGAGCATCCCACCGAGGGACAGCATCACCAGGCAGGCGATGA
>JAPULH010000171.1 GCA_027295155.1 Gemmatimonadota bacterium
GTACTCCACGTGCGCCGTCGCAATCGTGATCCCTCGCTCCTTCTCCTCCGGCGCCTTGTCGATCTGGTCAAACGGGACGTAATCCGCTAATCCCCGCTTCGCCTGTACCTGCGTGATCGCCGCCGTCAACGTCGTCTTCCCGTGGTCTACGTGACCAATCGTCCCTACGTTTACGTGCGGCTTCGTCCGCTCAAACTTCTGCTTCGCCATGTGTCCCCGTCTCCTCCGTTAGTGGCACCTGGAGGTCACGCTCGATGCTGGATGACTCGGTGCGAATTCGTGGTTTCTTTTCCTGAATGGTGGGGGGAGGATTCGAACCTCCGAAGGCATTAGCCAGCAGATTTACAGTCTGCTCCGTTTGACCGCTTCGGTACCCCACCATCCGGCCCGGGGCCGTCGCCCGGGAAGGAATCGGGGTCCGAGATGGGCGACCACAGCCCGGCGATGACCCCTTCCAACTGCATGACGGAGCTGACGGTGGGACTCGAACCCACAGCCTTCGGATTACAAATCCGACGCTCTACCGTTTGAGCTACGTCAGCATCGGCGACCCATGGCCACCGCGTCGGTGAGGGCGCACCTGAGTGCCCTCAACCAACAATAGTCTTCCATGATAGCCGTTTCGACTCTGGACGTCAACGTCTCGCGTCGGGTGCAGAGATCGTCCCTGTTCCCGTCTTCCAGCGGGTTCCCTCGGGAGTGTCTTCCAGGATGATTCCGCGCCCTTCAACCTCCCTGCGAATCGCATCGGCCCGCTCGTAGTCACGCTCTCGGCGGGCCTCCAGTCGAGCAGCGATCCGCTCCTCGACCCACTCCCGGAGCCCGGCATCCGTCTGGTCGCTCTCGCCTGCCCGGAGCGACAGGACGCCGAACGTCGCGTCGAAACCCTCGAGCACCGAGAGCGCGCTCTCAACCTCCTCCGGGGCCGCCCTGTCCCCCAGCCGGTCCAGCGCTCGGTTCGCGTCCCTCACGAGCATGAAGACGGCGCTGAGCGCATCGCTCACGTTCAGGTCCTCATCCATGGCGGCGAGGAACTCTGCGCGCGCCCTCCGCGCCACGGCCCCGAGCGAAGCCGAATCCGTTGTCGGAGCGTCACCCTCCGCGGCGGCTCGCACCTCGCGGAGCCGGCGGGCGAACTCCTCGAGCCGATCCAGCGCGTGATCGGCCTTCGCCAGTCCATCCAATGTAAAGTTCAGCTGTGTGCGATAGTGGGCGCTCAGAAGCAGGTAGCGGATCGCGGAAGGACGGTGCCCGATCTCGAGCAGGTCAGGAATCGTATGGTAGTTGCCGAGCGACTTCGACATCTTCGCCCCATCCACCAGGAGGTGCTCGCCGTGAAGCCAGAAACGGACGAACGGGCGGCCGGTGGCACCTTCCGACTGGGCCATCTCGTTCGTGTGGTGCGGAAAGATGTTGTCGACCCCACCCGTGTGGATGTCAAAGGACTCGCCCAGGTACTGCATGGACATGGCCGAACACTCCAGGTGCCATCCGGGACGGCCCCTGCCCCACGGAGAGTCCCAGAGCGCGTCCCCCCCCTCCTCGCGCTCGCCACCCTTCCAGAGCACGAAGTCCCGTGGATCCTCCTTCGAGTACTCCTCGTCGCCCTCCGCCCGACCCGAGGGCTGGAGAGCTTCGGGATCCAGGTTTACCAACCTGCCGTACTCCGGATACCTGGCGATCGCGAAATAGACCGAACCGTCCCGCTGATACGTGAGCCCTCGTTCCTCGAGCCTCTCGACGAGTCCTATCATCCCGTCCACATGCTCCGTGGCGCGCGGATGATGCTCCACGCGCTCCAGACCCAACGTGGCCCAGTCCACGAAGAACTGCTCCTCGACCGGGCGCGTGATCTCTCCCAGTGAGACGCCGCTCTCCAGGGCCGCGTTGATCGTCCGGTCGTCGACGTCCGTGAGGTTCATCACCTGTGTCACCCGGTAGCCTCGGTATTTCAGGTACCGGCGGAGGAGGTCCTCCCACGTGAAGGTGCGGAAATTCCCGATGTGCGCACGCTCGTAGACCGTCGGACCGCAGCTGTAGATCCTCACGTGCCCAGGCTCGAGCGGCTCGAACTCCTCCAGCTCTCCGGTCAGCGTGTTGTGGAAGCGCAGCGCCATTGCTACGCTCCGGAGGCACCGGCCGGCGGGTCCTCGACCAGCCCCAGGAACCGCGTGTCTCGCCACGACCGATACTCGTCTACCGCTCCCGGATGGGAGGCGATCCACTCGGCCACGCAGGCTCCCAGCTGACGGTCCCCTTTCGCCGCCAGCATACCCGCCAGCTGCCCCTGCTCCCGGGCGAACACGACCTCGTCCAGCGGCGTGAACGGGAGGCCACCGAAGAGCAGGCGCGACGACAGCCAGCCGTCGACGAAGGCCGACGCAGCCTCGAGCTCCCGATCCATCAGCTCGCCGCACGAGACATCGGGATCCAGCTCTCGGACCATCTGCATTTGGGTCACGGCGTAGTTGTAGTAGGCCCGGTCGGCCTCACGGAGGTTGCCGGGAGTCAGGATCGTCGCCACCGAGTCCGTCCGAACTTCCACCGCGTTCCACGGATACGCCGCGTCGGCGCTATCCGCCTCCACGGAGGGGCCGATCAACGTGAAGTAGAGGACCCTCGGATCCTCCTGGAGGATCCTCTCGAGCGCCCGTGTCGTATCGAGCATCGCGCGGACCTCGGTGGAAGAGAACTCCAGCGCGAGACCGGAGGGCGCCTCCAGACGGTACTGCGCGGAGAGCCGGCTTGCGGGAAGACCGAGGAGAGCCACCGAGAGAACCGCCGCCCGGGTGGCCGGCGAGATCGGGATGAGAACGCCCCTGCGGATCGCCCGGAGAAAGGGCCGAGGTACCGGGAGGCTCACGTCCGCGTCGCCTGCGTCCGCTCCTGTTCCGCTCCCTCCGAGAGGCCATCGAGACCGGCGAACTTCAGCACGTCGTCGCCGGCGTAGCCCAGGAGCTCGACCTCCCGAGCCAGCACGTTCTTGGAAATCTCCAGAGCCGAGCCCTCCCCGGTCCAGCCCTCTTCAACAACCTCCCATCCAAGCTCCTCCGCGATGCGGTTCACCACGAAGGCGCAGCAGAAGATGTCGTCCAGATAACCGTACGGTCCGACCTCATCCTCGGGGATGACGTCGTGAGGGCTGACGAGGTAACCGATCGCCGCCTCCACCCAGAGCCGATGCTGAGGCTCCAGGCGCGGATCGTCCTGGAGGTGGAACATGAGGACGGCATATATGGGAGCGAGAATCACGACATCACGCAGCGTGCCGATGTAGCGGGCCACCTGATCCTTGAGAAGCTGGAGATAATCCGCAGTCACTGCCGTCTCGCCGTCTGTGCTCCGCACCTCATCACTGTCTCTTGGCTCGCTCACTCGACGTACAACCCCGCCCCCGCCGTTCGGTGCCCGATCCCGGCCAGGGTGGCGCGGCCTGACGCACGGCGAAAGGCCCCGTGCACGCCGCCCAAGTATATGGTGCGGCACGTCTTGCACGCCAGGGCCGTCGGCAGGATACCCAAGAGGCGCGGCCCGCCAGGTCGCGGGCACGGCCGACGGCCGGCCTACTCAACCGTCACGCTCTTGGCGAGGTTGCGCGGCTGGTCCACCGAACATCCCCGCTTCACGGCAATCGCGTATGCCAGCAGCTGCAGCGGGACGACGGTGAGAATCGGCTGAAGCATCTCGATCGTCCGCGGCACGCTGATCACGTGATCCACCTTCGCGGAAAGCTCGCGGTCCCCTTCATTCACCACGGCGATGATCTTACCGCCGCGCGCCTTCACCTCCTCCACGTTGGATACGACCTTCGCGTAGACGGAATCGTCGGGGGCGAGAACCACGACGGGCATGTCCTCGTCGATGAGGGCGATCGGGCCGTGCTTCATCTCGGCCGCAGGATAGCCTTCAGCATGGATATAGCTGATCTCCTTGAGCTTCAGCGCTCCCTCGAGGGCAATCGGGAAGTGGGCGCCTCGGCCAAGGTAGAGAAAATTGCGGTGGCTGGAGTAGGCCTCCGCGATCTGATCGATCTGCTCCTGCGCCTCCAGCACACGTTCGACCTTCTCGGGCAGCTCCCGGAGCGCGGCGACGACCGCTCGTCCGTCCAAAATCGACATGCCGCGCCGTCGGGCCAGCATCAGGGTGAAGAGGGCGAGAACGGTCAGCTGCCCGGTGAACGCCTTCGTCGAAGCGACCCCGATTTCCGGCCCACTGTGTGCGTACACGCCACCGTCCGTCTCGCGAGCGATGCTGGAGCCGACGACGTTCACGATCCCTAGGGTCGTGGCGCCGTTCCGCTTCGCCTCCCGAAGGGCCGCCAGCGTGTCGGCCGTCTCACCCGATTGGGAGATCGCCACCACCACCGTGTTGGCGGGGATGACGGGATTCCGATAGCGGAACTCAGACGCGTATTCCACCTCGACGGGAACCCGGGCGTACTCCTCCAGGAGGTACTCGCCGACCAGCGCCGCGTGCCAGCTGGTCCCGCACGCCGTGAAGATGATTCGCTGCGCCGAGTTGAGTTCCTCGGACAGGTGGTAAAGGCCACCGAGCCTGGCCGTCCCTTCCTCATCGAGCAGGCGCCCACGCATTGCGTCACATATCGCAACGGGCTGCTCGAAGATCTCCTTCAGCATGAAGTGGGGATACCCACCGCGTTCGATCCGGTCGAGATCCCACGTGATGTGGCTGATCTCCCTCTCGATGAAGCGCGTGGGCTCTGACGGGTCGAGTGAGCCGATGTCCATCAGGGCGTATCCGTCCGCCCGGAGGACCGCGAGCTCGCCATCATCCAGGTAGACGACCTTCCGTGTGTGCCCGAGGATGGCCGCCACATCTGAGGCCACGAACATCGCCTTCTCGTCGTTCTCGGAAAGCCCCAGGAGGAGAGGCGCCCCACGCTTGGCGACCACGATCTTCCCCGGGTCCAGAGAGCTCACGACCGCCAGACCGAAGGTGCCCACGATCTGCGTGAGCGCGGCGGCCACGGCCTGCTCCAGGTTCCCCTCGAACGTGGCGGCGATGAGGTGGGCCATCACCTCGGTATCGGTCTCCGTCCGGAACTCGCAGCCGATCTCCCGGAGCCGCCTCCGGAGAACGTCCGAGTTCTCGATGATCCCGTTGTGCACGAGCGCGAGCGTCCGGCCGGCGTCCACGTGGGGGTGGGCGTTCTGCGTGGTGGGAGCGCCGTGCGTGGCCCAGCGTGTGTGCGCGATGCCGATCGTCCCGCACGGCGGGCGCTCGGAGATGAGCTCCTCGAGGCACGTGATCTTCCCGGCGCACTTGCGAATCTCCATGCCGGCCGCGTTCTGCACTGCGATCCCGGCAGAGTCGTAGCCCCGGTACTCGAGTCGCTTGAGACCCTCGATCAGGAGGGGAGCGGCCTCCTGCGAGCCGATGTATCCGATGATTCCGCACATATGCCTTGGATGACGCCTCAGCCGTTCACGAGTTCCACCGCCCAATCGGCCAGGGAACGTGCCTCGGCCGCGTTCCGAGCCTCTGCGATGACCCGCACGATCGGTTCCGTTCCGGAGGGGCGAACGTGCAGCCACGCCCCACGGGCGGGCCACGAAAGCCTGAGCCCGTCCTGGTGGTCGACCTCCGGGACCGATTCCGACTCGTTCTCCAGCCGCGTGTACACGTTCTCCAGGGGCATCTCCGGGCGGTCGACCTTCCGCTTGGCGATCGCGTAACGCGGGCGCTCGGCCACGATCCGCCCCAGGCTCTGCCGTCGCTCCGCCAGCAGCTGCATCACGAGCGCCGCCGCGAGGGGAGCGTCCCGCGTGGCGTGGAGCTCGGGAAGCATCACGCCCCCGTTCCCCTCCCCACCGATCACCGCCCCCACCTCCCTCATCCGCGCGGCCACGTTCGCTTCTCCAACTCGGGTTCGGTAGGTCGTCTGCCCGGCTCGCGCCGCCGCGTCCGCGATGCACTGGCTCGACGAGAGGTTCGTGACGACCGGCCCCGACCGCCGTGCCAGGACGAGTTCCACGACGAGCGCCAGCGTCCAGTCCTCGCCGATCGGCGTGCCGCGCTCGTCGACGAGCGCCAGCCGGTCCGCGTCGGGATCGACGGCCATGCCAAGGTCCGCCTTCGCCTCGCGAACCAGTCGGCCGAGCTCACCGAGGTTCGCCGCGACCGGCTCCGGGTCGTGCGGAAACCGGCCATCGGGCTCGAGATGAATGCCTACGACCTCACAGCCGAGGCGTTCCAGAAGGTCCGGAAGAACCAGGCCACCGGCCCCCCGGACACAGTCCAGCGCGACGCGCAGGCCACGCCGAGCGATCTCGTCCGGGGAGAGGAGCGGAAGAGCCAGGATTCGGTCGATGTGGCGCCCGATCGCGCCCTCCGCGGGCCTGCGCTCGCCCCGCCGCCCGTGGCCGCCCGCCGCCCCCGTCGAACCGAGCCTCCCCTCCCCGTGCCGGCCTTCTGCCTCGAAGCGAGCCTGAACCTCCCGCCCATCCTCGGGGGAGATGAACTCGCCGCCTGCCGAGGCGAGCTTCAAGCCGTTCCACTCAGCCGGGTTGTGTGACGCCGTCACCACGACGCCGCCCAGCGCCTCCTCGTCCTCCCTTACGGCCAACAGGGCCGTGGGTGTCGGCACGATTCCGAGGTCACCCACGTCCCAGCCGGCCCCGGTCAGGCCGGAAGCCACCGCATCCGCCAGAGCGGACCCGGAGGTTCGGCTGTCGCGTCCGAGCAGCACGACGCCGGAGTGCTCGCCTTCTCGACCCTCACCCTCCCCAGCGAGCCCTGCGGCCAGAAACGCGCCGTAGGCCGCACCATACCGTTCGGCGGTCTCCAGCCGGAGGCCCCGTCCGAAGATGCCACGGATTCCGGAAGCCGAGACAATGAGCTCTTCGCTCACGCCGTTCTCCTCTTCTTCTCACGCTCCATGCCTCTCGCCATCGGCCGGCAACTCCCATCCGCGGGCCGGATGGCGCCGTTCAAGAGAACGGGGGGCTCACGCCGGGGAAAGGCTGTCGGCCCGCTCGCCGCGAGCGCCAGCAACGTGCGGGAGCGCACTGTCGAGCCCGGCACGATCGGTTATGTTGGCCTCGGCGGTTCCGATCCTGGGAACCGGGGGACCGAGGCGAATGGCAACGAACGACGAGAGGCACTTCGATACCCGGGCGATTCACGCCGGGCAGGAGCCGGATCCGACCACGGGCTCGGTGATGCCGCCCATCTACCAGACGTCTACGTACGTGCAGGAGGGCGTCGGCCAGCCACGCGGCGGGCACGTTTACGCCCGGGTCACGAACCCCACCCGCACGGTGCTCGAGGACAACCTGGCAGCGCTCGAAGGAGGCTCGACGGGCGCGGCCTTCGCCTCCGGTCTCGCAGCTATCGAGGCGCTGCTCAAGGTGACGGTGGACGCAGGCGACCATGTCGTCTGCGGGGAGAGCGTCTACGGCGGCACCGAGCGGATGTTCCGGAGCGTGTGGACCCGCTTCGGCGTCGACTTCACCTACGTGGACACGTCCGACCCGGAGGCCCTGGAAGGGGCCATGAGACCCGAGACCCGCCTGGTCCATATCGAGACCCCCACGAACCCGATGATGGATATCTCGGACATCGAGGTGTGCGCCGAGATCGCACACGCCCGGGGAGCGCTCCTCTCGGTGGACAACACCTTCGCCACACCCTTCCTGCAACGTCCTCTGAGGCTGGGAGCGGACGTCGTGGTCCACTCCACAACGAAGTACCTGAACGGACACAGCGACGTGATCGGGGGCGCCGTGGTAACGGCGGAGCCGGAGTTGGGAGAACGGGTCCGGGATCAGCAGCGGGTCAGCGGAGGGGTGCCGTCTCCCTTCGATTCCTGGCTCGTCGTGCGGGGGATCAAGACGCTGCACGTGCGAATGGAGCGGCATTGCGAGAACGCCTGGGTCATCGCCCGGTACCTCGCCGGCCACCCGGCTGCCGAGCGCGTCCTCTATCCGGGCCTGCCCGACCACCCGCAGCACGACCTAGCAAAGCGCCAGATGAGCGGCTTCGGCGGCATGATCGCCTTCGACGTGGGCTCGTTCGAGCGGGCCAAGCGGGTCGCCGCGGCAACTCGCATCTTCGCCCTGGCGGAGAGCCTCGGTGGCGTGGAGAGCCTTATCGAGGTGCCGGCAGCCATGACGCACGCCTCGGTATCGGCGGAAGCTCGCGAGAAGATCGGCCTGACGATGGGTCTGATCCGGCTCTCCGTCGGAATCGAGGCCCACGAGGACCTTGTCGCCGATCTCGAGCAGGCGCTCGACAGCGCATAGCCGTGCGCGCCATCGGCAGCCCGCCGCCCCGCGCTCCCGCTGAAACCGTCGGCCGCCCCGCTCCGTAGGCGTTCTCGAGGCACCGTGCTCCGTGCGCGGGGCGCTGTGGGCCGTCCGCCCGCCGCATCCGGCCGGGCGCGGCCCGAAAAGACGGCGCACCATCCGGCGCGTCACAAGGGAGGCAACCATGGAGAGTGACAATACTCAGCGACGAATCCTGACGAACATCAGTCCGATGGCCTGGGAGCACCCGGCGGATCGGGCGGCCCTGAACGCGCTGCGCAAGATCCCAGGCTTCGACCTGGTGCTCCGCAAGGTGTTCGGGATGTTCGGCGAGCGCGCGCTCCTGCTCGCCTTCAAGGCAAACGCCGTCAGGGTCACAGAGAACCAATACCCGGACGTTCACGCCAGGCTCGTACGTGTGTGCGAGGTGTTGGACGTGGACGAGATTCCGGAGTTGTTCGTTTCTCAGAAACCGGTGGTGAACGCGGGCGCGATCGGG
>JAPULH010000172.1 GCA_027295155.1 Gemmatimonadota bacterium
GTCAGATACGCCAGCCATCGGCTTTGCGGCCCTTTTGATCGCACTGGTCGCCGCGGCCGGCCTCGTGACCCCTTCGAGCGCGACGCCGGCTCCGGCCGCGTGCATGGCGGCAGCGGGGGCACCCACACTCGAGCCGATCCGAATCGAGATGACGTCCACGGGGAGGGCGCGCGGCGCGAGCGCGGTCTACGAGATGCGCTTCGCCCCGTCCGCCTTTGGGGTGAGCGTGTCGGCCGCGGGCAGCTATCGGTACGACGTGGAGGTGAGCGTCCGGGGACTGCGGGAGCGGCCGGGGGAGGTTTACGTAACGTGGGTGGCGACCCCCGACCTCGACGACTGGGTGAACATGGGTCCGATCTCGAACGAGAGGGGCTCGGCCGGGGTCGTGCACTGGAACAAGTTCATCGTCTTCGTCACCGCTGAGAGCTCGGCCGACGTCGTGGAGTGGAGCCAGGAGTTCCTCTTCTCCGCCCTCTCCCCAAGCGGCAAGATGCACACGATGGTCGGGCACGGTCCGTTCGCTTCGGAGCCCTGCCTGGATCCTCGCAATTGAGGCCAGCCCACAGCGCTCGTAACGCGACCCGCCAGGGTTGGCCCCGGGCGCGGCCGTCAGCCGCTTTCTGTACCGTCGCGCTGCTGGTCGGAGTCATGGGTGGTGGGGAGAACGCCGTCGCGCAGACGAGGCCCGAGGGTCGCGATGCGGCTCGCACGCACGGCCCCGGCATCTCGGACACGCTCGGCGCGGCGTGGCGCATGCCCCCGATGAGGACCTCTATGCCGATGCTTCCGCCGCTGATGAGGCTGAGGCCGAGCGTCGCGCCCTTCCTGCCGGATGCCGGAGTCGATCCCATCACCCTGCCGGAGGCCGTCCCCTCCCGGATCGTCAAGCTGTCGGACGGCGACACGCTGGCTCTTAAGGCGAGCTTCGTGCGCCGCAGGATCGGTGGCCGGAGCTACGTGATGTACGCCTTCAACGGCCAGTATCCGGGCCCGCTGATCCGAGTGCCACAGGGGGCGACGATCGTGATCGACTTCACGAACCGGATCGACCTCCCGACTGCGGTCCACTGGCATGGCGTCAGGGTGGAGAACCGGTACGACGGCGTGCCCGGGGTGACCCAGGATCCCGTTCCACCGGGCGGCCGGTTCGTCTATCACGTGCGATTCCAAGACGCCGGGATCTACTGGTACCACCCGCACCACAGGGAGGACATCCAGCAGGACCTGGGCTTGTACGGAAACATTTTCGTCGAGCCGCTTGACCGGGAGTACTTCGGTCCCGCGAACCGTGAGGAGTTTCTGGTGCTCGATGATCTGCTGGTCGACGAGCGCGGGATCTTCCCGTACGGCCGGGAGGCGGCGACCCACACGCTCATGGGGCGTTTCGGCAACGTGCTTCTGGTGAACGGGGAGCCGGCGTGGACCCTGGACGTGAAGCGCGGCGAGGTCGTGCGCTTCTTCCTGACGAACGCCTCTAACACGCGCCTCTTTAACCTCGCCTTCGGGGATGCCCGCATGAAGGTTGTGGGCGCCGACATCGGGAGGTTCGAGCGGGAGGAGTGGGTCTCCAGCGTCGTGCTCGCGCCGGCGCAGCGCTACGTGATCGACGTGCGGTTTCCCGAGGCGGGCCAGATCGCGCTGGAGAACAGGATCCAGGCGATCGACCATTACTTCGCCCTCTTTTATCCGCAGGTCGACACGCTGGGCCTCGTGTCGGTGTCGACGGACGCGGTCCGGGAGAATCACGGCTCCTCGTTCGAGGAGCTGAGGGAGGTCACCGAGGTGATGTCGGAGCTCGGTCCGTACCGGTCGCACCTGAAGCGGGCTCCGGACTACGAGCTCACGCTGACGTTGCGGGCCGGGGAGCTGCCCCTCACGGTCCGCCAGATGATGCAGCTGGACACGCTCTACTTCCCGCCCGTCGAGTGGAACGACGCCATGCCGCTCATGAACTACGTCTCCACGGCGCGGGAGGTCACCTGGGTGCTGCGCGACGCCCGAACGGGCGCCGAGAACATGGACATCGAGTGGCGGTTCCGGGTGGGCGACGTCGTCAAGATCCGGTTGCACAATGAGATACGGGCGCTCCACCCCATGCAGCATCCGATGCATTTCCACGGGCAGCGCTTCCTCGTGCTGTCGCAGGACGGGGTGGCGAACAACAACCTCGTGTGGAAGGACACGGTGCTGATGCCGACAGGGGCCACCACCGATATCTTGCTCGAGCTTTCGAACCCGGGCCGGTGGATCGCGCACTGTCACATCGCCGAGCACCTGGAGGCCGGGATGAAGATGGTGTTCACCGTCGAGCCCCCGCAGGGGAGCTGAGAGAGGCGCGCAGGAAAGGGAGGAAGAGGTGATGCAAGTGTCCACGTTTCGCCGCGGAGCCGCAGCGCTGGCCCTCGTGATAGGCTTCGCCGGGGCGGAGTCGGCCGACCTGCTCGCGCAGAGCTCGACGTCGAGAGGAAGTCCGAACATCGATGTCGTGGCTCACATTCCGCTGGGCGGCCCATTCACGGTCTCGGACTTGGAGATCGAGCAGGAGCTCTCGAGGCCCTTCGTCTACGTGGGCCGGATGTTCGAGACGGGCTTCGACGTGATCAGCGTCGCCGATCCGAGCAGCCCGGAGGTCATCTACCGCTGGCGGATCGAGAACGCCGAGCTGCACCGCGGCACGGGGGCGATGGACGCGAAGTACTTCAAGCTGGACGATCGCTACTATCTGGTGCAGTCGGTGCAGTTCCAGGGAGGAGGCCCGGACGGCGACCTCGGAGCCGTCATCTTCGACGTGACCGGTCTCCCGGATCCCTCCAAGGTGCGAGAGGTCGGGCGGATCCGGTCCTCGGACACGCCGGGCGGCTTTCACAACATCTTCATGTACAGGCACTCGGACGGCCGGGCTCTGCTCTTCACGACGACGAACGGGCCGTTCACCAACGTTTACGACATGGGGAGCTTCCTGAACGGGGATGAGGATTACGGGCTGGTCGCCCAGATTGCCGTGCCGGAATCGCCGGCTGTCAACGAGGTGGGCATCAGCGGCTACCACGACTTCTACATCGGCTTCGACCCGGCGACCGGGCAGGACAAGTTCTACGGTGGAGGCGCAGGCGGTTACTACGTCTACGACATCACGGACCTGGGCGGCCTGAAGCTGCTGGCCTCGGTCACGGGTGTGCCGGGCCTGACGTGGGGGCACACCATCACGCCGACCCCGGACGGCCGCTACATCGTGGGCGAGACGGAGTACCAGTACGCCCCGCTCCGGATCTTCGACCTAAAGCCGGCCCTCGACGGGGAGGTGGCCAACATCCGGCAGCCGATCTCCGCCTGGACCGCGAACTGGCGGAACCTCGCTCACAACCACG
>JAPULH010000173.1 GCA_027295155.1 Gemmatimonadota bacterium
CCGGGGCGTCGTCACGTATCGTCGCCTCCAGGCCGGGATCCCTCCGATGACGACCGCTACAACGACACCGGTCACGATCCACGCCAGGTGGCGCCGCCACCACGGGGCCGGGGTCAACGCGACGCCCTCGTCCGCAGCCCCGATGAGGATGAACGGCGCCCAGAAACGGGGCTCCGTCATGCCGTCGGCGTGGATCATCGCGAGCTTGGCCGCACGCAGTGCCTCCGCCTTGGTCGCGCCACGGACCAGCTCCTCATAGAAACGCTCCATGAAGCCCACGGTCCGGTCGTCGTTCACTTCCCAGAGGCTCGCCAACACGGCCTGGGATCCGGCGTGGAGGAAAGCCTGGGCGAGCCCCTGCACCCCCTCGCCCTCCAGGATGCGGCCGCGGGCCGTCCGGCAGGCGGACAGAACCACCAGGTCGCTGGCCAGCCTCAGCTGGTAGATCTCCCGTGCTTGCAGGAAACCGTCCTCCATGGAGCCGTGTCCCGGCGCCAGCAGCAGTGCCGAACGGGCCGGCCGCCGGTCGCTGATCAGCCCGTGGGTGGCGAAGTGAATGACGCGATACCGGTCGAGGGGGAGCGACTTGACCTTGCTCTCGCTGGCGTCCTCGCCGACGTAGATCTCGCTGTTCCGGAGGGCGAGGCTGCGAATGGCATTTGCCTCGGCCACGCTGTAGGGGATCGGTGGGATGTCCAGGCCCTCGGACTCGTACAGGCTGCGCGACTGTGCGGCAGCCGAGGTCGGTCCACCGTTGGAGATCCCCAAGGGATTGGCGAACATGACCAGGTCGTTCTTGCGCACCGCGGTCTCGTCACCACGGAGACCGCGGAGCTGGGCCAGCGCCGTCACCGACGGAGCGTACGACAGGTTGTAGTCCTCGACCAGGAAACGATCGCCGCCGCCCTCGGGCGCGACACGGAGCAGCGTCTCGAACGGCAGGAAGTGGAGCGCGCCGTCCGGCACGACGATGAGGCTGCGGATCCGCCGGGGCAGGTGAGCTCGAACCGGCTCCAGGATCTCCTCGGCGATCCGCAGGCTGACCGCCCTCCAGCCGGCATGGTCCTCCTGGGCGATCAGGTCCAGGTAATTGCGGACGCGCTGCTCGACGACGTCCGGTCTTGCATCCAGGCGAAGTGCGCGGTAATGCTCGTTGGTGAGCAGAAAGGCGAACAGTCCCTCGCCGGTACGGGCGTAGACGACCAGCGCGGTCTCGGGATCGAGAAGATCCCGTGCCCCTTCGACGGAGAGGGGCTCCGGGTAGCGAACCAGCCCATAGCGCGGATTCCGGCTGCGGATCTCAGAGATCAGCCGTTGAAGCTCGTCCTCGGCGTCATCCAGCCGTTCGAGCAGCGCCTTCCTCGAGGCCCTGTCCGCGGTCGGTCGCATCAGATCCTTCTGCAGCTCGGCGAGGCGCTTCTCCAGCGCGCGGTGTCGCTGCCCCAGATCCGCGTCCAGCGGCCAGCCGAGGTCGATCCTGGCCTCGACAATCGCCTCCACGAGACCGCGGGCCTTGCCCCGCTCGAGCACCTCGAAGGCGCGGACATGATCGTCCTCCCCGTTTCCTGCGCTGCCGCGCTCGAGCAGCAGCTCGATCAGCTCCTCATATACGGATCGGTACTTCTCGAAGAACGTCGTCCGGAAGTGCTCCGAGACGATGCCCCCTCGCACCGACTCCAGCTCCTCGATCGCCCGGTCGTAGAGCTCGATGGCGAGGCCCAGCTCCCCCCGCGCGCGCTGGGCCCGGGCCATGTTCGCGTGGATGAACCAGGTGACCGGGAGGCTGAGCGACTCGTAGATCGACACTGCCTCCTCCATGAGGTCGAGGGCCTGGGTCTCGTCCACTCTCACGAACACGAGCAGCGCCCCGAGCTCCAGGAGGGCGTTCGCGTAGTAGACGCCTCTGTCCAGGCCCTTGGCGATACGCACCGCAAGCTCCTGGGCTGCGATCGACTCGTCCACCCGCCCCAGGCTTGCCAGGGCCGAGGCCTTCACCATGTGAACCCACGTCTCCTGCGTGGGCATCCCGAGTCGCTGGATGATGACTAGCGCCTCGTCGAGCGGCTCGATGGACCGGTCCGGAAAGCCGCTGTGCAGGTTGAAGATCGCCATACGGATGAGCGCCTGCTGGAGGACCCGCGGGTCGCCGGTGCCGCGGGCGGTCTCCAGGGCCTCCTCGAACACGTCGAGGGCCTTGGCGTGGTCGCCGAGCCCGAGGTACGTTCCCCCCAGGCTCTCCAGCGTCGAGGCGAGCTCGATCTTCGTGCCGAGCTCGCGAAACGCATCCCGGGCGGCCTCCAGGTGGGCCACCGAGTCCTCCGGCTTTCCCACGTACTTGGCGGTGACGCCGAGGTTCTTGCGCGCGTTCGCCTCCCCGAACGGGTCGCCCACCTGGAGCATCAGCTCGTGCATGGAGAGGAAGTCCTCGTGAGCGGATCCGTACCGGGCGAGAAAAAAATGAGCGTCGCCGCGCGCTCCGAGCGCCCACGCCTCCAGCTCCAGATCGCCCGTACCCCGGGCGGAGCGGATCGCCTCGTCGGCCAGCCGGAGGGCGCGCTCGAATTGCCCCACCTCGATGAGGACGGCCACGAGCTGGGAGAGCAATCCGGCGACCCGCGCGAGGTCATCGGCCTCACGCGCGCGTTCCAGCTCCGACTCGAGCATTGCCTGGGAGGTCCGCGTGTCGTGCTGGCGCAGAGCCTCAGGCCGCGTGCCGCGGACCTCGTCCTGAGCCGACCCCGCGGCCTGGAGCGGGATCGGCAAGACGAGCAAGCATGTCAGCAGCGCGCACGGGCGACGGCCCGGCCGGAGCAGGTTCATGGAGCGATGTCGAACCGGTAGAGCGGCAACTGCCTCCATTCCACACCGACCAGCACCGAGACCCGCCAGTAGTACGTCCGATCGGGCTCCAGCTCGCCGCCGACGTTACCGGCCAGGGAAACGGTCGGCGCCTGCACCTCCGGGCTCTCCCAGAGGGGCGTCGACTCCCAGTCGTAGAGGACCAGACGATAGCTGCCGGCCCCCTCGACCTCGGGCCAGCCGAACCGCTCGGGTGCCCGGCGCAGCACCGCTCCGTCCGGTGGCTCCACGTCCGCCGGCACGGCAATGGTCCCGCGCTCGGCCGGCGTGGGCGGGACCCCCGGGACGATCCGTTCCCACAACGATGCGGCCAGGGCGACGCCGACGACCACCACCGCGGCGGCGGCGGCAAGCTGCCAGCGCCGCCACGGCGCCCGGCCGTGGGTGTCGCGGACATCCTCACCGAAGTCGTGGCCCGCCTCGCCGTGCAGCAGTAGGAGATCCTGCATCACCCTCGTGCAGCGCCGGCAGCCGACCACATGATCAGCCAGTTGGATGCGGGCCTCCCCGGCGAGATCCTCCAGGAACAGACCCGACAGCGCTTCAGGCGTCGGGCAGCTGGTGGCGCCGGCTGTCTGCGCGTCGCGGAAGGTCTCCCTCCACGGGGCGAGAGTCGGTTCGTTCGGATCCCGCTCAGACATCGTCGGATGCTCCCTGGGCGATCGATTTCAGCACATTCATCCCCCGGTAGATCCGGTGGCGGGCCACGGATTCGCTCCAGCCGTAGAGCGCCGCCACCTCCTTGTGGTTGAACCCCGCAAGATATGCCTTCAGAGCCCGCGACTGGTCGGCGGGCAGCCGCGCCAGCATCTGGGCGAGAAGTCGGGTGCGCTCCGGCGGCTCCAGCCCGGAGCGCGGCTGCGGCGTTCGGGATTCGAAGGCCTGCATATCGACGGGAATCTCCTGTGGCGCTTGCTTCTGCAGGACCGCGAGCGCAGTGGTCAGGGCGACCTTGTACAGGTAGGAGACCGGATGGTCGATCTTTTTCCCACTCTGGAGACGTTTCCACAGAGCCAGGTGGACTTCCTGCTCGACGTCCTGGATCAGTGCCCGGTGTCGGCGCCCGCAGACGCGGCGGATCGCTGTGGCC
>JAPULH010000174.1 GCA_027295155.1 Gemmatimonadota bacterium
CAGCGGGTCGAGGCCGCGAGTTCGGGCCAACGGACCGCTGCGGGATCGGGGCAGCGGACCGCTGCGGGCTCCGGCGAGCGGGAGGCCGACGAGCTGGAGTACCGGATCGTCCGGCCCGACGGAGCGATCCGGTGGATCGCGGAGCGCTCGCTCCCGATGCGTGACGAGACCGGCCGCTCGACCCGGCTGCTCGGTGTCGCCGCGGATGTCACGGAGCGGTTCGAAGCCCGCGAGCATCTTGCTCACCTCGCCCTTCACGATCCGCTGACGGGGCTCGGCAACCACCTTCTCTTTTTTGATCGCATGGAGCACGCCGTCGCTCGCTCGCGAAGGAGCGGAGCGGCCCTCGCCGTTGTGATCGTGGACCTGAAGAGCTTCGGGTCGGTCAACGAGACGCTCGGCCGGCCGACGGCCGATCGCGTGCTCGTCGCCGTGGCGCGCCGCCTTAAGGGCACCGTGCGAGCCGAGGACACCGTCGTCCGGCTGGGAGAAGACGCGTTCGCGGTGCTGCTCGAGCGCGTCGAGGGCCGGGCCGACGTCGTGCGGGCGGCGAAGCGCATCACATCGGCGTTCGAGACGCCCTTCCTGGCGAACGGAGCGAACGTGGAACTCGGGGCGCACATCGCCATCGCGGTGAGCGGTGCCGGGCAGGTCACGCCCGCCGACATCGGCCGGCTGGCCGACGCCGCTCTGGGGAGGGTGCGTCTCGGTTCCGGTGCCCCGTTCGAGATCGTGGAGCGGGGCGGGCCGCGCCCAGCAGCCGATTCGGAGGCACGGGACGATGCCGGCCGGACCGAGGATGCCGGCCGGAGCGGGCTGCGCGAGGCCCTGCGCGATGGGGAGTTCCGGGTCGCGTACCAGCCGGTCCTGGAGCTCGAGACGGAGGCCCTCGTCGGGCTGGAGGCGTTGGTCCGCTGGGAGCACCCGGAGCACGGCACGCTCCTGCCCGGCGAGTTTCTCCCGCTAGCCGAGGAGAGCGGCTTCATCCACGCGCTGGGCCGGTGGGTCCTGTCGGAGGTGACTTCCGATCTTCGGGAGTGGGATTCGGGCCCGCTTGCACACGTCTGGGTCGCCATCAACCTCTCTCTCACCCAGTTCGAGCTTCCCGAGTTTGTGGACGAGGTCGCGCGGGCCATCGACCGGGCCGGGGTTCTTCCCTCCCGGCTCCGGGTGGAGGTCGACGAGACCGCGTGGTTCCGGGCTCGCGAAGCGCTGCGGCGCCTTCAGGAGCTCGGCGTCGGCATCGTGGTCGACGGCTTCGGCGAGCGATACGGGGCCCTGGGCGCGCTGAGGCGCCTTCCCGTCGACGGCATCAAGCTGAATCGGCGTCTCGGCTTCGGGCTGGCCGACGCGGGCGGCGTGCCCTCGACGGTCGCGTCGCTCGCGGGACTGGCCGGCGGGCTCGGGCTGGAGGTCATGGCCGTAGGGGTCGAGAGTGCGCGCGAGGCGAAGGCGCTGCGGGCCTGCGGCTGCGACGCCGGGCAGGGATACCACTTCGCGCGGCCGCTGAGAGGTGAGGAGCTGCCCGGCTGGCTGGCCGGCGGCGCCCCCCGCCGAAAGACCGCCATCCTGAGCTATGCTCCTGTCCGAGTAATGCGCGCGGCCGCGCGCAGAGACCTTCTCTGGCGCGTCGTACTTGTTTGTGCTATCAAGAGGTGCCATACGCCTGCGGAGGGTTCCACAATCGCCAAATACAAGCACTTAGGGCTGCCACTGATCGGTGCCGCGTTGATCCTGGCAGTCAACGCGCCAGACGTGCTCGCCCAGCAGGAGCACCGGAGGGGCTTCGGCTTCAGCGGGTCGCTGGGTTGGTCGACGATCGGCGGGGACTTCGGAGAGCTCATCACCACGGGCATCCCGGCTGAGGGCTCCATGTGGTACCAGCCGAGCTGGTGGCGATTCGGCGTCTCCATCCACGCGGCCTCCTATTCCGCCGTAGAGCCCTTCCGGGACCAGAGCATAGCCCAGCTGGAGTTTCAGCTCTTCAGCACTTTCCTCTTCCTCCGTGGCAACCTCGTCCAGCCGTACGCGCAGGTCAGAGCAGGAGCCACGCGCTGGCGGCCGGAGGGGCCTTTGTTCGATCCGAACCCGCCCCCACCGGATGTGCCACCCGGGGAAAGCCCGGCCCCGGGCCGGAACGGCTTCCAGGGGGGGCTGGCGCTCGGAGCGGAGTTCTGGGTCACGAAGAACTTCGGTCTCGATGTGGCCGGCCTGTTCTCGGCGTTCTCCACCCAGGAGCTTGACGTGCCGGTCCTTGGGATCACGGGCCTGAGCTCCGGCTCGGAGCTCGGCTTTCGGGTCGGCGTCGTGTGGTTCCCATGAGGCGGACCAATAGGATGACCAGAACGACGATGATCGGCGCAGCCCGACGAATGGCGCTGCGACTGTCACCCCTCGCCGCCGCGACCGTCATCGCCGCGGTTCCCTCGGCGCTGCTGGCCCAGCAGGCGGGCCCGCGAGCTCCGGAGGATGCGCTCGCCTTCGCCGTGCGTGTGCAGGCGCCCGGAGACACGACTCGCCTCTCCGCCTT
>JAPULH010000175.1 GCA_027295155.1 Gemmatimonadota bacterium
ATGCCCACGCCGGAAGAGGGGCGCACGACATCGAAGCACAGTTGACGGCAAAGTGAATCCGGGGGTCTCGGACGAACGGCCGGAGCAGGTTGTGCTCGATCTCATCGAGGGTGAGCTGGTGACCGGCGACCCGGTGGCGCCTCTTCGTCCACACCCCGTCGATCTGACGGATGGAGGACACCTCCGGGTGTTCCAGGATGGAGCGCAGCGTCAGCGCGTTGTACGCGTTGATCAGCAGCGCCTTCAGGTGGGCCGGAGCGAGGGCAGCCGCATCGGCGCCTGCCACGGCCTCCAGGTACGATTCCAGCTCCCCCCTGTGGCCCTGGAAGTACGGATAATCGACGAGCCCATCCCGGGTGCCCTCGGCCAGGAGATGATCCCACACGGAGTGATCGAACGGCTCCGCGCCGCTCGCGAGGGAGGATTCCACGTCCGCCGCGACCGGCCCAGTCGCTCGCTCGCTGGGGGGAGCGCCGCACGAGGAGACCGCCAGGGCGAGGCACACCGCAACGGCGCTCGGCACGCGCCTCACGCAGAGCAACTGGTCATGTCCCGCAGAGATCATCGAATCCGTCTCGTTCCTGGCCGTGGTGGCGAAAGAGGTGAAACACCCCGACCGGGCGCCGTGTTTCGGGAGCGCGCTGATCGCCTTCGACGGCACTCCCCGGTGGGGCACCGTGCTTGCCGCCTCACCACAGGCACCGCATTTTCTGGCGGCCGTTTCCCTTGAAGGCCGCCGACGAAGTGCCGGCCACGCAGCCGGAGGCGCGTCCGTCCCGGCAACCACCCTATCGATGCCTGACGTAAGAGCCTTTCTCAATGAGCTGGCCGTCGCGCTCCAGAAGCATGCCATGTACCCGTCCGCCCATCCGGCGCTCCGCACCGTCACCAGCGACCTCGCCGCCCGGCTGGAACAGGCGACGGCGGAGCGACCATCGCTCACGGTCGGCGCAACCAAGGACCGCCTGATCGTCGAAGGAGAGGAGCTGAAGCCGGGCCGGGCCCTTCTCGACTCGCTCGCCGCGCGCCTGCACAACCATCAGATCGCCGCCCTCCACTTCACCCGTGGGGCCACGGCGGATGAATTCGGCCTGCTGCTGGGTGAGCTCGCCGTGGACGTGGAGCGGCGTGGGACGCCGATCGGCCTCGAGCCCCCGGACAAACTGCCGATGTGGGCGCACATTCGGATCGAGCCCGTGGAGTACGAGGCACTCAGGCTCGGCCAGCGCGAGGAGGAGGAGGCCGAGAAGGCGCCGGGCCCCGTGGAGGAAGCAGCGGCGGTCCTGGCCGACGTCGAGCTCTCGCCGGAGCTGGCCACGCTGGGGGCCGAGCTGCGCGAGATCTCACGAGCGGACCCAGAGACATCCGCTCGCCTGGCCGGGGCACTGCGCAACATGTCACCGGAAGATCTCAGGCGACTGCTCGATTCCGAGGACGCCGCGTTCGCTGCCAAGCTTATCAGGGGCTCCGTCTCCGAACTGAGTCCAAAAGCCGTCGTGGAGCTCGTGGAAGCCGCCTCGAGCGACGAAGCGCGCCCGATCGGGCCGTGGCTCGTTCGGCTTCTGACCAAGCTCGCCTTCTACGCCGAAACCGCCCAGGTCACATCCCGGCCCGGTTCCGATGACGCTCTGCGCGACGTGGTACACGAGCTGGTCGGCGAGTGGCAGCTCGAGGACCCCAGACCCGCAGCCTACAGCGGGGCTCTCGGGCAGATGGCCACCAAGACCGTCGAGGCACCGGCGGATGGGGAGCGCCCGTTCTTCTCCGATCGCCTCGTGATGATGGGCCTCGAGATGGAGATGATGGGCGGGATGATCGCCCTTGCCCTTCGGGACCTCCACGGCAAGAACCTGGATGAGCTCCTGGGCCTCCTGGAGGCGGCCTCGGAGCGGAGCCGCGTCGCGGAGGTGATGTGGAGGGAGGTCGCGAGCCGGGAGACCCTCGAGAAGGTGTTGGAGGACGAACAGCCGAACTTCGAGACGGCGGACCGTCTGATCGCGCGAGTGGGGCTGGGCGCCGCCGAACCCCTGCTGGAGGCGCTCCAACGAGCTCGGGGTCCGGCGATACGCGACCAGATCGTGGCACGGCTCGTCGGGCTCGGGCCCGTCATCGCGGGAGCGATCGTGGCACGGCTCGACTCGGCCGAGCCCGAGGCATCCAGGCACCTGCTCGCCACGCTCAACGAGCTCGGCGTTTGTCCGAAGGGGTTCGCCATCACCCCCTTCTTCGCCGATCCCAACGCAAGCGTACGGACCGAGGCATACCGGCTGGCGGTTCACCATGGACGCGACATCGAGGTGGCGATCGAGGCCTCGCTGGGCGAGTCGGATCCGCGCCTGCTCGCCATCGGTCTCACGGCGGCGGCGGATGCATGTCCGCCGTCGGCCGAACCGCTCCTCCGACGGCACCTGGCGAACCAGCAGTTGCCGATCCAGCTGCGCGTGCGCGCGGTACGCGCCCTTTCGGGCTGCCGAACGGAGTCGGCGCTTGGCGCTCTCGTACGAAGCGCTACGCGAAGGCGTTGGCCTCTCCGGAGGAAGATCGCCCCCGCGAGTCCCGTGGTGCTGGAGGCTCTGGCCTGCGTTCGCGCCGGATTCCTGCACCTTCCGAGAGCTCGCGACCTGCTGGAGCTCGCCGCGGAGTCGCCCGACACGACCATCCGCGGGGCCGCGTCCAGCGAGCGTGCCGAATGATTCCGGAGATCGACTTCCTGATCTCCCTCGGTCAGGCGCTCTCTGCAGCCGCCTTGTACGGTGACCGGCATCCTGCCTTCCGGTCGGCGGCGGATGAGGCCTTTCGGTCGCTGCTGGTGCTGCTCGAGGCTTTCCCGGCGCCGCGGTATTCCTTCCTCGAAGGCGAGGTCATCTTCGCCAACCGGCGGCTCCGCGAGCTGGGCGAATGGCATTGGGCGCGGACGCTGGCCGACGCGGGCGCGCAGCGCATCGAGGTTGCGCGGGGAGTCGACCGGGAGGAGTTCGACCGCCTCCTCGCATCCCTCGTCGAGATGCTCGATCCAACGTCCACCGCGGCCGAGGGATCGGCCCGGATCGACCTCCCCCACGTGCGGGTCGGGACGCTCGCCGTCGGGGAGAGGAAGCGTCTCACGGAGCTGGAGGATGGAGCGGAGGAGCCGGCGGAGGGACCGGAACTCGAGGAAGAGACGCAGGCGATCGACCACCTGCTCGACCAGGCGGAGAATCGGGGGCTCATCTCGTTGGCGGTGGCAAGGGCCGTCGTCCAATCCCTGTCCATCGCCCTCCAGTACGGCCGGCCTCGTCTCGAGCTCCTCGTTCCCGTGCGCCAGAACGA
>JAPULH010000176.1 GCA_027295155.1 Gemmatimonadota bacterium
GTTCGCTGCGCCCGGCACGGCGCGATCACCCTCGTAGAGCACACCATCCATATCGAAGAGCGCCGCCTGCATCGCGTCTCCTGTGCCTTCCGAGAAACTAGTCCGCCCCGTCATCATTGAGGAATCCGGGGGTCTGGGTCAACTTGACTCCAGCTGTGCGTCCTCAATATCGGTCCGTCCCGGAATGCCTGGGCTTTTCTGAAGTCAGCGCGAACGGGTCAGCGTTGACGGAGCCTCCCGGCTTCAGCTTGCGTCTGGTATCCGGATGAAGGCGCGGCCGTGGATTCACTGCTGGAAGTGGCCGCCTGTAGCTTCTTCTGCTGCTTCTCCGAGGACCAGCCAGGACACGCTTTGCCAAGCTTTGCCAACCAGGGTGCTCTCTAACGCCACCAGGAGCTTCGGTGCGGCCCCTGGATCAGTTTCCTAAACCGCAGGTCGCAGGTTCGACTCCTGCCGGGGGCGCCAAGCATGCTCATCGCGCTGAGCGCGTTCGAATGGGGTGGCGCCTCAGGCCTAGCCGGTGACGAACTCGTCGAGGTCCGCCGAGCGCGTCATGTGGAAGACGTCCACGTTCCGGTACGGCGTGTTGATGACCACGCGGCCCTTGTCATTGCGGTAGTAGGTCTCCATGCCGGGATGGGTCCAGACCATCTTCTCGTGTAGTCGGTCGTTCTCCGCGCTGAAGCGCTCGTGGACCTCGGGGCGCACCTCCATGGAGCGATGGCCGCCCTCGATCGTCTGTCGGAGCAGGTCCATCAGATAGTGCATCTGCATCTCGACCATGAAGATCAGGCTGCCCCCGTGGCCGGGCTGGGTGTTCGGGCCGTAGAGCATGAAGAAGTTCGGGTAGTCCGGCACCAGGGCGCCCATGTAGGCGCGGCCGTCGTTGCCCCAGGCTTCGCGCAGTGTGCGCCCGCTGCGCCCGCGGAGCTCGAAGGCCGTGCCGAAGTTCTGCACGTCGAAGCCGGTGGCGATGACCAGCACGTCGGCCTCGTATCGCTGGCCGTCCTCGGTCTCGATGCCGTTGCCCTTCACCCGCGCGATGGGCGTGCCCACGAGCGCGACCCTCGGGTTGCGCAGCATCCGATACCAGCCGTTGTCCATCAGCATGCGCTTGCCGAACGGCGGGTAGTCCGGGAGGACCTTGGGGAGCAGGTCCTGCCGGTTGCCGAGTTCCTCCTCGATGTAGCGCGTGTAGTACTGGCGGTGGCCGTCGTTGATCGCGTTCAGCGAGCGAGCCGGGTCGTGCCAGCTCGGGTCCTTCTGTAGCGACTCGTGGACGCGGTCGTTGAAGGTCCAGCCAAGGCGCACCCGGTACCAGGCCCGGTAGAGCGGCACCTCGTTGATGAGGAAACGGACCGGCTCGGGCACCGGCTTTCGGAAGTGCTCGAAGGGCGCCGCCCAGTGGTTCGAGCGCTGGAAGATCGTGAGCGAGCCGACCTCGTGCTGGATCTCCGGACAGATCTGCATGGCGCTCGCGCCATTGCCGATGACGGCGACCCGCTTTCCGGCGAAGTCCAGGCCCTCGGGCCAGCACGCGCTGTGGAACGACACGCCGTCGAAGTCGTGGACACCCTTGATCTCGGGCCAGACTGGGGGATTGAACTGGCCCGCCGCGCTGATGAGCAGGTTCGCATGCTCGACACGCTCACGGCCGCTGGGCTCCCGGATCGTCGCCTTCCAGGTCGCCGTTGCGGGCTCCCACTCGGCCGACACGAGCTCGGTCTCGAGCTCGAGGTGCGCGTCGAGCCCGAGGTTGCGGACCACGTGCTCCATGTAGGCGAAGAGCTCGTCGCGCAGTGAGAAGTAGGCCGGCCAGTCGTAGGGGATGAACGAGAACGAGTAGAGATGGTTCGGCGTGTCGACGCCGGCGCCGGGGTAACGGTTCTCGTACCAGACGCCGCCCACCCGGTCGCTCTTCTCCACGATGGAGAACGGGATCCCCGCCTCCTGGAGGTTCGCGGCAGCGATGATCCCCGAGGCGCCGGCCCCGACGATCAGCGCGCGGAAGCCATCGGGGACGGGGATCTTCGGCACGTCGAGGGGCCGGAAGCCGAGCTGGGCCGCGGTGAACGGCCCGTACTCCTCCGGCACCCGCTCGCCGATGGAACGGCTGAGCATGGTCACGAGGAGCTCGGCGTCGGTCTCCTCGATCGCCGGCGGCTTGCCCCCACGCCAGGCAAGGATCGCCTCCAGGGCGGCGGCGCGGACCTCGGCCTGGCGCTCCTCGGCGAGACCTCCGGTGTCGTTGTCACTGACCCCGCCAGCGCGGCGGACACGATACGGCTCCTCGAGCCATGCCAGGTCGCCTGTCAACTGCACGAGCACCATCAGCAGGGTCGGAATGTTGGCGATGGCGACGGCTTCCGAGAAGCGTTCGCGTTCGTTCGAGATCGGCATCATTGGAGCATCCACTTTACGGCAGCTTGGCCAACTTGCGAACGGCCCAGAATACCAGGCGATCGCCCAGGAAGCGGCGCGCCTGGATCGAGAGCTTCGCGTCTACAGGCACGGCGACTCGCATCGGCGGGCGCGTCGCATCGCTAGGAGCGCGGATCGAGGCGCAGCACGTGCCGCGGCGGGAACCCCATGAGGATCCGGATCGGCAGCGGCAGCGGGTACTCTGCTTTCACCCGCGCGTACTCCTCGCCCTCGACCGGGACGGCGGTGTAGCCGCCGACGGCCCCGTCCATGGCGGCTCGCACCTCCGGATTCTCGAGCGCCCGCCGGTGCCACGCGCGAGGCCAGTGGTGCGCAGAGACGTAGAGCCGGCCGCCGCTCTCCATCCGGGCGAGCCTGCGGTCGTGCGACGCCCCCGACGCGTCCGTCGTGGTGAGCACGAGCATCGGGATCTCCGAACGTTCTCCCTTCGGCTGGAAGACCCCGAGCCATGTCTCGAAGAGCACGACGATGCCGACGTAGGCGACGGCGGCGATCACGATCCACTTCACGGCCTTCATGCGTCTCCGTCCTGCCGGGGCGGACTCGCGCCGCCGTTTTCCGTTCCGGCTCCCTAAGCCCCCCGCTTCGCTGCCGCGAGGATGACCTCGACCTTCTGTAAACCATCAGCCCGACCGTTCACCCCTCCGGGCCTAGCGGCGGGGCTCA
>JAPULH010000177.1 GCA_027295155.1 Gemmatimonadota bacterium
ATCCCGCTTCCTCTTCGTCAACGATGGGAGCGCCGACTCGACGCTCGACGTCCTCCGGGAGCTCGCTCGGGCGGACGAGGAGCGGTTCGCGCTCCTCGATCTCCCACACAACTCCGGAAAGGCGGAGGCCGTGCGGCGGGGGTTGCTGCAGGCACTTACCGACGAGCCCGATGTTGTCGGCTACTGGGACGCCGACCTGGCCACTCCGTTGAGCGCCATACCGCAGCTGTGCAGCCTTCTGGAAACGCGCAAGGAGCTCGAGATCGTCCTCGGCGCCCGGGTCAAGCTCATGGGACGCAGGATCGAGCGGCAGGCACACCGGCACTACCTCGGACGGGTGTTCGCCACGTTCGCCTCGCTGGTCCTCCGGCTGCCGATCTACGACACGCAGTGTGGCGCGAAGGTGTTGCGAGCATCGCCCGTACTGAGGAGGGTGCTCGAAGAGCCGTTCCGCGCGACCTGGACGTTCGACGTGGAGTTACTGGCTCGCTTCCTCCAGTTCTCGGCCGAGGAGGGCGTGCCGGACCCGGGGCGGGCGATCTACGAATACCCCCTCCATGAATGGTACGACGCCCCGGGCTCCAAGGTGCGGCCAGCCGACTATCTGCGTGCGGTCCGGGAGCTGGCGACGATCTGGCACGTCTACGACCTTCCGGCCGCAAAGCGGCTCGGAGCGGGCTCGTCAGTCGGAGACGGGGATCGGTCCGGCGCGCCGAAGTAGCACCCAATCCCACAGGAATACGGCTATCAGCCACAGAAAGAGGGGCTGGAAGCCGATGGTGTCACCGAGCCGGTAGGCCGGGTACAGGACGAAGCCGGCAGCGAGCAGCAGCCTCGCCGGGACGCCGGGTAGTCTGCCTTCCTCCAGCAAGCTCTCGAGGCACAGCACTACTGGCAGCGCGAGGATCGCCACCTCGTAGTGCTGGAGGTGGGGGCTGACGAGCATCCCCCCGGTGACCACCAGACCATACAGGAGGGGAAAGTCCGCATCGCCTGGCTCGATCTGCCGCGCGAAGCGGACGACGACGACGATCACCGCGGTGATCGCGACGCCGGCGAGCGGCCATGCCGCGGGCTCCGGCAATGAATGGCTGAGCGTCGGAAGCAGGGAGAAGTGAGTCGAGACGTTCTCCTCCTCGATGAGTCTGTATCCTCGCAGGCTTCGGAGCATCGTCAGCGGCCAGTCGGGACCCACGAACACGGCCCCGAGAACGTAGTGGGCACCGGCCGTGACCCCCGCCGCCGCTAAGAGCCACCTTCATGCCCCTCGCGATGAAGACGAGGCCCAGGAGGAGCGCGAACTGGGGCTTGTAGGTGAGGAGGCCGAGAAACACGCCGGCCAGTACCAGACGGCCTCCCCGCCATGCGACGTAGATCCCCGTGAGGAGGAGGAGCGTCAGCATCGTGTTCTGTCCGCCGACCATCACCCGAAAGAGGGGTAGCCACGAGGCTGTGAGCAGCAGGGCCGTGAGCCAGGCCAGTCGATCGCGAGTCAGTGCCGGCAGCTCGGGCTTGAGGAGGAGGATCGCGCCGGCAAAGGCGAGGAGCGTCAGGGCGGCGAAGCCCATATAGGCGTAGCGATACGGAAGCGCGGAAAGGGGAGCCAGGGCTACCGCCAGGAGCGGCGGATTCACGTACGGTTGCCAGTTGGTGTTCGGTGGCCCGGCGAGCTCCATCTGAAAGCGGTACTGAGAGGTGAGGTCGTACAGCTCGCGACCGTCGCCCTCTCGCATGAACGTGGCGCCGGTGTAGAAGGCCATGAAGTCGCCGGTGACGATGCTGCCGTCCTCGCCCAACACCCCCTGCACGGAGCGCAGGTGGTTGACCGCTATCGTCAGGCTAACGACCAGGTTCAGTACGGCGAACAGCGTCAGCACCGGCGGCTGGGTAGCCCGGTCCAGAACGCGTGACGCCAGCCCGGCGGAGGAACGCTTCAATTACCGAAGACGGATCGGATGACCTGCTGCACTCGGCCGGCCTCCGCCTTCGGATCTGGGTGCGAGCGAATCGGCCTTCCCACGACGATATAATCCGCGCCGAGCCGAAAGGCGTCCTCCACGTCGACGGTCCGCTTCTGATCATCCACGTTGGCCACGGGGCGGATCCCCGGAACCACGATCAGTATCCGGCCTCCGAGCTCGGCTCGAAGGGCGCTCGCCTCGTGCCCCGACGAGACGACCCCGTCGCAGCCGATCGCCAGGGCCCGGCGCGCGCGCGAAAGCACGAGGCTGGAGACGTCGGTGTGAAAGCCAAGATCCTCCATGTCGCCGCGATCCAGGCTCGTCAGCGCCGTGACCGCCAGGATCTTCACGTCCTCCCTGGCCCGGCAGGCGGCCTCGAGCATCGTGTCGTTGCCGTGCACCGTGACGAACGTGATCCCGCGGCCCGCGAGCTGTCGCACCGCCGCCTCGACGGTGTTCGGCACGTCGAACAGCTTGAGATCCGCGAACACCTTCTTTCCCCGCCCGATCAACCACTCGAGACGATCGAAATACTCGCCGGTCATCAACAGCTCGAGGCCGATCTTATAGAAGCGGCAGGCGTTGCCGAGCACCCCCACGAACTCGCGCGCCTCGGCGGCGGTGGGCACATCGAGCGCCACGATCAGCCGCTCCTCGAGCGGGATGCCTTTCGGGTCGAGTGCGCCGGACGTCGGCTCCGCGGCCACCAGCAGCTCCCGGGCTACCAGCAACTCCCGGGCTAGCAGCAGCTCCCCGGTTCGCAGCAGGACGGGCCGTCGGTCGTCAGGCGGTACTCCTCTCCTTTGGTCTCCCTCGGGTGACGGATCGTATCGCGGGTGCAGTCGAACGGAGACGCAGCCTCGAGCGGCACCTCCTCACGGGGCTCGATCAGCTCGAAATGCCCCGCGTACGGCTCCCGGCCCAGCAGGCGAAACGTCTTGTCGCACACCGCGTACCGCCTCCCCCGCTCGATCCGGTGACCGTCATCGTCCAGAATCTCCCGGAACGGCCCCTTGTACACGACCGCCTGCAACCGCTCCAGGCAGGGACCCTCCTTCCCTTTGAACGCCTCCACGGTGGTGGACCGGAACTCGGCGCCCTCGACGGTTCGCCACGGGTCGCCCTGCCGCTCGCGGACCCGCATCCCGTAGAAGCCCGCCTCGTCGAAGGCGGCCAGGAAAGCCTCCTCGGTGAACGCCCCCGAGATGCAGCCCGACCAGAGCTCCGCATCCTCCTGAAGGTGGTGCGGAACGGGCTCGTCGCTGACGATGTCGGAGATGACGGCTCGGCCGCCTGGCCGGAGCACGCGGTGAATCTCCGCGAAGAGCCGGGGTCTGTCCGCGGCGGGCACAAGGTTCAAGACGCAGTTGGAGACGACCGCATCGAGAGACTCGAGGTCGAGGGCCAGATCCTGGATGCGTCCCCGGAGAAACTCCACGTTCCCATAGCCGATCCTCTCGGCCACGATGGACGAGTTTCGCCGTGCCACGTCGAGCATCTCAGACGTCATGTCGATGCCGATGACCCTGCCCGCCGGCCCCACGACCTGGGAAAGGATAAAGCAGATCTTGCCGGATCCGCAGCCGAGATCCAGGACGGTCTCGCCCGGGTGCACGTAGCGACTCGGGTCGCCGCACCCGTAGTCCCGCTCGAGCACCTCCGGCGGGATCGCGGACAGATACTTCGGATCGTACTCCACCGGACAGCAGAGCTCGGCGGCCGGCTCGCGAGCGCCCTCCGTGTAGCGTTCCCTGACGACTCGGTCTACATCAGCAAGTGGCATGGTGCTTTCCCTCAGCGGCGTGAACGGCGAGCGGCCACGCACGACACATGGCCGTTACACAAGCTGAACATCCTGTCGATCATCCCGGTTTCTTGCCGAGGAGCCCGCCGTGCCCGATGCGCTCCAGCCCGAGGTCGAGCGCGGCGGCCAGCAGCCCCCGGTCCGCGGAGCCGGCTCGGGCCACAGCCTCCTCGACGGCGTCCTCTACCGTGCTCCCGACCGCCTGGAAGAACTCCGGGTACGGCGCTGGCTCGCTCCGCTGCATCTGAAAGCCGAACGCATAGGCGGCCCCGAGGTTGGCGATGAAGTCCGCGACGACGGCAAACCGGGTATCCGCATCGCGCTGAAGCGTCGTGTCGGAAGGTGAGAGCGACGTGAACGGGTGGTTGGAGCCGCACACGATCGTCTGAATTCCCTGCATCTCCATAGCTTCGAGAGCCTCCGCCGTCAGGGTGCCCGAGGCCGCGGCGCTCACGAACACGTCTGCCGCCACCCGGCGAAACTCTCTCCGCGCAGCCTGCCCACTCTCCGGATCCGCGAGCGGAAGTCGATTGCCACTTCGGCGCTCGAGGAGGTCCTCCACCTCGGCTTCGCCCAAACCATCGGGCGCGACCAGACCGCTCTCTACATCGATGATCCCGACGATCCGGGCGCCCCACCGGGTGAGATACAGCGCCGCTCCACCGCCGACACAGCCGAATCCTTCCACGAGCACACGAGCCCCATCGAGCGTTCGGCCCTGGAGGCCGAGAAGGCGGCGTGCCGCTGCCGCGACCCCATAGCCCGTCACCAGATCGGAGACCGACGCGCTCCATCCGCGGGAGGCGAACGGATCTCCGACCGGCTGCTCCAACCCCTCGCTCATCGCTTCAAGCCGTCGCTCCAGCGCGGAGCCCTCCAGCGAGAGGTGCCCACGCAGAGCGCCCTCCTGCGGGTGGGCCAGGCCCAGCCGGCGGCAGATCGGCAGCACCTCCCGGCTCTCATCCACGTTGAGGTCTCCGGCGGTGCCGTACACGCTGCGCAGATAGGGGTTGATGGCCTTGAACCAGCGGCCCAGGACCTCCGCCTTTCGGGAATCGGTCGGATCAAAGGCGATCCCCGACTTGGCGCCGCCCATAGGGGGCCCCGAGAACGCGAACTTGAGCTCCATGATCTTGGCGAGATACATCACCTCCTCGCGATCGAGGCCCGTTCGCATCCGAGTTCCGCCACCAGCGGCCCCGCCACGAAGGCTGTTGATCACGAGCCAGCCGCGCGCATCGCTCTCTCGATCGTGCCACTCGACCACGATCTGCGGAGGCATCGCCAGGTATTCCCCGTAGCGGCGCCACACGTCAGTCTCTATCGTCCGGGGGTCGCGCCTGCCCCGCGCGGCGGCGGTAGGTTTCGTCCTCAGCACCGTTCCTCTGGTCGGATCTTCTGTCCGTCGGATCCTCGGTTGACCTTCAAGTTACGGTGTCACGATCGGGGCCTGTCAATCGGTGACCCTTTTCTTGTTGACTCGGGGCCACGTGCCCGACACCTTTTCGGTGAGCTGAGCCAACCACGAGGAGGTGCCATGAGTCCCGGAGCAACTAAGAGCGGTCTTCTCATCGCGGGTCTGGTGCTGGCGGCCGGATGCGCGCAACCGGACGACGGTGAAGAAGCCATGGTAGAAGAAGCTGTGGTCGAAGAGGCCGTGGTCGAAGAAGCCATGGTCGAAGAAGCCATGGCCCAGGAGATGCCCGAAGCCACCGCGGAAGCGGTCTGGGCCTTCCTGGAGGCGGCCGACTTCCGGAACACCTGGGAGCTCTGGCCGGGGAAGGGCGAGAAGTACGCGGGCTCGGAGCCGCATGGCGCGCTTCTCACGACCTACGTGAACGCGCCTGCCCTTCAGGCCGTCAGCGACCTCGCCGGCGAGATGCCCGTCGGGTCCGTCGTCGTGAAGGACAACTTTATGCCCGACGGAATGCTGGGGGCCACTACCGTCATGTACAAGGTCGAGGGCTACAACCCTGAGGCCAGCGATTGGTGGTGGGCGAAGTTCATGCCCGATGGCAGCCTAGACATGGACGGAATGGCGCAGGGCC
>JAPULH010000178.1 GCA_027295155.1 Gemmatimonadota bacterium
AACCGGGCCACCGCCACGTATCCCACCGTCGTGAGAGCGAGGATCGCGACGCTGAGCAGGAAGGACACGCGCCTGCCGGCGGTCTCTGCGAGCACTCCCGTGGGGATCTCGAATACGAACATCCCGGCCGCGAAGGCCGCGTTCGCCACGAAGACGCCGAAGATGTCGAGACCGGCGTCAAGGAGAAAGAGCGTGTTGACGCCCCAGATGAGCGCCGCCGAGAGGGTGTACAGCCCCGCGATCGCGAAATAGGCGGCAAGTATGCGCCGGGGCGTCATCGGCTCAGTCGCCTTGCCGGCGCGCAGGAAACGCCTCAGTCGAACACTCCCTCCGCCGTTTCCTCGATCAGGCTCTCCACGACGGCCTTCATGTCACCCGTCTCCTCGTAGACCGCCAGCTGCCGGTCGGCGCTCGAGCCTTCCTCCAGGATGCGAAAGGCGTACTCGACCTCACTTCTGCTTCCCAGCTCGTCCAGCACGTCGTCCACAAACCACTCGATCAGCTCACGGATCATCTCGGATGCGGGGAACTCACGCTGCTTCCCGAAGTCGATCAGCTTGCCCTCGAACCCGTAGCGGGCCGCTCGCCATTTGTTCTCCTCAATCAGCTCAGCCGGATAGATCCGGAAGGTGAGGTTGTCTCGGCGCAGCTTCCAGAGCTTGGCCACGATCGCCTGGAAGAGGGCCGCGACGCAGATCACCTCGTCCACGCGCGTGCAGATGTCGCAGACACGGAACTCCAGCGTCGGGTATTTCCAGTGCGGGCGGACGTCCCACCAGAGCTTCGTCCCGTCGGGGATCGTCTCGGTGCGCACGAGCGTCTCCACCAGATACTCGAACTCCCCCCAGCTGTTGAACTGACGGGGGATCCCGGTGCGCGGGAAACGCCGCCAGTTGACGCTGCGGTAGGACTTAAGACCGGTGTCCCGGCCCATCCAGAAGGGCGAGCTCGTGGAGAGGGCGAGAAGATGCGGAAGGAAGTACCGCGCGACGTTCATCGCGTCGATCACGAACTCCCGGTCTTCGACGCCGATGTGCACGTGCATCCCGAAGACGAGGTTCTTCTGCGCGATCTCCTTCAGGTCTTCGTGGATTCCCAGATACCGCTCGAGCGGGGTGATCTCCTGCTCGAGCCACGAGGAGAAGGGGTGGGTGCCGGCGGCCGCGATCCTAAGGCCGCTCTCGGCGACCTTCTCCGACACCAGGCGCCTCAGCCGGATCACCTCCTGGCGCGCCTCCGCGGCGGTTTCGCACACCACGCTTCCGACCTCCACCACGGATTGGTGCAGCTCGGGCTTCATCTGCTCGCGCAGGACGACGTGATCGGACTCGAGGATCTCGGTGATGTAAGACGTGAGCTCACCCGTCTCCGGATTGATGATCTGATACTCTTCCTCGATGCCGATCGTCAGCGACGGGGGTTTCATGTCGGTCCCTGTTCCCGGTGAAGGGGCGGTGTTCGGAGCGGAGCGCAAGCCGCACCGTACCGCACGCCGCGAGGGGTGGCAAGCGGAAGGCGGGCCGGCGCCGGCAAGGTGGTGCGACGGGTCGTTGCGGGGAGTAGATTAATCCATTGCGCAGGACCGCCCTCACCCGACCCCCGTGCCTGCAGTCGCTGGAGGTTCAGCAATGGAGGAAGCCATGAGAAGAGGATCGAGGCTGTGGCTCGCCGCCCTGGCGGCTCTGCTGCTCCCGGCCGTGCTCCCGGCCGGCGCGCTCGCGCAGGAGCAGGAGTCCGGCACACCGCAGATGTTCTTCGTGCACCAGGAGGTCGTGAAGCCCGCGATGATCTCCGAGTACGAAGCGGCCGCCGTCGATTTCGTCGCCATGCTGGGCGAGAGCAGCGAGGCAGCGGAGAAGCTGCAGTTCGAGGCGTTCTCGGGGCCGCAGATCGGGTACTTGTACGTGATACCGGTCGACGGCTTCGCCGGATTCGGCGAGGTGAGCGGCGCCTTCGAGAGCATCGCGGAGAGCTTCGGCGAGCGATGGAAGGAGGTGGGCGCCCGCTCCGACGCCGCGGTCGAGCGGTACGAGAGCGGCTTTTACGTCCACCGGCCGGACATGTCCTACCAGCCCGAGACGCCGCGTCTGGCCGAGGACGAGGTTCGCTTCGTCCATTGGGACTTCTGGTATGCGATCCCCGGAAAGGCGGAGGCGCTGGAGGAAGTCGCGAGGGAGTTCGTGGCCCTGTACAAGTCGAAGAGCCTCGACACGGGCTGGAACGTCTATCAGGCGGTCACGGGCAACGACCTTCCGTTGTACGTCGTGGCGGTGGGCGCCAGGAACGAAGCGGACTTCCACGCGAACGAGGCGCGCCTGAACGAGCTCGCGGGCAAGGAGGCGGAGGCACTTCAGCAGAAGGCGCTGAAGTCGGCACGCAGGGTGGAGCCGATGGTCGGCTGGATGCGGCCCGACATCTCGTTCCCATCGCAGATGGCGCTCGAGGCTCCCGATGAGCAGGGGCGCCTGTGACCCCGATGCTGGGATGGCTGGCTGCGTTCTGCGTGTTCTGGGCCACGGCTTCGCTCTACCTGGGAGGGATGAACGTCGAGCTGGAGGGCGGCTCCGGCCCCCGCCAGTTGATCGGCCTGCTCGGGATGCTGGTTCTCTTCCTCATCGTCTGGCGGATCCTGGATGCGCTCCTCGGAGGGTTCGGAGGCATCCCCGGCGTGGTTCTACCGATCGTGCTGAGCGTGCTCTCGCTGCCGCTCCTCGCCCGCGCGGCGTTCGCGCTCGTGGGCGTGAAGGTGCGGAAGGGCGCCGGCGCTCACTGAACGGGTCGCTCCGCCTGGCCTCGGATCAGGTCGAGCAGGCCTCGGGCTGACTCCGGCCGGCCGGAGCTAGCTCGCTCCTTCGTCCTCCCCCCACGGCCGGATGAACGTCTCCGGCTCGACCCCCAGGGCGTCGGCGATCCGCGTGATGTAGTTAAAGTAGGCGATCACCTGCGCTGCGTCGTGGATCGCCGTGTCGTCCAGCCCGTGCGCCCGAAGC
>JAPULH010000179.1 GCA_027295155.1 Gemmatimonadota bacterium
TCGAGCTCGCGGAGCGCGGCTGGGGCCAGGTGGCGCCGAACCCGCTTGTCGGGGCGGTGGTCGTGTCGGACTCGGGTGTGGTAGGGGAGGGGTTCCACGAGCGCCATGGAGACGAGCACGCCGAGGTGGCCGCCCTACGTGCCGCTGGACCGAGGGCGGTGGGGTCCACCCTGTACGTGAACTTGGAACCGTGTGCTCACGATGGTAAGACACCTCCGTGTGATCGGGTGATCCTCGAGGCGGGAGTGCGAGAGGTGATTATCGCGTGCCGGGATCCGAACCCGGAGGCGTCTGGCGGTCTCGACAGGCTTGAAGCATCGGGCGTGGCGGTACGCCTCGGGGTGGCTGCTGAAGCCGCGCGCAGACTGAACGCACCGTTCTTCTGGCGTGTCACGCAAGAGCTGCCGTACGTGGCGCTGAAGCTCGCGATGTCGCTGGATGGTAGGATCGCCGCCGGCGTTGGAGTCCGTTCTGCGGTCACGGGCGAGAGCGCCTGGCGCGAGGTCCACCGGCTGCGGGCCGGGTTCGACGCGGTTCTGATCGGACGGGGCACCGCGGTTGTGGATGACCCGATGCTCACGGCGCGTGGCGCGCCGGCTCCCCGTGTCCCTCCCGTCAGGGTGGTGCTCGACTCCGAACTTCGCCTGTCCACCTCGAGCCGTCTCGTGCGCTCCATCGACGAGGCGCCCGTGTGGGCGGTGGGCGCCGATGGTGCGGATCCGGGGCGGCGAGCCCGATTGGAAGGTGCGGGAGTGAAGGTGCTGGAGGTCCTCGCGGCGGATCCGGCGCCCGAGAGGGCGGAATCAGGCAGGAAGATCGACCTGCCGTCGGCGCTGCGGGCGTTGAAGGGAGCCGGGGTCGGCACGATTCTCGTCGAAGGGGGGGCGCGCGTGGCATCGGCCATCCTGCGCGAGGGCCTTGTCCGGAGGCTCTACCTGCTCGTCGCACCCAGCTTTCTCGGCGATGAGGGCGTGTCGGCGTTCGTCGGCGTGCCGCCATCGGAGGAAGATGCGTGGGAGGTGTCCGACCGCCGCGGCCTCGGGAGGGACACGCTGATCGTGCTCGAGAACCGAGATGCGCTCGCTCGACTGGCCGGAGGCTGATGTTCACCGGGATCATACAGGAGGTCGGCACGGTGGTGGAGCGCAACGCCCTCGAAGGCGCCGTGGCCTTTCGTGTCCGAGCGCCGGCCCTCGCCGCCGATCTGGCGGAGAGCGAGAGCATCAACGTGGACGGCGTGTGCCACACCGTGACCGGGTGCGAAGAGGGTGCGTTCCGCTTCGTCTCGGTCATCGCCACCCTAGAACGGACCACCTTCGGCGAGTTGGACGTCCGACGCCGCGTAAACCTGGAGCGAGCCCTTCGGGCGGGCGATCCTCTCGGCGGGCACCTCGTACAGGGTCATGTGGACGGCGTGGGCGTCGTCGAGACGCTGGAGCACCTGGGAGAGACGGTTCGGCTGCGGGTCCGCCTGCCGGGCGACATCGCCTCTCTTTCGGTCCCGCGTGGCTCGCTGGCCGTCGATGGGGTCAGCATGACCTTGAGCCGGCTGGACGGCGAGGTCGCGGAGATGGCGATCATCCCCTATACATGGACGCATACGGCGTTCGACCGGCTGCGTGCGGGAGAGCGGGTCAACCTGGAAGCCGACCTCATCGGCAAGTACGTGGCACGCCTCGCGGAGCCTTACTGGGCCCGCGGAGAAGGCGATTAGCAGAATAGGTGTCGTCCGGCGGTCTCCCGGGTAAGCACCGGCGGCTGGAGGGTTGTGGAAGTGGTGGAAGGAGTACAGCAAGACGCGGAAAGCGAGCAGCCCATGTCTTTAGATACGGTTGAGGAGGCTATCGCCGCGATTCGACGGGGTGATCTCGTGATCGTGGCGGACGACATCGAGCGCGAGAACGAAGGTGATCTGGTCTGCGCGGCGGACAAGGTTACGCCCGAGCTCATCAACTTCATGAGCCTTCACGGGCGCGGGCTAATCTGCGTCACGCTGGCGGCGGACCTGGCGGACCGTCTGGACCTTCCTCTGATGGCCGACGGCCGCTCCGGTGACTCGCTCGAGACGGCTTTCACGGTAAGCATCGACGCCCGCCGCGAATACGGCGTGACCACCGGGATCAGCGCTCATGACAGGGCCCGTACGATCCAGATCGCCGTGGACCCGCGTTCCCGGCCGGCGGATCTCCTGAGGCCGGGCCATGTCTTCCCCCTCAGGGCCAGGCCGGGCGGCGTGCTCCAGCGTGTCGGCCAGACGGAGGCATCGGTCGACCTGGCCCGCATGGCGGGCCTCCAGCCCGCCGGCGTGATCTGTGAGATCCTGAACGCGGACGGCACGATGGCGCGCCGGGAGGACCTCGAGCGATTCGGCGACACGCACAAGCTCCCCGTCGTCACGGTGGGGCAGATCGTGGCGTACCGTCTCCGGCATGAGCAGCTCGTCCATCGCGTCGCGGAGGCCCGCCTCCCGACGCCCCAGGGGGAGTTCAGGATCATCGGCTACCGCAATGACGTGGATGACCACGAGCACGTGGCGCTGGTGCACGGCGAGGTCGCGGGACAGGAGGACGTGCTCGTCCGCGTACACTCGAAGTGCCTCACCGGGGACGTATTCGCTTCACGCCGGTGCGATTGCGGGATGCAGCTGCGCGCCGCGATGGAGCGGGTGATCAAGGAGGGGGCGGGGGTGATCGTGTACCTCGACCAGGAGGGCCGGGGGATCGGGCTCCTCAACAAGCTTCGAGCGTATGAGCTTCAGGACGAAGGGCATGACACGGTGGAGGCCAACGAGGCGCTGGGCTTTCCACCGGATCTGAGAAGCTACGGGATCGGCGCACAGATCCTCGCGGACCTCGGTCTCCACTCGATTCGAATCCTCACGAACAATCCGAAAAAGCTGGCCGGCCTCGAGGGCTTCGGGCTCAAGATCACGGGCCGCGAGCCGCTCACCACGGCCGCCACCGGGTTCAACCGCTCGTATCTCGAGACGAAACAGGAAAAGCTCGGACACCTCCTCGGCCTTCGATGAGCGAGAACCCCGAGGATCCGGCCGGCTCGGGTCGCCGGTTCTGTCTCGTCGTCAGCCGCTACAACCGTGTCATCACGGATCGTTTGGTCGCCGGTGCGCGCGACGCCCTACTTCGGCGCGGCGCGAGGCCCGAGGACATCGACGTCGTGCGCGTGCCCGGTGCGTGGGAGCTGGCCGCTGCTGTGAGGCAGGCGTCTCGCGCCGGGTACGACGCGGTCGTCGCTCTGGGCTGTGTCGTGAGGGGAGAGACACCACACTTCGACTACATCTGTCAGGGCGCGACCTACGCCTTGTCGAGGCTGGCGATCACCGAGGACACGCCCATCGCGTTCGGCGTGATCACGGCCGACACGCTCGAGCAGGCGAAGGATCGGGTCGGTGGAAGCCACGGCCACAAGGGCGAAGAGGCAGCGCTCGCCGCGCTCGAGATGTGTGGGGTCTTCGATCAGATCGCCCGGGCTTCGACGTGAGCGCGCCGCAGCCTCGCTCGCGGGCGCGCGCCTGGGTGCTTCAGCTCCTCTATGCGTGTGAGATGAGCGACGGCGGTTCGCTCACCGAGTATGCCAGCACGGCGCTTACGCGCCGGCGCGTCGCCCCGCGCTACCGTCCGTACATCGACAGGCTTCTCACGGTTCTCGAGGAACACCGGCAGGAGATCGACCAGACCCTGCAGGATCACATCGCGAACTGGCGGCTGGCCCGGCTGGCGGCGATAGACCGGAACATCCTCCGTATGGGCGTTGCCGAGCTCCGATACGTGGCAGAGATTCCCGGAAAGGTGGCGATCACCGAGGCGCTCAAGCTGGCCGAACGGTATGGAAGCGATGGCAGCGCGGCGTTCGTGAACGGGGTTCTGGATTCTGTGTACCGGGACGCGGCCGTCGCCGGCTGACGCCACGTCTCCCGCGCTGCGCATCCTCGTCGTCAACTGGCAGGACCGTCGAAACCCGCACGCGGGCGGGGCTGAGGTCCACCTGCACGAGATCTTCATGCGGTTGGCCGGCCGGGGACATCGAGTCACGCTGCTGGTCTCGGGGTGGGCCGGGGCCCTCGCATCGGAAGAAGTGGACGGGATGCACGTCGTTCGGACGGGAGGCCGGTACACGTTCCCGCTTCACGCCCGGAGAGCCTTCCGGGATCTTGGTCCAAGCGGGTTCGATCTCATTGTCGAGGACATCAACAAGTCACCGCTGTTCACCCCTCGCTGGAGCGATATACCCGTCGCCGCCATCGTGCCGCATCTGTTCGGCACGACCGTGTTTCGGGAGGCCTCGCTCCCCGTGGCCGTCGCCGTCTGGCTTGGCGAAAAACGCATGCTCGGGGCCTACCGCTCGGTGCCGCTGCAGGCCATCTCATGGAGCACGAAAGAGGACCTGATCGCGCGCGGCTTCTCGGCGGAGCGAATCCAGGTCGTCTACCCGGGTGTGGATCACCGGATCTACCGTCCCGATCCCGGTGTCAGTCGGTACGAACGGCCGACGTTCGTGTACCTTGGGCGGTTGAAGCGGTACAAGGGTCTGGATGTTCTCGTGCGGGCCGTGGCCCTGCTGCAACGCGCCGGATGGGAGGGCCGGCTCCTCATCGCCGGAGCGGGGGATGACGCGGCCCGCTTGAGGCGTGTGGCCGCGTCGGAGGGGATCGAAGAAGGGGTTGAGTTCCTCGGGTTCGTGACGGGCGAGCGCAAGATGGAGCTGCTGCACCGGGCCTGGGCCGTCCTGTATCCTTCTCCGAAGGAGGGTTGGGGTCTTACGAACATCGAGGCGGCGGCCTGCGGCACGCCGGCCATCGCGAGCGATTCGCCCGGGTTATGCGAGTCGGTCGCTTCAGGAAAATCGGGCTTCCTGGTTGCGCACGGGGATCCGGCGGCGTGGGCCGCACGGCTGCGGGAGCTCACCGAGCACCCCGAGCTCCGTGAGCGTCTGGGCCAGGGTGCGATCGAGCACGCGGGCCGCTTCTCGTGGGATCGCGCGGCGGACGAGACGGAGGCGTGGTTGGAGGACGGCGTTCGCGCGTCGGGCAGCCAGGCCTGATGGCACCAACTGGAAGGAGAGAGCGCATGCAGGTGACGATAACCGCACGGCATTTCGATGTATCGGACGCCCTTCGCCGGCTGGTGGAAGAGAGGTTTTCCCGGCTGGAGAGGTTCGAGGAGCGCATAGGGCGTGTGGAGGTGACGCTGCTGGAGGAAAAGAACCATTTCGAGGTGGAGGGGGACCTGAGCATCGACGGGCGAGGGACCGTTCATGCCCATGCGGAAGCGGCGGACTTCCGGTCCGCCGTCGATCGGGTGGTGAATAAGCTGGCTCGGCAGCTCAAGAGAAGCCGTTCTCGTCACCGGGATCACACCGTCGATAAGGATCGCCTGGCGACGTCCGAGGAGCCGCTCGGTTGACCACACTCAGCGTTGGCGCCTTGCTCGAGCGCAAGGGTGAGAGCATGCTGCTCCGCTTGCTGGCGGGCGAGAGCGGTCTGGACCGGGAGATCGGTGCGCCGGACGTCTCGAGCCCGGGGATCGCGCTCAGCGGCTTCACCGAGCGCTTCGCGAGCGGTCGTATCCAGGTGTTCGGCGAGACAGAGATCGCCTTTCTCCGCTCGCTCGGCCCCGACGAGCAGCGGACGGCCGCGGACTTCGTGGTCCGTTCAGACGTTCCCTGCATCTTTGTCACGAAGGGGATCGAGCCTCCTGAGGCGCTCGCTGCGGCCGCCGAGGAGCAAGGAATCCCCCTGATCCAGACGAGGCTGAAGACCGGGGAGTTCTATCGCCGGATCAAGCCGTATCTGGAGGACGAGTTCGCTCCGACCAGCGTCATGCACGGCTCGTTGGCGGACGTCTACGGCGTGGGTCTCCTGTTCGTTGGGAGCAGTGGGATCGGAAAGAGCGAGTGCGTCCTGGATCTCGTCGAGAGGGGACATCGCCTCGTGGCTGACGATGTCGTGATGATCACACGCCGTGGGATCGACGTGCTCATCGCGCGCGGCCTGGAGCAGCAGCAGTATCACATGGAGATCCGAGGCATCGGCATCATCGATGTCCGGGCGCTCTTCGGCATACACGCCACACGGCAGCAGAAGCGCCTGGAAGTGGTCGTGCAGCTGGAGGAGTGGAGCGACACGACCGACTACGATCGAACGGGCCTGGATAAGGAGACGACCACCATCCTGGACGTGGAGCTGCCCAAGGTCGTGATCCCGCTGAACCCCGGTAAGAACATCACGGTGATCTCGGAGGTCATCGCGATGCGGCATCTTCTTCGCTATTCGGGCGTCGACAGCGCCGCTGAGTTCCACAGGAACATGCGGCGCAGGATGAAGCCGGTCCGAGAGTATCTGGAGGAGGATAATGAGTGAGGTGAGAGGCGTCGTCGTGGCGCACGCGGACCTCGCTTCTGCTCTGGTCGGCGCGGTGGAGGCGATATCGGGCGTCCGTGGGGCGCTCGCGCCCGTCACGAATGAGCGGTGCTCTCCGGAGCAGCTCGCCAACCGTGTCCAGGCGTCGGTCGGCGATGGCCCGGCCCTCGTGTTCGTCGACATGGCCAGCGGAAGCTGCGCCTTCGCCGGAATGCGGATCGCCCGTGACGCGTCCCGCGTGGCGGTGGTCGCGGGCGTAAACCTACCCATGCTGCTGGACTTCGTGTTTCATCGGGGAATAGATCTCCGCGAGCTGGCCGAGCGCGTCGTGGAGAAGGGGAGGCAGGAGATGACGGCTCGTTTCCCACCAGGCCGTGCCGATGCCGATTGTCCTTCATAGGGTCGACGAGCGGCTTCTGCATGGCCAGGTCGTGGTCGGCTGGGGCCGCCGCCTCGGGATCGGCTTCTACGTGGTAGTGGACGATGGGATCGCGGAGTGCGAATGGGAGCGCGAGCTCTATGCGAGCGCGCTCCCGGCGGACAGCGATGTGTATTTCCTTACGGTAGCCGAGACCATTCGACGGCTACCGGAGTTCGAGGCACGTCGGGACGCGGGCATCCTGCTCACGGCCGATACCGTGGCGATGCGCCGGCTGGCCGAGGCGGGTCTGCTGGCAGGGCACGCCGTCAATCTGGGGGGATTGCACTCGGCTCCGGGGCGAGAGCGTCTGCTGGACTACGTCTTCCTCTCCGCCTCGGAGACAGAGGATGTCAGGGTGATCGGAGATCTGGCCGCCTCGGTGTCCGCCAGGGACTTGCCGGGGTCCCCCGAGGTTGGTCTCGAGAGGTTGTTGCGGTCCGTTGAGCGAGCTCGACGTTAGCGTCGGCCTTTGGGCCGTGCTGGTGGTGGTGGGCGCCGCGTTGGGGCTCGATGCCGCCTCCTGGCCACAGGTCATGATCTCACGCCCCATCGTCGCGGCAACGATCGGTGGAGCCTTGCTGGGGGACGCGTCATCGGGATTCCTTGTCGGAGCTATACTCGAGCTTCTCGGCCTCGGCCACATGCCGTACGGCGCCGCCGTGTACCCGGAGACGGGTCCAGCGGGCCTGGTCGCCGGCGCGGGACTGGCTGCGAGCGGCGACAGCGGACTGGGGCCGCTGCTCCTGGCAGTCGCCTGCGGCTGGATCATCGGGTGGGTGGGGGCGGCCACCGTCCGCCTCCAACGGAGGATCAACGGATACTTGGTCGCGAGCCTCGCCGCCGCGGCCCCGTACCGGCTCGAGCGGAGGCACCGAATGGCCATGACCATCGACGCGCTGCGGGCTGGTGCGCTCACGGCTGCCTTCGCGGTCCCCGTCATGATCTTGGTAAAGCTGGTCTCCAGATTGCCGACGGGCGGAGCCGCGCTGTCGGTGGCCTCCGCGGTCCTTCTGGTGGCGGTCGCTCTGGCCGGCGGTGTCGGGGTCAGGGTCATGGGAGGACGCCGGACCGCCCCTCTGCTGTTTGGAGCGGGTGGGGCGGCGGCGGCGCTGCTCATACTCCTCACAGGGTGAGATAGCTGTGGAGCCGACGCAGTCGGATCGTGTTTCTTCGTTCTTGAGGTGCTTCGCGGTGCAGGGATCGTGGAACTATCGCACGCTGGTCGCGGGAGGACTGGCGAACGCGATGCTGCCGCTTCTGCGGCGCATCTACGCGGGAGATCCGGTGCGTCTCGAGGCGGCGGTCTCGCGTCACCTGGAGCCGTTCAACGCTCACCCCTACCTCTGTGCGATGGCGGTGACGGCGCTGGCGCGTCTAGAGGCGACCGAGGTCTCCCCGGAGAAGATCACGCGGTTTCGCACCGCCCTGCGCGCTCCGCTCGGAGCGGTGGGCGACGAGCTCGTGTGGGCCGGTTGGCGGCCGTTCTGCGCCCTGCTGGCGATAGTCCTCTTCGCCCTGGAAGGGAGTCCGTGGGTGGCGACGCTGTTCTTCCTTCTTCTTTACAACGTCGGGCATGTGTACCTCCGCGGCTGGGCCTTTTGGCGCGGCTGGAGCGCCGGATTCGATGTGGGTCGGGCTTTGCAGGAAGCGCCGTGGAACGGGGCGACGCGCTGGTTGACGGTGCTCAACGCCTTCCTGGTGGGTGCGGCCGTGGTGCTGGTGGCCTGGCGTACGCCAGCCACGGCTCTCCTACGTTGGGAGGTGGTGCTTGCCCTGGTGGCGGCGGCCGCCGTCGGATACGTGCGGCCGGGGCTCGGCGAGCGGGTAGCCGCGACGCTGCTCATCGCGGCGCCGGTACTTCTGCTTCTCCTGGGCGGATAGGACGCGAGTCGTGACGGAAGGCATGATCGAGGCTGCGCGGCACGTGAGCGTGACGAACCGATACGGGTTGCATGCCCGACCGGCCGCGGAGTTCGTGAAGCTCGCCTCCCGTTTCGAATGCGACGTATGGGTGGAGAAAGATGGACTGGAGGTGAACGGCAAGAGCATCATGGGAGTGCTCATGTTGGCGGCTGAGTCTGGATCGACGCTGCGCCTGAGGACGGTCGGTGAGGACGCCGAGTCGGCGCTCGAGGCGCTGGTCCATCTGGTGGAGCGGGGCTTCGGTGACGGGGGAGTGGAGGAAGATGTGGTGGTCGAGGAGGCCTCGCGGGACGGCGCAAACAGCGACGCGGACGTGGAGACGTCGCGGTGAGCTGGCGGCTGCACGGGATCGGCGCGTCGCCGGGCCGGGCCCTCGGTCCTGCCTTGCGAGTCGAGTGGGACATCATCTCCGTTCCGCATCGGACGATCGGTCCCGACGAGGTCGACCTGGAGATCGAGCGGTTCCAGGACGCCCGCTCGTGGGCGAAGGAGCGGATCTGGCGCCTCCAGGCGGAGACGAACGAGCGAATTGGACCGGTCGAGGGCAAGATCTTCGAGGCTCAGGCGATGATGCTCGATGATCCGGACCTGGTCGGAGGAACGGCCGCCTACATCCGCGAGAATTACCTGCCGGCGGAGCGCGCCTTCGATTGGCGGCTCCTCGAGTTGCGCTCGCGCTTCGCGGACACGGCACACGTCATGGCCCTGGATCGGCTGGCCGATCTCCGGGACATCCGGTTCCGCGTCCTTTCGCGCCTTCTCGGGCTGGCGGAGGGCAACGTGCTGAGCTCCTTGCCGGTGGACGGTTGCATCCTCGTGTTCGACGAGCTGACCCCCAGCCTCGCTGTCGGACTCGGTGACAAGGAGGTGCGGGGGCTTCTCACCGCGACCGGATCCCGCGCCTCGCACTCGGCCGTGATCGCTCGCTCTCTGCGGATCCCGTGTGTGGTCGGAATTGGCCCCCACCTGGAAGGCGTGCAGGATGGGGCGCCCGTGATCCTGGACGGCGCCACCGGAAGGGTGATCGTGGAGCCCACAGAGGCGGAGAAGGACACGTACCGGCGCTCCGACGTGAAGACGACCGCGCGGAAGCGGCAGCTCGAGGAGTTGGCCCACCGTCCCACCCTGACTCGCGACGGCGAGCGGGTCGTCCTGCAGGCGAACCTCGACCAACCCGACGATGCGGCGGACGCGCTGGCTGTCGGGGCGGAGGGAGTGGGGCTCTTTCGCTCGGAGTTTCTCGTCATCGGTCGGCGAACGATACCGAGCGAGGACGAGCAGTACGAGGCGTACCGGCAGGTGGCGGAGGCGTTCCCTCGTCACGGCGTGACGCTGCGCACCTTCGACATCGGCGGAGACAAGTTTCCGCTCTTCCTGTCGATGCCGATGGAGGAGAACCCGTATCTCGGCTGGAGAGCGATCCGAGTCTGCCTCGATCTGCCGGATCTGTTCCGCAATCAGCTCCGCGCGGCCGTCAGGGCCGCCGCGCACGGTCGCGTGCGTATCCTGCTGCCCTTCATCGTGGCGCTCGACGAGATCCGGCGTACGCGGGAGATCCTCGACGAGGTGAGCGCCTCGCTCGATGTGCCGCCGGCGGAGCCGTTGCCGCTGGGGATTATGATCGAGACCCCCGCGGCTCTGGAAACCGTGGACCGGCTGGCCCCCCACGTCGACTTCCTCAGTCTCGGCACGAACGACCTTACGCAGTACGCCCTGGCCGTTGACCGGGGAAACGCTCGGCTCGTGGACCTTTTCGATCCACTTCACCCGGCGCTCTTCCGGATGTACGGCCGACTGATCGAGGCGGCCGGGACGCAAGGGATCGAGGTCGGCGTGTGTGGCGACCTGGCGGAGGACCCGATCGGCGTGGCCGCTCTGCTCGCGCTCGGATATCGCAGATTCAGCCTGGCCCCTCCCTCCCATCCGGAGATCAAGGAGGTCGTCCTCGGCGTCTCTGCCGGCGATCTCTCGGGGGTGGTGGAGGGGCTGGAGAACGCGGATCAACCGAGCGACATCCGCGGCCCTTTCCGGCGGTATCTGGAGGAAACGCTTCCCGAAGTACCGGAGCTGTTGGCCCGCTTGTCCGCCGTATAGTGGGCGGGTACCTTCACGCGCTTCTCGAGATAGGACAGGGAGCGCCATGACGCCAAGGATACATCTCTTCACCTCCGAGTCGGTTACGGAGGGGCACCCCGACAAGGTTGCGGACCAGGTCTCGGACGCGGTCCTGGACGCCATGATCGAGGAGGATGAGGTTGCGCGGGTAGCGTGCGAGACGCTCGTGACGACAGGCCTGGTCCTCGTGGCGGGTGAGGTTACGACGGAGGCATACGTGCACGTGCCGGATGTCGTGAGGGAGACGCTCCGGGAGATCGGCTACGACGATCCGGAGCTCGGGTTCGACTGCGAGAGCTGCGCGGTCCTCACGTCGATCGACAAGCAGTCGCTGGACATCGCGTTGGGCGTGGACTCCGGCGGTGCCGGAGACCAAGGGATGATGTTCGGATACGCGACCGACGAGACCGACACCCTGATGCCCCTTCCGATATCGCTGGCTCATCGGCTCACCCGGCGGCTCTCCGAGGTCCGCAAGCACGGCGTGCTCGACTGGTTGCGGCCCGACGGCAAGTCGCAGGTGACGGTCGAGTACGAGAACGAGACGCCACGGCGCATCACGACGGTGGTGATCAGCGCCCAGCACCACCCGGACATCGGTCGAGCCCAGCTCGAGGAGGATCTCCGGCGAACGGTGATCGAGCCGGTGCTGCCTGCCGGGATGTGCGAACAGGCCATGCGGTGCTACATGAACCCGACCGGCCGCTTCGTAGTCGGCGGGCCTCAGGGTGACGCCGGGGTCACCGGCCGCAAGGTCATCGTCGACACCTACGGTGGTGTGGGCAGTCACGGCGGAGGCGCGTTCAGTGGGAAGGACCCGACAAAGGTGGATCGGTCGGGGAGCTACGCCGCTCGCTGGGTGGCCAAGAACCTGGTCGCCGCAGGCCTCGCGCGACGGGTCGAGATCCAGTTGGCGTACGCGATCGGCGTGGCCGAGCCTATCTCGGTCATGCTTAACAGCTACGGCACCGGCGTCGTGCCGGACGAGGAGTTGGAGCGATGTGTGGGAGAGGTGTTCGACCTGAGGCCCGTGCAGATCATCAAGCAGCTTCGGCTTCGCCGGCCGATCTACCGCCGGACCGCGGCGTACGGGCACTTCGGACGGGAGCCGGATGAGGAGGGCGGCTTCAGCTGGGAGGTGACCGACAGGGTGGACGATCTGAAGGGCTTCTTTGAATGAGACGCGGCCGGCGCACGAGAGGCGCGACGGCCGCCGGAACGGATAGGTGAGGGAGTACAAGTGAGTCAGACGAAAGCGATCGAGTACGACGTGGCGGACATGAGCCTCGCCGATGCGGGCTGCCTGCGGGTGCAGTGGGCGGAGCGGTTCATGCCCGTGCTGAGACAGATCCGCGAGCGCTTCGCGGAGGAGCGGCCGCTGGAGGGCTTGCGTGTGGCGGCTTGTCTCCATGTGACCACGGAGACCGCCAACCTGATCCTCACCCTGCAGGCAGGCGGTGCCGACACGATCCTGTGTGCCTCGAACCCCCTTTCCACCCAGGATCCCGTCGCGGCGTATCTGGTTACGAAAGGCATCGGTGTGTTCGCGCTGAGGGGCGAGGACGACGATCGGTACTACGAGCACATCCGGGCGGCGCTCGAGTATCGCCCCCAGATCACGATGGATGATGGGGCCGACCTGGTGGGCTCGTTGCACATGCTCGCGCTGCAGCGTTACGACGACCTGGCTCCGGTGCTGCGGAGCTGGATCACCGAGCTCTCCGAGGCCGAGAGGGATGAGATCATCGAAGGCGTCATCGGCTCCACCGAGGAGACGACCACGGGCATCATCCGGCTGCGCGCGATGGCGGCCGATGGCATCCTCCGTTTTCCGGTGATCGCCGTGAACGACAGCTACACGAAGCACCTCTTCGACAACCGGTATGGAACAGGCCAATCGACGCTGGACGGCATCCTCCGCGCCACCAATCTGCTTCTTGCCGGCGCGACAGTCGTGGTGGCCGGGTACGGATGGTGTGGCCGCGGCGTCGCGTCACGGGCGCGCGGCGCCGGCGCCAACGTCATCGTCACGGAGGTCGATGCGCTCCGAGCGCTGGAGGCCACGATGGACGGATTTCGGGTGATGCCGATGCACGAGGCGGCGCCGCTCGGGGACCTGTTCATCACGCTCACGGGTGACATCCGGGTGATCCGGGAGGCAGACTTTCTCGCGATGAAGGACGGTGCCATCGTAGCGAACTCGGGACATTTCGATGTCGAGATCGACATCCCGGCGCTGGAACGGGTCTCCGATAGCGGGCCGCTCCAGCTTCGGCCGCTTGTGGAGGAGTACGTGTTGAACGGCAAGCGGGTCGTTCTGCTCGCTCGCGGTCGGCTCATCAACCTGGCGAGCGCGGAAGGTCATCCGGCGAGCGTCATGGACATGTCGTTCGCGAACCAGGCGATGGCGGCGGAGTATCTACGGCGCATGGGCTCGACGCTCACGGCAGACGTTCACCGAATCCCGGTGGAGCTCGATCAGGAGATCGCGCGGCTCAAGCTGGCGTCCATGAGCATAGAGATCGACACGCTGACGGAGGAGCAGGAGCGCTATCTATCTTCGTGGGATCAAGGCACGTAAAAGGGCACCGGCATGACCAGCGGTAGCTCCATGACCGAGGTGACCGTCGCGAGCCTCGGACTGGACAAGTCGTCGAATACTCCCGTGGTCATACTGAGGGAGAGTGGCGGGGAGCGACTTCTGCCGATCTGGATCGGTCCCGGCGAGGCGAGCGCGATCGCCATGCAGCTCGCAGGGATCAAGTTCTCACGGCCGTTGACGCACGACCTCTTTACGACCATGGTCCGCGGCCTGGGCAGCGAGCTCGTCCGCGTTCTGATCACGCGGGTGGTCGAGAACACCTACCACGCCTCGCTCATCCTTCGGCGCGACAGTGAGTTCATCTCGGTCGACTCGCGGCCGAGTGATAGCATCGCTCTCGCCTTGCGGGCAGACGCGCCGATCTTCGCCGACGATGAGCTGCTCGAGCTCACGGCCATGGAGATCGAGGAGGCTGGTTTCGACGAGGCGAGCTTCGAATCCACGGATGTCGTCGAGGCGGTCGAGCCGGGCACTTCGCCGGAGGACCAGGAGAACGGGGAGCAGCTCCGAGAGTACCTGAAGAGATTGAATCCGGAAGACTTCGGCCGCTTCAAGCCGTAGCGCTTTGACCCGGCGTGCGCCGGGTCGGTCTTGCCTTCCTCCCGAGACCACCGTTACCGTTGCTGCGTAGGTGGATGGCGGTAACGGAAGTCGGATGTGAACCGACGCGGCCCCGCCACTGTGTGAGGCTCGGCGTGCCAGCGCCGTGCCTCGAGTCAGGAGACGACCCCATCCATCCCCACGGAACGCTCTTCGCGGGAAGGGTGTGGGGGAGTCGCGGTTCCGACACCTCGGTCACGCTTTCCCGGAATGGACGGGTGGATCGCGTGACCGGAACGGCTGTGAGGGTGCTCGGGGCCGCTTTTGTTGTGTTGGCTCTGACCGGTTTCGTCCTCATCCCGGCCGGCGCTCCGGCCGCGGATCGACACCTGCCTCCCCTCCTGCCCCGCCTCGCCGCCGGAGACACGATCGTCCTCACGGACGACCTGGGCATTCGCGTAACCCTCCCGGAGCCGGCCGCCCGGATCGTGTCGCTCGTCCCGGCCGCAACGGAGATCTTGTTCGCGATCGGAACCGGGGATCGACTGGTCGGGCGGACCAGATTCGACAGGCACCCGCAGGAGGTCCTGGTGGTTCCGAGCGTGGGCGACGGCGTGCGCCCCTCGGTGGAGCTGATCGTGGCCCTGGAGCCCGATCTGGTGATCCTTTTTGCGGGGCCGGATTCCGGGAGGGCGGCGGACGAGCTGCGAAGGATCGGGATCCAGGTGCTCGCCGTCAGGCACAACACGCTGGCCGACCTCTATCGAAACATCGGGCGACTCGGACAGGTCACCGGATCTTCCGGGCCTTCCGAGCGGCTCAGCGCTGCGATTCGGGAGGATCTCGAGAGCGTTGGTGAGGCGACGGGGAGTCTTCTCCGCCGGAGCGTCTACTACGACGCGTGGTGGCAGCCGCCGATCACCATCGGTCGCGGGAGCTACCTGGATTCGCTGATCACCCTGGCCGGTGGTCGGAACGTCTTCGGCGATCTCCAGAGCCCCTCTCCCCAGGTCAGCCTCGAGGCGATCGCCGCCCGGGAGCCGGAGATCATCCTCTACCCCGTTCACCGTGGAGTGGAGGGACGGGCACCGGTGTCGGAGCGGCCGGGGTGGCACATCCTCGAGGCGGTGCGGTCGGGCCGCGTACGCGTGTTCGACGGGGAGCTGGTCGTGCGGCTCGGCCCGAAGGTGGCCGCCGCGGTCAGAGAGCTGGCCCGAGCGATCCATCCCGGGTTCGAATGAGGCCGGGACGGGGCAGGCCGGCCGGACTTGTCGGGCTCGCGGTGCTGCTCGGCCTCGCGGTGGCGACGGGACTGGCGGTCGGGCCTGCCTGGCTACCGGTGGGTGAGGTATGGGATGCGCTCCTCCCGGGCGCGCAGGACTCTCCGGCACGGGCCATCGTGCTCTCGGTTCGACTGCCTCGCGTGGTGGCGGCTGCGCTGAGTGGAGGGAGCCTCGCGGTCTCGGGCGTACTCTTCCAGGCCCTTCTCCGGAATCCCCTGGCGGAGCCGTACCTGCTGGGCGTCTCGAGTGGCGCCGCCCTCGGGGCGGTGAGCGTGCTCGTTCTGGGTCTGACGGTCGGTCCGGCGGGCCTGGCCCTGGCGGCCCTCGCCGGCGCGCTGGTGGCCATAGTCATCGTGTTTCGCGTCGCCTCCGCCGCGGGCTATCTGGACACACGGATCCTCATTCTGGCTGGGGTCGTCGTCGCCTCGTTCTTCGGAGCCGGCGTGATGCTCGTCATGACGTTCGCCGAAGGGCGGACGACGCGTTCCGCCCTCCTCTGGACGATGGGAAGCTTCGGCAACGCCTCATGGGGCATGAACTTGGCGCTGGCCGTCTACTCGCTTCCCGCCGTTCTCCTGGCGTTCGGCCTGAGTCGACACCTGAACGCGCTCGCTCTGGGGGAGGAGAGCGCCGCCTTTCTCGGGACGGAGGTCGAGACGGTGAAGCGGGTAGCGTACCTTCTCGCCTCGCTCCTCGCGGCGGCCGCCGTCAGCGTGGGTGGGGTCATCGGGTTCGTCGGGCTCGTCGTCCCGCACGCTGTGAGGCTTCTCTGGGGAGGCGATCACCGTTTTCTCGTGCCGATGTCCTTCCTGGCCGGAGGGGCTCTGCTGGCGCTCGCGGACGCGGCCGCGCGCACGGTGGCGGCGCCGCTCGAGGTACCGGTGGGCGTCGTCACCGCGCTCGTGGGTGTTCCGTTCTTCCTGGTCCTTCTTCGGCGGAGTTATGCCGGAGGTGCCGGATGACCTTCGAGCTCCGGAACGTCTCCTACGCTTACCCGCGCTCTCGGCGACCGGCGCTTCGCCAGGTATCCCTGGAGATCGAGGGCGGTCAGCACACCGCCGTGCTCGGCCCCAACGGCGCCGGCAAGACCACGCTAGTGCGCCTCCTTCTCGGACTCGTCCGGCCGGACGACGGGGTGGTGCTGTACGAGGGTCGGCCGGCGGCCGCGTGGGGCCGACGCCAAATCGCGCGACGTATCGGTGTGGTTTCGCAGGATGGCCCACCGAGCCATCCGGTCTCGGTCCGGGAGTTCGTGGAGATGGGCCGGCACCCGTACGTACAGCCGTGGGCTCGTCTGCGAGAGGAAGACCGCGAGGCGGTCCGGAGTGCCATCCGGAGGGTGGATCTCGAGGAGTTCGAGGAACGGCCGGTGAACAGGCTCAGCGGAGGTGAGGTCCAGCGGGCAAAGCTTGCACGGGCTTTCGCTCAGGGACCGGAGGTGCTGGTGCTCGATGAGCCTACCGCCCATCTGGACATCGGACACGAGATGCAGCTCTTCAGCCTCGTGCGCGATTTTGTAGACGAGGGTGGATCCGCGGTCACGATCACCCACAATCTGCACCTGGCCAGCCGGTTCGCCGATCGCCTCCTTCTGCTGGACGAAGGCCGGTTGCTGGCCTCGGGCCCCCCGGGCGAGGTTCTGCGCGGTTCGATCCTGAGTCGCGTCTTCAGGTGGCCCGTCCGCGTCGTGGATCTTGACAGCGCGGGGCTCTCGGGGCTGCACGTCGTGCCGGTGGATCGCGAGCGGGATCGGGGCCGCGGGGTGAGGTTCGACGGCGACGGGGCGGAAGAGGGCTCGCCGTGAGGCGCCGCATGCACGGCGGAGGGGTGGTGTGGGGTGGGCTCCCTCTGCTCCTGATCGTGGCGGCGACGGGGACCTCGAGGGCGGAAGCGCCGCAACCGCCACAGGATCAACCGGGGGCTAGCGTGGCGGTGGAGGTTCGATCGGAAGCCGGGGAACCGGTGACCGGCGCCTCCGTGCGGATGGTGTCCGCGTCGGCGTCCGGCATGGAGGCGATGGTGTCGCTCGAAGAGGTGGGTCCGGGTCGCTACCGGGCCACGGGCGTGAGTGCCGGCAGCTACGTGCTGACGGCTTCGGCTCTCGGCTTCGAGGCGATGAGCCGTAAGGTCACACTGGAAGGCGGCGAGGTTCGAGTGTCCCTCGTGCTTGGCATCAGACCGGTCGCACTCTCCGACCTCGTTGCCGCCGTTGGACGGATGGAGAGCGCGCCCCTCCCGGGCCACGCCGTAAGCCGGATCCCCCTGGACGGCGGTCCCCGGACCCTCTCGGATCGCTTGGCCGAAGAGCCGGGCGTGCAGGTGCGGGCCTCTCCGGGTGGCCGCGAGATTGGCAGCGTGCGCGGCAGTCGCTCGGAGGGCCTGCTCGTGCTGCTCGACGGGCTTCCCGTCAACGATCCGCTCACGGGCGTGGCCGATCTTTCCCGGATCCCCGTGGCGACGCTGGAGGCGGCCTCGCTGGTGCGCGGCGCATCGCCACGCTTCGGTTCGGGTGCGATCGGCGGGGTTCTTCTGCTCGAATCGCGCAAGCCGGAAGGCGTCAGCTCTGCGGTGGGGGTGGAGGTGGGCTCGTACGGGAGCCGGGCGGCCGACGCCTACGTGTCGTTGGGTGGCTCGGCGGGCACGCTGGCACTGGGCTTTCGTGCCGAGGGCGTGGAGAACGACTTCGAGTTCCCCAACCGCGCCAAGCCGGGAAGCCCCATGGAGGTGCGGCGGAACGCCGACGGGCGCGGGCTGCACCTCTGGCTTTCCGGTGCGCCGTCCGCCCTGCCGATCTTCGCTCAGGCCCGCTTCGACGACGTCGAACGAGGGGCGCCCGGCCGGATCGGGTCGAGCGCCTTCGATGAGGCACGGTACGGTGACCGCTCGCTCCAGATCGTGCTCGGCTACGGATCATCGGCGGGCCGGGTGAGCGCCATCGCCGCCCACCGGGGCCTCCTGTATCGGGACCCGAGTCGCAACATCGAGTCACGCCAATCGCTCACCAGCTTCCGTGTGGCGGGCTCGACATGGATCCGGGACGCCGCCCTCGAGATCAACGGCTACGTGGCTCGGGAGCGCGTGGCGGGCAGCGGGACGGAGGAAACGCCGGTGAGGTGGAGCGGTGGGGTGTGGGTGGGCAAGACGTTCACGTCGGGTCGCGTCTCGGTGCAGCCGGGCCTGGCCACGGACGCTTCGACGGATGGGCATGCCGTGAGCCCCGAGGTCTCGCTCGCGGCGCAGCTCGGGCCGGCCTGGGTGGTGTGGAGCCGGTTGGGACGTGCCTATCGGCTGCCTACGTTCGCGGACGTCTACGCCCCGCGCTCGAGGGGGGTTCGCGCGAACCCGGACCTCAGGCCGGAGCGGGTCGTGCTGGATGCGGAGATCGGAATCCGCTGGGCCTCGGCGGCGAAGAATGGCCGAGCGGGCGCCGCTCGGACCGGGGGCGATCCACGGGTCGGGAGCGACACACACGCCGGGATCGAGGCAGCGCTCTTCTACCGGCGGACGAACGACCCGATCGTCTGGGTAGCGAGCTCCGTCGCCCTCTGGAGTCCGCGCAACCTCGATCGGCTTACGGCGGCGGGATTAGAGATCGGGGGCGACATCTCCCTGGCCTCCGAAGGTCCCCGGATCGGGGGTGCCTTCACCCTACAACGCAGCCGGCTCGGGTTCGGCACCAACAAGAACCCGATGCCCTATCAGCCCGATCTGGCTGCGAACGTCTACCTGCTGGGTGAGGTGGCCGGAGTGTGGCTGCGGGGGGGCGTGGCTCTCGTAGGGAGCCGGACGACCACCGTCGCCGGGGTTCGTCGTCTGCCCGCGTATACCACCGTCCGGCTGGACGGGAGCCGCCCCGTGAGAATCGGCTCGCTGTCGCTGGAGGTCGCGGTGGCCGTGGAGAACTTGCTGGATTCGCGATTCGAGCTCACCGAGCTCTTCCCCGAGCCGGGCAGAAGCGTGGTGGTCCGGTTGGAGGTGCGGTGAGCTCGGGCAGAGAGGAAGGACACCCGCAGGGTCTTTCAGCGACCTGCCAGAGGAAAGGACAGGAGTAATCCATATGAAGCTTGCAAACAGGCTGAGTGCGCTCGCGATCGCGCTGCCGCTGTTCGTCGGCTGTGCCTCGGGAGATTCTGGACCGACCGGGCCGGGAGGAGGTGAGGTGGTGGTCGTATGGGCGCTCAACTCGATCGGTCAGACGATCCGGACCTTCGAGATCGGCGAGGGTATCTCGCCGCTGGGCCTCGCCGTGGAGCTGGGAGGTCTCTTCGACGGGGTCTCCATGGATGTCGCGTTTCCGCTCGCCGTCACATCGGAGAGCTCGTTCGGAGGTGATCGTGCGATCGTGGCCGACCTCGAGTCGGGCGGGAAGACCCCCGTGGCTTTCCTGGAGCCGCAGGGCGATCCCGTGAACCCGTCTAAGCCTTTTGTGCTGCCGGGCATGAGCGAGGCGATCGTGGGCGGTCGGGGGACCAATTCGATCTACCGGTTCTCGCTCGATTCTCCCGGCACGTCAGCAATCGTCCTCGCCAGGGATGCGGGCGAGTTCGTCGAGAAGGTCGTGGTCACCAACGGACGCGTGTTCGCCATCGATTCGAACATCGATGACGCGGGCGGCACGTTCGAGCCACTGGGCGAGAGCCGCGTCGCCGTCTTCGACCTCGAGGGAGGGGCCGTGGACGACTTCCCGCTCCCCGGCCGCCAGGCGACGGACGCCGTCCTCTCGGGAGGGAAGCTCGTGGTTCTGAACGCCGGCACCCTCACGCCGACGTTCGAGCCGGAGGGGAACGGAACGCTCGCGGTCGTCGACCCCGTGCCCCCCTTCCAGGTCTCCGGACCGTTTCCTCTTGGTGGAAACGGGGTCTCCCTGGAGGCCGGCGCCGACGGCCGGGTGTACGTGACGGTGACGAACGACTTTGCCGGGCCGATCCGGACGCTCAGCTTCGACGTGGGCGCGAACGGGTTCGTGCGGGGTCCTGACGATCCGATCCGGACGCGCGACGACGCCGGTGCGGACATCTCCTGTTGGGTGGCGACGTCGCTGGCGGACGGCCGGCTGCTGTGTGCGACCTTCCGCACGGAACAGGCGGGTACGATCTACCTGCTGAACGCGGACGGGAGCTTCATCAGCTCCACAGCCGGCGGCTTCGGGACGAGTGACTTGGAGATCGCGGTGGCAGCCGGGACCCAATAGGATAGCGGCCATGCCGATCGTCACCACGCGGTGCGTGGTCTTGCAGACATACAGTTACAGCGACACGAGCAAGATCCTGCGTCTGATGACGCTGGATCAAGGGCCCCGGTCGGCGATCGCGCGCGGTGCTCTACGCCCGAGAAGCCGCTTTGGAGGGCTGATCGAACCCTTCGCGGAGGGGCGGGCCACTCTGTACGTGCGTGAGAACCGGGAACTGGACACTCTCTCGGATTTCGACCTGGTGAAAGAGCGGCAGGGCCTCGGGGCGGATCTGGTCCGCTTCGCGGGTGCGTCCGTGCTGTGCGAGCTTGTCATGCGCCTCGCCCCGAGTCATCGGGACCAGGGGCTGTACAGGACGCTCGTCGCCGGCCTGGACGCACTCCTGACGGCTTCGGAGGAGCGTGTTGACGCCACCGTGCTGCGCCACCTCTGGTGCCTCGTGGGGGTTCTCGGCTTCGAGCCTCATCTGGCCGACTGTCTCGTGTGTCGACGCCCGATACCGCCGGGAGCCTCGGCGCACTTCGAGCCGGCAGCCGGCGGGCTGCGGTGCGACACGTGCGGCGGGCCGGGCGGGTTCGTCTCCGCATCGGAACTGGCCGCCCTGCGGATGCTTGTCTCGGCAAGTGCAGGGCTGCCGGCTGTCGAAGGTCTCCAACGGCGCATTCTCGTCGACTACGTCCGCTACCACCTTGCCGAGGGCGTACGGATCCGTTCTCTCGAGTTCCTTGCTCGGATCTGTGCCTGATGGCCTTCGTCGTGGGTACGGCGGGACACGTCGATCATGGCAAGACGACGCTGGTGCATGCACTCACCGGTGTTCACACGGACCGCTGGAAAGAGGAGCGGGAGCGAGGCATGACGATCGATCTCGGCTTCGCCCCTCTGCCGTTGGGAGGGGGGATCGAGGCGAGCATCGTGGACGTGCCGGGTCATGAGGGCTTCGTCAAGAACATGCTGGCCGGGGCCACCGGGATCGACCTGCTCTTGCTCGTTGTTGCGAGCGACGAGGGGCCGATGCCGCAGACGCGCGAGCACCTGGCGATCGCGCGCCTTCTGGGTGTCGATCACGGTGTCGTGGCTCTCACGAAGGCGGACCGGGTCGATCAGGCGTGGATCGACCTCTGCCGGGACGCGGTTCGGGAGGAGCTCGTCCGCATCCTCGGACACGGTGAGTGGCCGATCCTTCCGGTCTCCACGGTATCGGGCGATGGGCTGGAGCGGTTGCGTCACGCGATCGCCGAACGCGCGGGTGCCCTGGGCGAACCGGACCCGCGGGATCTGTTTCGCCTACCGGTCGATCGGGCGTTCAGCGTCAGAGGAGCCGGCACTGTGGTCACCGGCACCGTCTGGAGCGGCGAGCTCCGGGTCGGCGATGAGGTGAGGATTCTGCCCTCCGGTCGAACGGCAAGGGTGCGATCTCTGCAGGTTCATTCGAAAGCCCGAGAGTTGGTGGGCCCGCGCCGCCGGTGCGCGATCGCCCTGGTCGGCGTGGAGGCGCGCGAAGCGCGGCGCGGCTCGGTCGTGGTGCGAGGGCGAGCCTGGAGGGAGGTGCGGTCTCTCGGGTCACGCCTGACCGTGCTCAGTCATTCGCCGCGGCCGATCGAGCATGGACAGCGTATCCGGGTGTACCTGGGGACCCGCGAGGTGCTGGCGCGTGTCCGGTTGCATGTGCGCGGCCGCGGCGTCGATTCGCTGGCTGCCGGTGAGGAAGGATGGGCGATCCTTCAGTTGGAGGAGTCGCTCGTCGCGAGGGTGGGCGACCGTTTCGTGGTGCGTTTCTACTCTCCGATCACCACGATCGGAGGAGGTCTGGTGGCCGAGATCGAACCCCCGGCAAGGTGGTGGGACCGGATCGAGTCGTGGGCTCAGATCCTCTCGCGGGACTGCGTGGGGCGGGTGGAGGCCGCGGTCACTCTGCGCGCGGGCGATGGCGTAGAGACGAGCGAGCTGCCCCTGCTCGCGGGTGTCTCTCCGGGAGAGCTGAGTGATCTCGAGGGGAGCTCACGGCTCGAGGTCGTCCGGTTCGGCGAGCGCTGGTTCTCAGCACGGACCCTGGATGAAGCACGAGCGAGGGTCCTGGAGGTGCTGGAGGACCTTCACCGCGCCCGTCCGCGAGCGCCCGCCGCATCCCGGGAGGCGGTGCGCAGCACCGTAGTGCGTTCGTTCGCTCCCAGCCTGGTGGACACCGTGCTGCGTGAGCTGGAAGCCTCCGGGCATCTGGTGGCCGACGGTCCCGAGCTCAGACTGGCAAGCCACCATTCGGTCCTTACGTCCGCGGAGAGCGAGGCACGCCTTCGGTTGTTGCAGCAGATAGAGGACGGCGGACTCGAGCCTCCAACGGTTGGCGACCTTGGATCGAGGTTGGACGTGTCGGACGAGCTGCTGCACGATCTTCTTCGGCTCCTACTCAGAGACGGGGCGCTGTGCTCGGTCAGCGCGGACATCTACCTCTCGGAGCGAAACACCGTGCTCCTGAGGGCGGCGACGGAGCGTGTCTTCAAAGGTAGGTCGCTGGCGACCCCTACGGACTTCAAGGAAGAATTCGGTGTTACCCGAAAGTACCTGATTCCCCTGCTCGAATACCTCGATCGGACTGGGATGACGCGGCGCACGGGTGACGGCCGGGTCTATACGGGTTGATGATCGAGCGGTGTCTGGTGAATCCATCCGTCGCTTTCTTGGGCCCGGCGACCCTGTGGGCCGGGCTGTGGCTGCCTGCGCCGAGTGTAGCGCCGGCGTGGCCGACCGATCCGGCGGCTGCGCGCCAGGAGTCCTCCGCGGCTGCCGATTTCACGCTCGATCCCGTATCGCCGAATCCGTTCGAACGAGAGACTCGGATCTCCTTTCGGCTCGGCGAGCGACTGTTCGAGGGGGAGGGGGAGGTTCGCGTCACGATGAGGGTGTTCAACATCCTGCGTCAGGTGGTGGCAGTGCCCGTAGCGCTGGACGAGCGGGGCAGGCCGGGCTCGGCGCTGGAGGACATGAGCTACGAGCGTCCAGGCTATTACGAGGCGTTTTGGGACGGCAGGGATCGGGAGGGTAGGCTCTCGGCGTCGGGACCTTACTTCGTGGAGCTCAGGGTGGGGGACCAGGCCCAGGTACGAAAGATTCTCCTCGTTCCGTAGTCAGAGGGTGGCTGATGCGTCGTGCGGGCGCCATCAGGGGGGATAGTAGTGGAAGCGTCCGCAGTTCTGGCACACGTTCATCTTGTCGTTCGGGTCGGCCTCCGATGCCCACGAGGTAGGCACGGCCACGAAGCAGCCGTAGCACACCCCGCCGAGCACCGGCACGACCGCTCGGTGGCGGCGGCCGATGACCCGACGGTAGCGCTCCTGAACGTCGCCAGTCAGCCGGTGCTCCAGCTCCGAGATCTTGTCATCCAGGGCTGCCAGCGCTTCTTCCACGCTCATGTCGAACACACCGGATTCGAATTCCCGGACATCTCCTTCCTCAAGCGCCCGTCGCTGCATGTGAAGGTCCTGCATCTCGAGGAGCGTCTCAAGCTGTTCGTGCATTTCAGAGAGCTCCCGAGTGAACCCGCCGGGCCATCCTGCAGGGCTGCTGAGGGAAGGTGAGGGGCCATCCTAGACGCCCTTTTCCTCGAGAAGCTGAAGGAACTCCTTCGGGCTCTCGAGGCCGGCCAGACGATCGGGAACGTCCGCCTCCTTGCTGAACTGGGCGATCTTTCCGAGGACGGGGAGATACTGGTTGGACACCTCCAGCGGAGGCGCGACGATAAGGAAAACGTAGTGGACGGGCTTCTCGTCGATCGCCTTGAAGTCGAGACCCGCAGCGTGCCGGCCGAATGCTACACGGAGGCGGTTGACGACGAGGGAGCGGCAATGGGGGATGGCGATGCCCCTGCCGATGCCCGTCGACCCCAGGGTCTCGCGCCGCTTCAGCATCTTGAACAGGATGCTCTCGGATTTCTCGTCGAGGTGGAACAGACGGACGAGCGCTCTGAGCGTTTCGTCCTTGGTTTCTGTCTTCAGGGCCAGGTCGACCGTATCTGTGGAGAAGAAGTCTCTGAGCTGCATTTATTCGATTCCTCCGTAAGAGGCTTGTAATCAGGTCCCTGCGCCGCCGCCCGCCTCTAGGAGGCGCTCCCGAAACGCGCAGCCGAGTCGAGCGGGTTGTCGCTGCCATGCATGCAGTATATTCCCGCGCTCGAAATACTGTCAAAGCACCCGCACCTCACACATCCGTTAGGTTGGGGCTTGCGTACCGATGCGAGATGCGATGAACGGTTCCAACGACTGGCGGATTCATACCTTTCTCAAGGTGCTTCTCCGATCCATGGGCGCGCAGCGCGTCGTCCTGTGGCACCTGGACGCGGTACGCGAGGAGTGGATCGCGGAGGAGGAGGTATCGACCGGAGGACCGGCTCGGACCGACCCTCTCCCGGGCATGGGACACCCGTTCACCTGGTCGGTGCGGGAGGATCTGGTCCTTCAGGTGCTCTCGACCGACCTGTTCAAGGGTTCGCCTGAGGGCGAGTGGTCTCTCGTCGCTCCGGTGAGCGAGTGGAATCGGCTGGTCAGCATCTCGTTTCCGGGCGCGCCGGGCGTGAACGCACGCACGGCGCTGGAATCCGCGGTACAGCACCTGCGTGCGATCGCTCCGTGGGAGTGAACCAACGGCGACGAAGGAGTGTAGGAAGCTGATAAGGGGGCGATCAGGTTTCGACGTGTGCGCCCGAAACCGCAGTCGCGTGCCGAGGTCTCGGACCCTCGTAAAACACCGGGACAAAACCATAATTGCCAACGACAACTTGGCATTGGCTGCGTAACTTAGCGTAGCCCGTCTTCCGTTCGGCCGGGCCCGAGGCGGGGCGAGAGGGCGACGACAAATCGGGCTGGACGTGGATCGTCCGCCGCGGTCGATCCCGTCGAGATGGCGAAAGCCAGCTTGCGGCTGGCCGGTTGAGGGTCGTCTGCGGACCCGAGGTCGGCGAGAAGAGCAAACGTAGACTACGCACGTAGAAGCTGTGGGCGAAGGCCTCGCGGACGCGGGTTCGATTCCCGCCGCCTCCATCAACGCAGGTTCGTGGTGCCGTCCTTCCTGGGAGCGGCACCACGGCCTCTTCTTTTTTTTGAGGCCGGTTCGGCTGCCACGAAGCGGAGCACGAGATGCTCGAGGAGATACGAGAGCGCCTGAGCGACGAGAGCGAGGAGCTTCTGCACGAGCTGCAGGTGGTCCTGCCACAGGAGATCGAGCACGCTCTTGGGCACGGGGACCTGCGGGAGAACTCCGAGTATCATGCCGCGCTCGAGCGGCAGCGCCTCGTGTACGCTCGCCTGCAGTACATCTCGCGGCGCCTGTCCGAGCTGTCCGACATCGATCTCGAGACGATTCCCGACGACCGGATCGGCTTCGGCTCCCGGGTCACGGTGCGAGACGTCGAGGACGACTCTACCGAGGTGTACACGCTGGCCTTCGGCGAGCACGTCGACGTCGAGAAGGCGGAGATCTCTATGGCGTCTCCGATTGGAAAGGCGCTCCTCGGTCGGCGAGAGGGAGAGGAAGTCAGCGTGACACTTCCCATGGGCACGCTGCGCTATGAGATCATCGAGGTCTTCACGATTCACCAGGTGACGGAAACCGACGACGGCTGAGCATGGGCCCGTCGCTCACTCACCTCGCGGTCCACCACTTCCCGGTCGTCCTCGCGCTGGCGGGAGCCACCGCCTTTCTGGTCGGATTCGTCTCTCGGCGGGCGCCTGCGCAGCAGTACGGAGCGCTCTCTCTGCTTCTTGCCGGCGCTACCGCTCCGGCAGCCTATCTGTCCGGTCGTTGGGCGGCCGCCGAGCTTGCCTCGAGGTCTGCCGGCGTGGATGCGAGAGCCACGCTAGGGAGTGTGCTCGAAGCCCATGCGCTCTACGGGACCCTTGCCACGTTGGCGCTGATCGCCGCGGGAGTGACCGCCGCAGTCTGGCTCCGCCGGGCCGGAAGGCGTCTCGGCGTGGCGCTCGTCGCCCTCGCCGTCTTCGCGGCGCTTCTGTCTACGGCGGCGGGCTGGAAGGGCGGGTTCATCCTGCACGGCGACCTGCTAGAAGACCTTGATCGGCGGGATGTACTTCTCGGGATCCGCCCGGAGGTCGGCGAGGATGTTGTTCAGCTCGACCACCATCCGGAGCAACTCCTCGTAGAGCCCTTCATCCACGAGCAGCTGTCCGATCGAGCCTTCCCCGGCCCGCAGGCCGGCCAGCAGCGAGTCAGAGCGGCTCGCCATGTTGGCCAGCGACTCGTAAAGAGAATCCGATGCGAGCAGCCGTCCGAGCGTGCCTTCTCCCCGCGCCAGCCTCGCCGTCACGGAATCGAGAGAGGTCACGGTGCCGAGCAGCCGGTCGTATAGCTCCTCATCCCTGATCATGCGGCCGAGGGCTCCCTCTCCCGTGTTTACCGATGAGAGGAAGTACGAGAGCTCGTCGCCTAGCTCCACGAGCTGATCATACAGGGCTCGGTTCACGATGAGCTGTCCCATGGTGCCCTCCCCGCTCAGCAGGTCGCGGGTGAGCTCGTCCAATGAGCGTACGAGCTGCGTGAGGCTGACGACGGCGTCCGACGCCTCGTTCAGCAGCTCCGCATAGCCGAGCGCCTCCGCGGCGATGAGCGTGTCCCCCGGCTGGAGGATGGGGGCGTCTGGACTGCCGGGCTCGATGTCGATGATGCGGTCGCCTAGCAGGCCCTGCGTGCGAATGCGCGCCCGGGAGTCGATCCGGATCTGGTTCCGCACCTCCCTGTTGACCGCGAGCCACACCGCAACGCCCTCGCCCGTCGCCGGGCGGCTCTCAGGGTCGATGAATGCGATCCGTGAGACCTGACCCACGGGCTGGCCTGCCACCTGTACCGCTGCGCCGGGCACGAGGCCAGCGGCCGACCGCATCAGCGTCACGAGCTGATACCTGTCGCCGAAGACGCTTCCCGTCTTGCCGATGAAGAAGACCCCTGTGGCAAGCATGGCGAGTGCGACGGTCAACAGCGCGCCGACCTTGACCTCTTCCCAGGTGATCGGCCTGGATCTCCTCATCTGACCTCCCGCCGTCGCGCCAGGTGCGGCAGCCTACTCAAGGTACTCGCGTATGTACGGATTCTCCGCCGCGAGCATCTGCTGTGGTGTCCCCATAAAGATGATATCACCTGCCTGGAGTAGCGCCACGCGGTTTGCGATCCGGCATGCCGACTGCGTGTCGTGCGTGACCACTATCGAGCTCACTCCGAGTTCCTGGCGCAGCTTGACGATGAGGGTGTCGATCTTTCTCGTCGTGATCGGATCCAGGCCGCTCGTGGGCTCGTCGAAGAGAAGGATCTCCGGCTGATGGACGATCGCCCGCGCTATCGCCACCCTCTTCTTCATCCCACCGCTCAGCTCCGAAGGAAGCATCTCACCCACACGTTCGAAGTCCAGGTCCACGAAAGCGAGCGCCTCCCGCACCCGCTCACGGATGGTCTCGAGCGGCAGGTCGGTGTGCTCGAAGAGCGCAAAGGCGACGTTATCGAAGATCGGCAGGGAGTCGAAGAGCGCCGATCCCTGAAAGACCATCCCCATTCGCTGACGGACCTTGAAGATCTCCGAGCGACCGGCCGAGCACAGGTCGTGTCCGAGCACGGTAACGCTTCCGGAGTCCATCGACTCGAGACACAGGATCAGCTTCAGTATCGTGCTCTTTCCGACGCCGGAGCCGCCGAGCACGCACAGCGTCTCGCCCCGGTGCACCGAGAAGGTGATGCCGTTCAAGACGACGTGAGCACCGTACGCCAGGCGAACATCGCGCAGCTCGATGACAGCCTTCATTCGATGAGCAGAGCGATCAACAGCTGGGTCAGGAGGTAATCCGTCGTCAGTATCAGGATCGAAGACGTCACCACCGCGTGCGTGGCGGCGCGGCCCACACCCTCCGTTCCTCCTCTCGCGCTCAGCCCGTAGTAGCACGATGTGAGCGCCATGATCCCCCCGAATACGAACGGCTTCACGAGACCCTGGACGAGGTCGATCGGAATGAATCTGAAGATGAAGCCGGTATCCGCGAGGGCCTGATAGACGGAGCGCATGTACAGCGTCGCGGTCAGGTCCAGCTTGACCACCGCGATCAGGAGCCCACCAAGCACTGCGATGACGTCCGTGACCACGGTGAGCATCGGGAGCACGATGAGAGCGGCAAGGAAGCGCGGCGCAACCAGCTTGCGTACCGGATCGACCCCCAGCGTCTCGAGCGCGTCGATCTGCTCGGTAATCCGCATCGCGCCGAGCTGCGCAGCCATTCCGGAGCCCGCACGGCCGGTGACCATGAGCGCTGTCAGAACGGGTCCGAGCTCTCGTACGATACTTGCCCCGACCAGTCGGCCGATATAGATGGTGGCGCCGAACTGCCGCATCTCCACCGCGGATTGGAGTGCCAGGACCATGCCCGTAAAGAGGCCCGTCAGCGCGACGATGCCGATGGACCCAACCCCGATCGTATCCATTTGCTGCGTGAGATCTCTCCCATAGAACGGCCGACTCACCGAGGATACCAGGACTCGACCGAGCAGATCGAAGTACTGTTGCACCCGATAGGCCGCGGACTTGAGGGCCCGGTCCAGCAGGCGCAACGGAGAGAGATCTGAGGCAGGCATGCGCTTTGACCGCAGTGAGGGTCACCACTATGTTCGCGCCGCCGTCGACGGGCGACTCCCGTCGGCGCCTGCGCGTCACGGCAGACCCCGGTCGGTGGGGTGCAAGGCCGCCGGAGGTTAGAACCGGTGCCGACCGGACGCAAGCCGAGTTGCCGTTGGTCGGTCTTGGTTCGTCCACGTCCGACCACACCCCCATCGCGGGCGCGCTCATCGAGATGGAGGTCAGAGGCCGGATGAAGCCAGTTTATTCGAAGCAAGCGCCGGCGGCGCTCGGTCCCTACTCCCAGGCCATCGAAGCTGACGGAGTGGTCTACTCCTCCGGGCAGCTCGGGCTGGATCCTGAGACGGGAGAGCTCGTCGCAGGCGTCGAGGCACAGGCGCACCAGGTCATGCACAATCTGGAGGCCGTGCTTTCGGCGGCCGGTCTCGATCTGGCGCACGTTGCCAAGACGACGATCTACCTGGCGGACATGGCGGACTTCGCCACCGTCAACGCGATCTATGCGGAGTACTTCGCCGAGCCGTACCCGGCTCGATCCACCGTACAGGCGGCGAGGCTCCCCAAGGACGCTCTGATCGAGGTGGACGTTGTGGCGTTGCGGCCGTGAACCTCGTGTGCGCTTCGGGGGCGGATGGAGGACTGGTGTCCCCTGCGGTCTTCAAAACCGTCACGACGGCCGTGCAGGCCGTTGGCTGGGTTCGATTCCCAGACGCTCCCGCCAACCTCCCGGCGCTCGGCCGGCTCCTACGGCCGACGCTTGCTGGCATGACCCTCATCCTCCTGGTCTGCGGCATCGCCCTCGCACAGGGAGAGGAGGGAGAGCCGGTCGAGCCGGAGCGCGCCGAGGACGTCGGCCAGGCTGAGCCGACGAAGGAGTTCGTCAGTCCGGCGGGCGCGATGCTTCGTTCGGTGATCATTCCCGGCTGGGGCCAGGTGGCGGCCCGGCAGCCGGCCCGAGGCGCCATCTACTTCACCGTGTGGTCCGCCGGCTTGTACATGATCGTCAAGACGAACTCAGAAGTCTCTTCGGCCGACCGAGGTGGAGATGAGGATCTCGCGGACTCCAAGAAGGGCACCCGGGAAGACTGGATCGTCTTGACGGGCCTTTGGGCGCTGTTCAGCGGTGTGGATGCTTGGGTGTCAGCGCAGTTCGCCGGGTTCGAAGGTGAGGTGCGTCCTCCTTCGGATGGCTCGCCCGGCGTCGAGTTCAGCTATCCCCTGAACATCTTCTGACGCATGAGCGACGCGCCGATCGGCATCTTCGACTCGGGCGTCGGTGGTCTTACCGTCGAGCGCGCCATTCGGCGGCGCCTCCCTGCCGAGTCGACCGTCTACCTCGGGGACACGGCTCGTGTGCCCTACGGCCCGAAGTCACCGGAGACGGTGCGCCGCTACGCCAGAGAAGCGGCAGCGTTCCTGCTCTCCTGCGACGTCAAGCTCATCGTGATTGCTTGCAATACGGCCACGGCCAGGGCGGCGGACGACGTGGCCGCCAGGGTCGCGACGCCGGTCGTGGGGGTGATCGAGCCGGGGTCGAGGGAGGCAGTCCGTCGTTCTCGGACCGGCCGCATCGGCGTGATCGGAACGCGGGGCACGATCGAGAGCGGCTGCTACGAGCGGCTCATCAAAGAGCTTTGGCCGGAGGCGGTGGTGGTGGCGACGCCGTGCCCGCTGTTCGTGTCCCTGGTCGAGGAGGGCTGGCTCGACGGCGAGGTCGCGAGGCTTACGGCTCGGCGGTACCTCGAGCCACTTCTGGAGCGCGACATAGACACCCTCGTGCTCGGCTGCACGCACTATCCGCTTCTCGAGCCGATGCTCAGCGAGGTTGCGAGGGGCGTGGAGCTCATCGATTCGGCGGAAGCGACCGCGGCGGCCGTCGATGGCAGGCTGGGCGAGCTCGGGCTCCGGTCGACCACGGAGGCGCCCGCGGCGCGCTACTACGTGACCGAGGACACCGAGCGCTTTCGTGAAGTCGCGGAGCTGTTCCTCGGCAAGCGTGTGGGGAGCCTCGAGAGGGTCAGCCTCAGCTCCAGTGCCTGAGCTCGATCGCGTTGTCGCTCAGAACCCCGAAGCTCCGGTGGTGGATCCAGTCTCCGGCGTTCAGGTAGTAGCGGCCCGGTTGGACCTCGAGGAGCTCCGGCCGGTGCGCGTGACCGAAGATCACCAGGTCCAGCTCCGGCCGGCGGGCGAGGAGCGCGCGTGCGTGCGCCGACAGACGTTCGGCCCGCTCGCGATCGTGCTCGGGGCCCGCACGTCGCCGGGCGGGCGTGCCGCTGACGCGGCGGGCGAGCGGGAAGAAGAGATCGGGAGGCACGAGGCGGAAGAGGGCGCGGAACGCCGCGCTACGGGTCGCGCGCTTGAGAATCCGGTAGCCCAGATCGCGCCCGAGAAGGCCGTCGCCGTGTGCCACGTAGGCCCGACGGGTGGCGATGGCGATCTCCACCGGCCCGTCGAGCAGCTCGATGCCGATCTCGTCGGCCAGAAAGCTCCCCACCCATGCGTCGTGGTTGCCGACGACGAGCCGTACCCGCACACCGGCGTCGACCAGTTCCGAGAGACGGCGCAGAACCCGGAAGCATCGCCTCGGGACGACGTTGTGGTACTCGAACCAGAAATCGAACAGGTCGCCGTTGATCAGCAGCTCGTGAGCCGTTCCCGCCAGGGACTCCAGGAACGAAACGAAAGCCCTCTCCGTGTCGGGCGGAACCTCGCCGAGGTGAACGTCGGAGATGACGATGGAAGTCCGGTCGGCCATGCCCGAAGATAGGCTGCCCCCAGCTGGGCGCGAAACGAACGAAGACGGCGTCGGAGCAGCGCGCGTGGCAGGCCCGCTCGTCCACTCCGTCGAGGTGACGGTCCGATACGCCGAGACGGATCAGATGGGACGCGCGCACCATGGGGTCTATGTGGTCTGGTGCGAGTTGGGGCGTACGTCGATGATGCGCGAGCATGGCGTGTCCTACGCCGATCTGGAGCAGCGCGGAGTGTATCTGCCGGTGACCCGCCTGGACGTCGAGTACCGGTCCCCGGCGCGTTACGAGGAGCCAGTGCGCATCGACACGCGGATCCCCGAGGTGAGAAGCCGGACAGTCAGATTCGACTACGAGCTGTTTGGTTCCGGAGAGCGACTGCTCGCACGGGCGAGCACCGAGCTTGCCTGCGTCGACGCGGAGGGCCGGATGCGGCGCCTCCCTGAGGACGTTCGCGCCGCTCTTATGGCAGCCTCGCGTTGAGCGTCTGCCGGCGCCTCTGGATCGGCGGAGTGCTTCTCTCGCTGCTGGGATGCGCGAAGCAGCTGGAGACGGGCCCGCCGATCGACAACCCGGAAGCCCTGGCGGCTCGACTGCGCGCCTCGACCGGGCCCACCGCCCCGTACCGCCTCCGCTTCGCGTGGCGCTATGCCGACGAGAAGGGACGGCTCGATGGGGAGGGTGTGGTTCGATACAACCCCAGCGACTCCCTGCGGCTGGACCTCTTCGCGCCGGGTGACGCGTCCATGTCGGTGGCGCTCACGCCGAGCGGCCTCTCCTCGCTCGGGCAGATCGAGAGCGTGCGGCTCCCCGGCCCGGTCTTCCTGTACGGGATGGCGGGGATCTTCCGTCCGGGGCAGGGCCCGCCCAGCAGCGGGTATCGGACGGCCGAATCCGAGGTGCTCGTCTTCGGGGAGGAGAACTCGGCGCTGTATGTGTACGTCGATGGCTCCCGCATCGTCCGCATCGAGGAGCGACGGGGTCGGCGGGTTCAGAGGCGGATCGAGGTGACCTGGGACGAGGTGGGGGAGTGGCCGCGGAGCGCCGCGTACCGTGATTTTGTAGAATCACGACGGGTTCGCTGGGACCTTACCGAAGCTACGGAGTTGGGAACGGGCAATGCCAAGGAGATCTACGACCTTCCGCATAGCATGTAGCCTGACCGTCGCAATCGCCACGGGGGGCTGCTACGGCTTCTCGGGTGGCGGGGGGCTTCCCCCGAACATGAATACGGCGTTCGTCCCGCCGGTCGAGAACCAGACCACTCGCTTCACGCTGACCGAGCGGCTCACCCAGTCGCTGCTCGATGCCGTTGGCGGCAAGCTGGGGCTGCAGCTGGCTCCGGAGAACGAGGCCGATCTGATCGTGACGGCCAGCATCACCCGCTACACGGACGTGGCGCTGAACTTTGCCAGCCGAGACCAGGAGTCGGCCCTGGTATTCCAGCGAAGGGTCACGATCACGGCGAACGTCCAGATCTTCGATGTGGAGCGGAACGAGATCTTCTGGAGCTCGAGCTCCGTGACGGGGGTGGGCGAATACCAACCCGAGAGCGAGCCGGAAGAGGTCGGTGAGGAGATCGCGATCGAGAACCTGGTCCAGAAGATCGTGGATGGGGCTCAGTCGGATTGGTAGACCCATCGGTGCCCGCGAGCCCCGGCCCCTGGATGGGGCCGGAAGGCTGGGCTGCCTGATGGCGATCGCGGCGCTGGCGTTGGTCACGTACGTGGGGATCCCCACGCTGCGCCTCGAGATGCGGTATCGGACCGCCCGGGAAGCCATTCAGGATGAAGTTGCGCAGATCACGGCCGGACGCGCCGCGGACGTGGAGGAGCAGATCGTTTCCACCGTGAGGGAGCTGAATCTGCCGCGGAGGGCCGAGCACGTGCAGGTGCGCTTCGCGTCGGGCCGTGTGCGTCGGTTCCGGATCAGCGTGCGTTACGCCGACACGGTGCATGTCTTCGGCTGGGTCTGGGTGTGGCAGCGAACCATCGAGGCGGAAACGCCATGAGCCGAGCTCGCCGGGCCGCTGATCGGGGCCGAAGCACCACGGCTAAGGTCGGTCGGCTCGCCGCCCTCCTTGCTGGGGTGTGGATCGTCTTCGGCTCGGCCGCCTGGGAGCTTCCGGGTCGTCTGCTGGGTGAGCCGTCCACGGCGCCGGCCGCCACCGTCGGCTTGCCGGGCACCGCGCAGGCGGTCGGCGAACCGACCGAAGGCCTGGCGGACGGGCACGAGGGCCTGGCGGACGGGCACGAAGGCCCGGAGATCTCCCACGTCTTCCTCGTCCTCATCGCGATCCTCCTCGTAGGGAAGCTGTTCGGTGAGGCGGCCGAGCGCATGGGGCAGCCGGCCGTTCTGGGTGAGCTCCTGGCCGGGGTCATCCTCGGCGGCAGCATGCTCGGGATCATTCCCGGCCAGGACACACCTATCGGTGAGGTGATCCATGTACTCGCCGAGATCGGCGTTTCCATCCTCCTGTTCGAGATCGGGCTGGAGACCGATCTGAAGGAGATGTTCCGGGTCGGCAAGGAGGCGGCCGCCGTGGCGCTCGTGGGAGTTGTCCTGCCGTTCGGCCTCGGCTTCGGCTACTGGTATATGGCGAACCCGGCGATAGGCGCTCACCCGACTGGCATCGACTTCTGGATTGTCGCGATCTTCGTCGGGGCCACCCTGACGGCGACATCTGTGGGAATCACCGCGCGGGTGCTGTCCGATTTGGGCAAGATGCACACGTCGGAGGCACGCATCATCATCGGAGCCGCCGTCATGGACGACGTGCTGGGGATCGTCATCCTGGCCGTCGTGGCGGGGCTGGCCAGCGGCGCGGCGGTGGGTGCCCTGGCGATCAGCCGGATCTTCGTGTTCGCGATCGGCTTCCTGGTATTGGCGGTGGTGATAGGGAGCCGGGCGGCCCCCTATCTCTTCAACGTCGTCGACCGTATGCGCGTGCGCGGCGTCCTGCTCGTTACCGCCTTCAGCTTCGCGCTCCTGTTGGCCGCCCTGGCGGACCTCGCCGGGTCGGCGATGATAATCGGAGCGTTTGCGGCCGGGATCGTCCTGTCCTCGACCAACCAGTTCGACGCGGTGGTCGAACGGATCGAGCCGGTGGCAGACGTCTTCACGCCGATCTTCTTCGTGGTCGTTGGGGCCCCGGTAAACGTCCGGCTCTTCATCCCGGGGAGCGAGGATTTCAGCGGCATCGTGCTCACGGTCGGCCTTATCCTCACGGTCATCGCAGTGGTCGGGAAGGTGGTGGCGGGCTTCGCCGTTCGGAAGCCGGGAATCAACCGCCTTGCGATCGGCGTCGGCATGGTGCCCCGTGGTGAGGTCGGCCTGATCTTCGCAGCCATAGGGCTTCGGGAGGGAATCCTCTCGAACGCCGTCTACAGCGCCCTTCTCATCATGGTCATTCTCTCGACCTTTATGGTGCCGCCGCTTCTGAAGCCGCTCCTACAGCGGGGGGACGTGATCGAGCCGGAGGAGGTTGCTCTCGACGATACTGGCGCAGGGCCGCCGGACCCCGCCGCGCGTTTGGGTTGATGCGAGAGACACTCGTCATCGGCTCCCGGAGATCACCGCTCGCGCGGGCGCAGGCCGAACGCGTGGCCCAGCTCGTTCGGTCGGCGTGGCCCGCGCTCGAGGTGGAGACCGCCTGGATGGACAGCGAGGGCGACCGGAGAAGAGACGAGCGGCTGCCGGAGATCGGCGGAAAGGGGGTGTTCACGGCGGCGCTCGAGGGGGCGCTGCTGGAGGCCGACATCGATGTGGCAGTGCACTCGCTCAAGGATCTTCCGACCTCGCTTCCGGATGGGCTCGACCTTCTTGCCGTCCCGGAGCGCGAGGATCCTCGGGATGTCCTGGTGACGCCGAGCTGCGTCTTGCTCGACCAGCTGAAGGTGGGGGCCCGGGTCGGCACCTCGTCCCTTCGCCGGAGGGCGCAGCTGCTGAGTGTGCGGCCGGATTGCCGGCCGCTCGATGTTCGCGGGAACGTGGAGACGCGGCTCGCCAAGCTCGAGGCCGGAGAGTACGATGCGTTGCTCTTGGCCGCAGCCGGACTGAAGCGGCTCGGCCGGCTCCAGCCGGGGATGTGCTTCCTGGATCCTCCGCGCTGGCTGCCGGCACCCGGTCAGGGGGCACTGGGCCTGGAGGGCCGAAGCGACGACGAGCGTGTCCGGGGTCTCCTGGACGCGATCGACGACGCGGAGGCGCGGTCGGCGACGGAGTGTGAGCGCGCCCTCCTGGCGGCTCTCGGCGGCGGCTGCCAGATCCCCTTCGGCGCGCTGGCCATACGGGACAGCGAGAGCCTGACGCTTCACGCCGCGGTGTTCTCGGAGGATGGCGACACGGCCGTTCGTGTCTCCACGAAGGGAGATCTTCGGGATGCGATCGGCTTGGGGCGGCTGGTTGCCGAGGAGCTCCGCTGCCGTGGCGCCGATAGGTTGCTGAGTGGGTAGGCTGCCTCAGCAGGTTGCTGAAGCAACCGGTCAGGGGCGCCGGCCGAGAAAGCGCTGAAGGTTGGCCAAGTAGTAGGCGAGGGCCGCGGCCATGAGCGCGAAAAAGGCCGCGAGCGCCAGGCTGACGCCGGTGCCTTCCCGAACAAACAGCGCTCCCTGCCAGGCCGCGAACAGGGCGCAGAAAGTGATCGCCGTGGCGATGAGCAGCTTGTGGAATCCGATGAGGGACATTGTGTTCAGTAAGTTACTTTGGACTCGGGAGCATGTACACGGGCCTCCCGTGTCGTCCAAACACTCGCCGGAGCGCCAGGCGAAGTTTCGGCAGGCGGCCTTCGTGTACCTCCATGTAGGCCTCCTCTACGAGGCTGCGGTGTGGAGTCTCGGCCGGGCCGGGATGCTCCCTGAGGCGCGCGGCCCGATGTGGGTGTGGCTTGTCGCAGGTGCCCTGATCCTGAGCCTCGTTTTCTGGGGATTGTGGAGCTGGCAGAACGTCTGGTTCGCGCGAGCGATATGGGCGCTGCACTCGCTCAGGCTCCCCCCGATTCTGAACGCCGCGTTCATCAAGGAGCCGGGCGTGCTCCCGGCCTCCTTCTACGTAACCGCGCTCGTCGTCATCCTCATCAACCTGTGGATGCTGGCCCGCGCGGCGTGGGATCTCTAGTGACGTGTCAGGCGGCGTTGTGAGGCCGGGCCGGTGAGACGCATCCGCACGTATGCCGATCTCCAGGGTCCGGATCGATCCGGGCTCGGCCGACAGGTGGAGGCCCAGAACGAGCGGGTGGCGTGCCGCCTGGAGGGGATCCGAACGGTCCTCGCCGTGACGAGCGGCAAGGGAGGGGTGGGGAAGAGCCTGGTGGCCGCGACGCTCGCTTCGGCGCTGGTTCGCAGAGGGCTCAGGGGGGGACTTCTGGACGCCGATCTGAACGGCCCTAGCGCCCCGGCTTTCCTGGGACTCTCGCGGCCCACGCTCGAAGTGACGGATGACGGCGTCGTGCCGCCGAGCGACGCGCTAGGGTTGCGCGTGATGTCCACGGACCTGCTCATGGACGAACGAGCGCCGCTGCGCTGGCGGGAACCCCGCACGGGCGGCCACCTGTGGAGGAGCCTGCTCGAGCGAGGCGTGTTCCGGGAGTTCCTCTCGGACGTCGTGTGGGGTCGGCTGGACGTGCTGGTGGTGGATCTG
>JAPULH010000018.1 GCA_027295155.1 Gemmatimonadota bacterium
GACCCACGAGTACCTGGAGGCGTTCGACAGCTACTTCCCGGCAGCCGGCATCGAGTACTACTATTACGACCAGCTTGGATCCCACTACAGCGACCAGCCGGACGAGCCGGAGCTATGGGAGCTGCCTCGGTTCGTGGAGGAGGTGGAGCAGGTTCGGCAGGCGCTCGGCCTCGATCGGGACAACTTCTACCTGTACGGCCACTCCTGGGGCGGCATTCTGGCGATCGAGTACGCGCTGAAGTACCAGCAGCACCTCAAGGGGCTGATTATCTCCAACATGATGGCGGGCATCCCGGCGTACAACGAGTACGCCGAGAGCGTTCTGATGCCCGCGATGGATCCGGCTGCCCTGGCCGAGATCAAGGGCTACGAGGAGGCCGGAGAGTACGACGACCCGCGCTTCATGGAGCTGCTCATGGAGCACCACTACGTGGAGCACGTGCTCCGCATGCCGGCCGAAAAATGGCTCGACCCGGTGAAGCGCGGTTTCAAGCATATCAACCCGTCGATCTATGTCCTCATGCAGGGGCCGAGCGAGCTCGGAGCCGGCGGCAAGCTGGTGGAGTGGGACCGGACCTCCGATCTGGGGAAGATCGAGGTGCCGACCCTAGTGATCGGGGCTCGCTACGACACCATGGATCCGGAGCACATGGAGTGGATGGCGAGCGCGGTGCAAGACGGGCGCTACCTTTACTGCCCCGAGGGCAGCCACCTGGCGCCGTACGATGACCAGGAAGTCTACTTCGAGGGCTTGATCCAATTCATCGACGACGTCGATTCGGGCCGCTTCTGAGGATTGGATGTGCTATCGGAGGCTAGGGAGCGAGGCTGAGTATGGCGAGGGCGATCGGCATCGGTGGGGTGTTCTTCAAGTGCGGCAACAGGAAGGTGCTTGGCGCCTGGTACGTCGAGCACCTCGGGCTCGAGATCGACGACTTCGGCAGCGTCGATTTCGACCTGTCCCAGCTTCCCAGCACGGCGTTTTGCGTCTGGGGGCCGTTCGAGGAGTCTACTACGTACTTCGATCCCTCCGAGAAGCCGTTTATGGTCAACCTCATCGTCGATGATCTCGATGGCGCGCTAGCCCAGGTGAAGCAGGGCGGCGCCGAGATCGTGGGGGAGATCGAGGAGTACGATTTCGGCCGGTTCGGCTGGTTTGTCGATCCGGAGGGCACCAAGATCGAGCTTTGGCAGCCACCGGAGCCTGCCGAGCCGCCCGAGCGCTGACCGACAAAGGGGGTGGGCCGGCCTACTGGGCCGGCCCCTCTTCCTGCGACAGCGCCGCCGTCGCCTTACCCATGTATTGGGCGCCGCCCGCGTCGACCCCCCACTTCGCGTACATGGCGTCCGGGTCGTCGCGGTGCATGTTGTTCAGCGACCGCTGGATGCTGGGGTCCCCGCCGGTGAACTCCTCGATCAGGCTCTTTGCCTTTCGAGCCAGGGCCTGCACGGCCTCGCCGGCCGGATCGATGCCGGCCTCCATGGCGGAGCCGAACTTCTCGAACAACTCGCGCAACTCGGCCTAAGCCCCCTGGATGCGCTTGTCGCCCACGATCCGCCGCCGGTCGTTCAGCCGCTCCAACTGCTCTGTCGTGTAGTACTTGTCGGTCATCGTCATCACCTCGATCGTTTTGATGAGATCCTTTACGGACACGGGCTCCGAGGAGCGGAGAAAACCGGCCAACATCTCGAGTCGGCTTCGAAGGCGCCTCTGCCGCTCGATCTGCTCGTCGAGCACGGCGACATGGAGGTCGACGACCCGCTCTAGCGTGTATCCTCGGCCGTCCAGACACTCACGGATCTCCTCCAGGGAGAACCCGAGTTGCCGCAGGGAGCGGAGCTGCTGGAGGCGCCGAATCTCGTCTCGCCCCTACAGACGGTGTACGGTCGCGGTCCGCCGGGCCGGTGACAGGAGGCCGATCTCGTCGTAATGGTGGAGGGTCCGCACGGAGAGCCCGGTTCGCCGGGCGAGCTCGCCCACCTTGAGCGTCTCCGGCTCTCTTGCATGCCCCTCGCGACCTTCGCCTTGATCCGTCATGACCCTCGCCTTCCGGAATCCGCGTGCCGAGACAAGCCTAACACCTAACGTTACGTGAGGATCAAGGGGTGGTGTTGTGCGGCCTCCCCGACGAGGCGCTCTTGGCGACTCTGGCGAAGGCGCGCTAAGCTGCGACGGCGCCAAGCTGCGATGGCGACGTGAAACGGGCGTTGGCGAACCTGCGAGTGCAGACCTCAGGTAAGGAGAGCGGATGATGCGATCCCTTGGCGGCGTGGTCCTCGGTTATCTGACGATGGCGGCCTTCGTCATTCTCAGCTTCCCCTTGGCGTTACGCATCATGGGAGCGGACCTCGTGTTCCGGCCCGGCGTGTTCGATGTCTCCGGCCTGTGGATCATCACCAGCGTCGTGCTCGGGCTCATCGGGGCCGTCCTGGGCGGCTACGTGTGCGCGACCGTCGCGCGGAACGTGGGAGCCCCGAAAAAGCTGGCCGTGGTCGTCATCGTGGTGGGAGTCGCCCTGGCGCTCCCGTCCATGACGGGCGACGCGCCGACCCTACCGCGAGAGGCCACGGTCGCGAGCAGCGAGGCGATGCAGAGCGGCCGGCAGCCCGGCTGGCTCGCGCTCCTCAACCCGCTCATCGGGGCGGTCGGCGTTCTCTGGGGTGCCCGCCTCAAGAGGGCTCGCGAGCCGAGCGCTGCCGCCTAGCCACATTGAACGAGGTTCCCGAAGGCCGAAATCGGTCGATCCGCCGCCTGGTGCCGTGGTGGTCCGACGATCTTTCCTGTAGCTTTTTGGACGCGCGAGACCCTCGTTACGCCGGCTGCTCCTGATATGACCTTCGACCTGCGACCACACGGAATCACCGTCGACGACGTTCGGCGCAATCCGACTCCGGCGGAGCTCTACGAGGACGCGATCCGCAACGAGCCAGAGTCGCGGATCGCCGCGAACGGGGCGCTCGTCGCGTACTCCGGTGAGAAGACCGGACGCTCGCCGATGGACAAGCATCTGGTCCGGCACGCGGACTCGGAGAAGGACGTTTGGTGGGGCCCCGTGAACTTTCCTATCGAGCCGGAGCTCTTTCGCCTGAACCGGGAGCGCGCGCGCGATCACCTGAACCTGGCCGATCACGTGTTCTGCATCGATGGGTTCGCCGGTTGGGACCCGGAGTACCGGATTCGGGTGCGGGTGCTGTGCTCGCGGGCGTACCACGCGCTCTTCATGCACGTCATGCTCATCCGCCCGACCCAGGAGGAGCTCGCGAGCTTCGGCCAGCCGGATTACGTCATCTACAACGCGGGCGACTTTCCAGCCGCTCACGAAACGACCGGCCTGTCCCCCACCACGGTCGATCTGAGCTTCGAGGACGGGGAGGTGGTGATCCTCGGCACCGAATACGCCGGGGAGATGAAGAAGGGGATCTTCACGATCATGAACTACCTGATGCCGAAGCGCGGCGTGCTCTCCATGCACTGCTCCGCGACGGCGGACCCGGCGACGGCTCGCTCCTCGCTCCTGTTCGGTCTTTCCGGTACCGGGAAGACCACGCTCTCCGCGGATCCGAAACGGTTGCTGGTGGGAGATGACGAGCACTGCTGGACGGAGCGCGGCATCTTCAACATCGAAGGCGGCTGCTACGCGAAGACGATCGACCTGAGTCTCGAGAAGGAGCCGGACATCTTCCAGGCTCTGAGGTTTGGCGCGGTTCTGGAGAACGTCGTGCTGGACGAGCGCCGCCGCGTCGACTACTCCGACGACACGATCACGCAGAACACCCGTGGCGCTTATCCGATCGAGTTCATCGCCAACGCGAAGATCCCCTGCGTGGCCGACCACCCGACCGAGATCATCTTCCTCACGTGTGATGCTTTCGGAGTCCTCCCGCCGGTCAGCAAGCTGACCATCCCCCAGGCGATGTACCACTTCATCAGCGGATACACGGCCAAGGTCGCCGGCACGGAGGTCGGCGTCA
>JAPULH010000180.1 GCA_027295155.1 Gemmatimonadota bacterium
AATTTCGGCACATTACGGCATGCGCCGCCTCGGGGGCTCTCTGTCTCCAATCGCTCACGGCTGGTCCATCGTGCCGTGCTCGGACGCACCACGCTCGTATCGAACATGGAACCCGGTTGGGGAGCTACGCCGCGACAGCACGATGTTCCTCTAATAATGAGGCAGATGGAGTTTTGGGGAAGGACAGGTGGCTGCAGCGACGGTACCTGGGTGCTGACCATCCAGGTCGGCATGGATCGCCTCGCCGCCTGCGGCTTCTGAGGCCCTTCTGATCCTGTGGAGATCGGGGAGCTTGGGGTGGGAGCAGTCATTTCCACCTGCCGGCCTTGCGCTGCCAACGTAACTTCCCGGTCTGCAAAAACTTGTCCAAAATCAGTTACTTATGAATCCAACGGCGGGGCGCCCTGAGTTGCCCGCGGGAGGCGAACACGATATGCTGCACGTGTTTCCTCCTGCATTCCGAAACCGGCTTTCTTCGAGAGGTGTATCCATGGAACAGACCGAGGCCGTTACGCGTGACAAGATTATTGCCGATCTGAAGGCGCTGATGGCCGACGCTGACGCACTGGTCCGTGCGACCGCCGGCCAGGCCAGCGAGAAGGTGGCCGCCGCGCGTACAAAGGCCGAGGAGACGCTCAAGGGCGCACGCGCTCGCCTGGGCGATCTCGAGGGGCAGGTGAGAGCGTGCAGCCGCGAGGCGGCCCAGTCCGCCGACAAGTTCGTGCATGAGCAGCCATGGAAGGCCGTCGGTATCGGCGCCGGGCTCGGCATCATCGTGGGCATGCTCCTCCGGCGGCGCTAGACCGGCTCGATGTCCGGCTCCACATCCAGCCCTGGATCAGATACGGGACTGTTCCATTCCCTGAGACGGCTCGCGACCACCGCCCTTGCGGCAGTGGAGAGCCGCCTGCGCCTGCTGGGAACCGATATCGAGATCGAGGGCCTCCGACTGGCGAAGCTCCTGATCTGGGTTGCGATATCGTTGTTCCTCGTATTCCTCGGGGTGGTCCTGTTGGCGATCCTGGTGATGACGCTGGCCGGCGAGGAGCACCGGGTGCTGGCGCTGGCTACGCTGAGCGGCCTGTGTCTCGGTGGGGCTCTCGCCATCGGGTTGGGCCTGCGCATGTGGATGAGCAGCAGGCCGAAGCCGTTTCAAGCCACACTCGCCGAACTCGCCAAGGACCGCGAGCGCATGACCTCGTGACATGATCGGCTACGAGCGCAACCTGCTGGAGAGGCAAGCGAAGTTGCGCTGCCGGGCTGCCGAGGAGCGCGAGCGTATGGCCCATGCGGTGGCGCCGCTGCGGCCCTACGTCACCCTGACCGGCCGTGCCCTTCGGCTGGGTCGTGCCGTCTCGTCGCACCCGGAGTGGTTTTTTCTGGGAGCCGCGGCCGTGGCGATCTTCAGGCCGCGCATGGCCGTGCGGGCCGGCAGCCGCCTCTGGGCGGCCTGGCGAACCTTCCGGTGGGCACGCCGCTACCTGTACATGCTCCTGCCGGGCAGCCGCTGACCTTCCTGCGGCCCGACTCTAGTGCCCCTCAAGGCGCTGCTGGTAGCGCTCGTAGAGGTCGCGGTTGCGATTGGACAGATCCACCTGTTCGCCGTCGATCCACACTTGCTGAGGTGGTCCAGCGATTCTGGACACCGCCGGGATTGCGACTAATATACCGGAGACTCCCGGGCGATGCTGCGGCCAGGCGTCAGGGCGCCCAGGTCAGCACAATGCCGAAGGCGGGCACGCGGGACAGGGAGTGGCGCTCGTTGAGCTCGTAGCTCTCGGAATCGTCGTCCCACTCCAGCTCACGGCTGCGGATGTTGTCCTGGTCGAGGACATTGATGATCTCGACGTAGAAGCGGGTTCGGAGCAGATCCCACCGACGTTCGTAGGTGGCACGCACGTCCAGCCGTGAGGTTGCCGGGAGACGGGCCTCGTTGAGCGGGCCCAACTCCCGCAAGCCGTCACCGAGCGCCTCGTAGGATGTATAGGGGACTCCATCGGCAAGCTGATAACGGCCCCCGATCTCCCACCGGTGCCCGATGAGGTAGCGTCCTGAGACGTCCAGCCGGTAGGCCTGGTCCGCGTTGCGGGCGAACTCGTGTCCGTCACGCGTCGCCCAGGCGCTCAGGGCCGTGAAGGAGAGCCACGACTGGAACCGGCCACGATCTCTCCGGACGCCCAGCTCCAGGCCCTCGGTTTGCCCCCGGTCGAAGCGTCCCATGGCCTCGGCCAGGCCGGGGAGGGTGTTGACCACCTCGGCGCTCACGTCCCGCATCCGCCGGACGAATCCACTGACCTGCACCTGCACCGCAGCAGGGAGGCGGAATGTCACGCCGGCCGACAGCTCGTCGGAGACGGAAACGCCCAGGGGCTCGCCCTGGGCCAGGAACTCCTGCTCGCGGCGCGGGAACTGAGCGTAACGTCCGGCCGCCAGATGCAGACTCCAGTCGCCGGCCCAGTATTCGGCCCGCACCCGCGGCTGGGCCGACGCCCACCCTGCCCGGGAGTCGCGATCGACGCGTGCGCCCGTCTCGATGGTCCAACGCGACGTGGGACGAAAGAAGACCGAGCCAAAAACACCCACGCGGCTGGACCGGCCTGTGAAGGGTACCGCGTTCTCCAGCGACTCCAGAGCTCCCTGGATCCTCCCGTCGATCCGGGTGGCCTCCAGGCCGGCCTGCCAGCGGGGGCGTTCGGGCCTCCCCCCGGTAGCCGTCAGCGAGATCGCGGATCGTTCTTCGTCGTCGCTCAGCGGATCCGCGTCACCGTCCTTGATGTCCTGCTGGAAGTCGGTGTAGGCCAACCGCCCGGTGAGGTGAAGGTTCTCCCGCACGGTCGCGTCCAGGCCCACATAGGTCATCCAACTCGACGCCTCCAGCTTGGTGGCTGACGCGCCGTCGTCTTCCACGGTCTCGTCACTACTGGACGAGCCGAGACCTCCGGCCACGAGTGCCAGGTGCTCTGTCAGCGGTTGCCGGACCCGCAGAAAGACGTCCCCGAAATCCGGAGCGCCGGTCCGATCCGACTCAAGGCGGTCACCGTAGAGCTCCAGGCTCGAGTAGCGGCCGGCGACGACCCAGGAGCCGCCGTCGCCCAGCGCCCCCCCGGACGTGATGCGAGTGGCCAGGCTTCCGAGGGCGGCCTCCAGGAACGGGCTCGCCGCACCCCGCTCAGTGGGGGTGAGTTCCACGACCCCCGCGACGGTGTTGCCCACCTCGGCCCCAAGACCCGACATCTTGACGACCCACTGATCGAACGCGTCGATGTTCAAAGCTGCTGTCGAGGCCTTGGCGCCACGGAAGTGGTAAGGGTTTTCGAGGGTAACGCCGTCCAGCCGGAACACGGTGTCCTCGGGCTCGCCGCCCCGCAAGCGGATCTCCGCCTTGTAGTCGTTGACCGCGGCGACCCCGGGCAGGGCCGTGAGGCTGCGCAGCGGATCATCCAGCGAGCCGGAGATGCGGGATGCCTCCTCCCGGGTCCATCCCGCCGGAAACGGGCCGCTCTTCGGGGATGGCTCGGCGGGCTGTACCACGACCTTCTCCTGGAAGGTGTGCGTGTCCAGGCGGATCTCGACAGCGAGGCCTTGCCCCGCGGAGTAGTCTAGCGGCCCGGCCGAGGCGGGCCGATACCCGGCCTTGGTGGTCTCCAGCAGGTAGTTCCCGGAGGGCAGGTTGGGGATGGTGAATCGGCCGTCGCGGTCCGTCCGGGTGGTGCGATGGCCGGGGGCGATAACGACCAGCACCCCTTC
>JAPULH010000181.1 GCA_027295155.1 Gemmatimonadota bacterium
TGGGGCCAGAACGACTACATCTTCCCGGCCGAAGGGGCCCACCCCTACCAGCGCGATCTCACGAACTTGGAGCTCCACCTTCTGGATACGGGCCACTTCGCGCTCGAGGAAATGGGCAGCGAGATCGCCGAATACATCCGCTCGTTCCTCGATCGAAACCTAAAGGACCGGCCCTAGGCGCTACTTCGACGCTCCCGGCGGAAAGCCTTCCAGGATCTTAGCCGCGACCTCGTTCGCCTTCCTCTGCGCCTCGTCCGGTGGCCTTTTCGTCTTGCTCAGCTCGCCGTTCGCCGATCCCCACCAGATCAGCTCGTTGCTCTGGGGATCGACGATGCCGACGATGAGCGTGCCCTCGTCCCACTCGTTCACGTAGGTGGTCGAAGTGCCCATGCCCATGCCACCGTACCCTCGGCCGTACCAACCCCAACCGTACCCGTAGTTGTTGTGGATCGTCGAGTAGCTCATCTTGCCCTCGATGGCCCCGTGCCACGACACGAGGAAGTCCGGTGTGCCGGACGTTACCTCCTTGTACCCCTTCGCCTGCAGAGCCTTGTTGACGGCGTTCTTCACGCGGCCGGCCACGATCGCGTTGAAGACCCGAGGGTCGTCGTCTCCCACGTCGGTGCGTTCTGCCCAGCGGTACGTCTGCAAGCCCGAGAAGCTGGCGCTCTGGTCGAAGTCGGACTGATAGCTGACCCCGCCGCACCCCACCAGCGTGAGCGCCAGCACCGCGCAGGCGAGTCTCTGAACTCGTCTCATCTACTCCTCCAAGACCTGGTTTCTTTGGTCTTCATCCCTGTGGTTTCCGGCCGAACAAAGTAGGGCAGTTTCGAGGGCTTGGCGACGGGTGAGGCAGCCGCGGCGGCAGGGTCCCGAGCCTCCTACGGAGCCAGCCAGAGCTTGATCGCGAACGCGACGATTGCGGCCGTCACGATCCGCTTCACCCACAGATGGCCCTTCAGTACGGTCAGCCGTACGCCGGCAAGTCCGCCGAGCAGGTTGCCGGCCGCGAGGGCGAGCCCCATTCCCCATGCGACCTTCCCGCTGAGTCCGAAGAGAAGGAGTGTCACCGGAATGTACGTCAGCACGAGGAGAACCTTCAGGGCGTTGCCGCGGACGAGGTCGAGCCCCGCCAGCGTGGTGACGGCGAGGATGAGGAATCCCACGCCGGCCTGCACGAACCCGCCGTACACGCCGACCGCGAAGAATCCAGCCACGATCACCGGCCGACTCAGCGTGGGTTCCGCTGCTTCGCCCTCTTCTGCTCGCCGTCGGAGCGGATCCCACAACATCCAGATCACGACCGCCACCATGAGCGCAGCCAGCACGCGCTGGAACGCTCGGTCGCCGATCGCGATCGCGGCCCACGTGCCGCCGAGTGCGCCTAGCAGGGCCGGCACGGCCGCAACGGGCAGCAACCTCCACTCCACTAGCCCGTGCCGGTGAAAGCCCCACACGGCGCCCACGTTCTGTACGAGAATCGCGATCCGGTTGGTGCCGTTCGCTACTGTCGGGGGAAGGCCGAGGAAGATCAGGAAGGGCAGTGTCAGGAAGGAGCCGCCGCCGGCGATCACGTTCAGCGTCCCGGCGATGAGACCGACCCCGAACAAGCTGACGTACTTCCACCAATCTCCCGTCAACGCTGCGTTCTCCTCGGTTCGCCGGCGACTTATGCTGACACCCGGACGTCCGGGGCCTAATCTCCGCCCTGCTCGGGGCTGTGCCAACACTCCCGGAACCGGACGGGTGGATGCGGCTTGGGCGGATGGAACCAAGGTGGGTAACAGCTTGTTCTGCTAGTCGACAGAAGGAAGAGAGATGAGATCGAGCGTGATGTTACGAGAAACGGCTATCGGGGCCGCTGTCGTGGCGGCGCTGGCATCGGGCGCATGCGGTTCGGCGGACCGTACACAGCTGAACGTGGAGGTGGATGAGACGCCGGAGGCCGCCTTCGCGGCCGAGACGATTGGTGTTCCGTTCGCCGAGGCGGGCAGTTGGGAGGGGGAGTCGAGTGGGGGCACGCTCGTCACGGTCACGACGTCGAACGTGCCGGTGTGTCTCGGCCCTCTGTCGCTGAACATCGTGATCCGAAGCGACAGCCCGGAGCCGCTTCCGGTCAGCGTGGATCTGGTCTCCCCCGAGATGCCGATGCACGGCATCCGGCGATTCGATGCGGAGGCGATCTCGCCCACACAGTACACGGTGAACCTGGAGATCCCGATGGAGGGCAGGTGGCTGCTCTACGTCAACCTGGACGCGGGCGTGAACGCCGCCTCCTTCGAGCTCCATGTGCCGCCTCCCGAAGAGGCGGAGAGCGTTCACCAGCACTAGTACGAACGGCAAGCGGGTGGCCCGCTCGTCGAATCAGCAACCCACAAGGAGGATCCAGATGAAGAGGTTGGCACTCGCTGTCGCCGCGTTGGGCTTTGTCGCACTCGGTGCGCGCCCGGCCGTCGCGCAGGACATGATGCAGATGAAGATGGCCGAGGGCGAGGAGGTGGAGTTCACCGCCCAGGTCGTCGACCTTTCGTGCAAGGTGGTCTACGGGCTGACCGGCGAAGAGCATCGTATGTGTGCCCAGGTGTGCGCGGACCAGGGCATCCCGCTCGTGCTGCTCCATGACGGTGAGATCTACATGCCCGTCAGCAAGGCCATGCCGGGCACCGGCTCGAACGAGCAGCTGAAGCCCCACGCCGAGCATGAGGTGAAGGTGAAGGGCAAGGTGATCGAGCGCGCCGGCCAGAAGACGATCATCATCGAGAGCATCGAGGTGGTCTGACGCCAATGAACGCGTGACGATGGCACGGTATCTGCCGCGAGGCCGGAGGCTTGCCTTCGGCCTCGCGCTTTTCCTGCCGACGGCATGCGGGGTCGACGGAGACGGACGGCTGGCCGGAGAGCCGAACGCCGCGTATTCCGACCCTGCGATCGTCGAGGTGGATGGTATCCGCAACCTGGAGATCCAGGCTCCGTGGGAGATCCTCTATCTGTACGATGGGCTGCCCGCTCGTGAGGTCCAGCCGCTCTTCCTGAGCGGCCGGGCGTCCACCGCGCTGCCCGATGGGGGGGCGGCGTGGGCCGACACGGAAGGCGCCCGCGTGGTTCTTTTCGACCGGGTGGGCGCGGTGGCCGGCGTGCTGCATGGTGCGTCCCCGGACGGCCGGGCCCTGGCCGGCCCCGTGAGCGTGGCCGCCGATGCGCGCGGTGTGCTGGCGGTTGAGCCCGACGGCTCGGCGCTCGTCTTTAGGAACGGCCGGCCGGTCGAGTGGCTCGGCGCCCGTCTGCCCGGTCTGTTGGGGGGGAGCAGCCGCGCAGGCAGCGCGGCCGCGCGCACGTACCTGGAGTTCGCGCTCGCTCCCGTGCGGCCGGACGACCCGCTGCTCTGGTTTCAGCCGGCCGAGGGCGGTGAGCCACGCCCGGTCGGGACCGTCAAGGTTCCGGAACGCTCGTTCATGGGTCAGCTGGCGAACACCGGCTGGGTCGCTGTCGGGCCCGAGGGAGAGATCTATTTCGCATCCGCCCTGGAGCCGGAGATCCGTCGCTTCGACCGCTCCGGAAAGCTCGAGTGGGTGAGCCGCTGGCCGACCCCGGAGCCGATCCCCGCGCCCCGCTTCGCGGCCGAAGGCGGGTCGGTGAGTCCGAAGTTCACGATCGTGCAGTACGGAGTCGTCCTCGGCCGGGACGGCCTTGCCTACGTGCTGGCTTCGGCCGGCTCGGATACCGAGGAGCGGCGGCTGCTCGTGTTCGACGATCGAGGCGAGCTCGTCCGGGCGGCCGACGTGCCGGCCGATGGCGCCCTCTTCGTCGATCGCGGCGGTCGCGTTTTCTCCATCCCGCTCGCCGAAGCCTTGTCGCGGACTGGGGCCTCGACGCGGGCCGCCTTCCATCCGTTCGACCTGCCGGCGCTCGACGGTTCCGGCAGGATCGATCTGGAGAGCTATCGCGGGCGGGTCGTGGTCGTGAACTTCTGGGCGAGCTGGTGCGCGCCCTGCCGGAAGGAGATGCCGGTCCTCAGCGAGCTCGCGTCTGAGCTCGATCCCGCCGACGCGGTGGTGATCGGCCTGAACGAGGACATCAGGCCCGCCGACGGCATCCGCTTCGTCGAGGAGCTCGGCGGGGTGTCCTACCGGAGCGCGGCCGGGGAAGGACGCCTTCGGGATCGGTACAACTACCGGGGCTTGCCGTACACCGTCGTGCTGGACCGCGAGCTGGGGGTCGTGAAGAGCTTTTACGGGTTCGGCCGCACCGTTGACCCTATTCGTGAAACGGTGATGCGGGAGCTCGGGGTCCCGCGTGACGGGGCCACCGAAACGCCGGGTGCCCGCTGACAGACGCGGCGACCCAAGCCACGGGAGTAGCTACCCGAGTCAGCCGGCCCTGAGAGCGCGCTGAAGACGCGGGGTCTTGAGCCCAGGCCCCGGGGACCCGAGCTTGTCACCCACGTCCTTTTCGCGCCGCCGGACCTATTGCCGCGGGACCTATTGCCGCGGGGCCTATCGCTGCGCGGCTCTTTGCCGCCGGCGCGATGCTCAGCAGGGAGGATCCGAATGCTAGACGGATGGAAGCGCGCTCTGCCCGCCGCCGCGGCCGTGCCGATCGTGATGCTGGCGGCAGGCCGCGAGCTGCGCGGACAGGCCGCCGGGGAGGAGGCGCCCGAATTCGAGGTGGAGCGAGCCTACCTGGCCGACGAGACGCTCTTTGTGCCGTTCCTCGTCGAGGGTACGGAGCCGCTCGCCGAGGCGCTGCGCGACGGGGTGGTCGAGGAGGAGACCTCACTGCTCGTCATGGAGCACCCCGCGGGCCGGCTGGCGCTGGTGACCGACCAGATGGCGTACCATCACGTGGCGCAGGGCGACATCTCGGGCGAGCCATGGATGGTGTCTTTCTGAGTGGTCTGCAACACGGGGGTCAGTTTGACCCCCTTCGTCGACGGGATGGTCCACCACTTCGAGTCGCGCGGCCTGTACAACGGCGTGTCCATCCTGTGGGATGAGGAGACCGGCACGATCTGGAATCACATCACGGGCGAGGCCGTCTACGGCCCGCTTGCCGGTGCCCGACTTCCCGTGTACAACCTGCTCCACACGACGGTAGAGGCGGCGCTCGAGACCGATTCCGACCTGGAGATCGCCATCTCCGAGCGCCCGATTCGCGTCGAGGGCAACTTCCTGGAACGGGTCTTCGAGCGGCTGACGGGCCTGAACGATCGCTTCCAGGGCACGATGGCGCGGGAGGACACGCGCCGCCCCACGATGGAGGTTGGGATCGGCGTGTGGGATGGCGACGCGGCCAAGTACTACGCGATGGAGTACGTGCTGGACGCCGGCGAGGTGATCGTTGACAGGTTGAACGGCCGCGGCCTGGTCGTCTACGTGGAACCGACATCGCGGGCGCTCGCCGCCCTGTATGCGAACGCTGCCGGCGCCCGCTGGGAGGACGGCGAGCTTCGCCTGGACACGGGACAGGTGTTTCGTGGCGGGGAGCTCTTCGATAAGAGCGGCGACCGCCAAGAGATCGAGCGACCGCTCCAGGTGTTTACCCGATGGTACGGCTTTGCCCTCACCTTTCCCGAGACGGAGATATACGAGCCGTAGCTCCAGCCGGAGGCTTGGCGACCTGCTAGGACCGTTTTTCCCGCTGCCCGTCGTCGTCGGGGCCGCGTTCCTCCTCGCCGGCCCGCTGGCGGCCCAGGGGCCGGTCGTCCTGGACGGCCGGTTCGACGACTGGGATTCGGCGACCGTCACGATACCGGACGGGGTCTACGCGCCGGGAGCCGAGCCGGGTTTTCGCGTGGCGAAGGCGAGCCACGATGACGGGGCGGTCTACCTCCTCCTGGATCTCGGCCGGCCGCTGAACGTGCTGTCTCTAGATGGGACGGTGTCGATTCTGTTCGACGCCGACGGCGATCCCTCCACGGGCTCCGCTCTTCACGGCCTCGAGGGCGTGGATCTTGTCGTCGATCTCCGGCCCTTCTATCCGATCGCCGGGGGCCCACCCGGCATCGGGGCTGGCGTGAGGTTCGCGACAGGCGGCCCCACCGACGGCGCTTTCTCGCGTCATGACTCGTACGACGTAGGCCTCACCTTCGCCCCGACGTACGCATCGCGATTCGTCGAGCTTCGCATCGACCGCGGATACGGGGCCCTTGGCGGAGTCGGGCCAGCCGGCGGCGTCACGCTCTTCGCTGGCGACCGGTACGCGGCCAAGCTCGTGTTTACGGGCTCCGATGGATCGGTCCGGCAGGGGGTGGGGGCCCCTCCATTCACGTACGAGCTGGTGGGCGGGCGTCCGCGCCCGCTGCCCGCGGGAGGGGAGGATCCTCTCGCGCGTGCTCCCGGCACCTCCTTCCGGGTGCTCGCCTGGAACGTGTCGCGCGGAAACCTGCTCGATCGCAAGGACCGCTTCGCACGCGTGCTGGCGGCCGCTCGTCCCGACATCATTCTGCTGCATGAGGCCCCGGCCGGCGCGGCCGAGGAGATCGCCGACTTTCTTTCCGGTCTGCCCGGCCCTGATGGGGAGGACTGGCATCTGATGTACGGGGAGGCTGGCGGGCCCCAGCGCGGCGTGATCGTCTCCGGTCGCCCTGTGATCGCGGTGCACGAGCTCGAGGAGATCTCGTACCCGGACTCCCTGTTCGAGCAGCTGAAGAGCCTGGCGGGGCGGAGCCGACCACAGGGCTTCGGGGGACCGGAAGCGGGCCTCCCGGCCCTGGGTGGGATCGTCGAGCTAAAGGACGCCAGCCTCCTGATCGTGACCCTGGACCTCCAGTGCTGCGGCAACGGAACGGAAACGGTCGAGGAGTACGTGCGGCAGATCGAGGTCGCCGCGATCCACGAGGCGATCACCGAGGCGCTCGCCCGCCACGGTGGCGGAGTGGATGCCGTGATCGTCGCCGGCGACTTCAACCTGGTCGGCTCCCGAGAGCCGCTCGAGACGATGCTGCGGGAAGTGGACGTGGACGGCTCCGGGCTCGCCGTGGCCGGAGCGCTGCAGCTCGACGGGCTGTCGAACGCGACCTGGGACGGCGGCGCCGGTCCGTTCCCGCCCGCCCGGCTGGACTTCATGCTGTTCGGAGACGCGGCTCTGCGGCTGGAGCGCGCCTTCGTGCTGGATACGCGCGATCTGACGAACGAATGGCTGGATCATCACGGGCTCCGGGCGGAGGATACGGAACGGGCCTCGGACCATCTGCCGGTGGTGGCCGACTTCTCCTGGGTGCGGCCTCGCCCGTAGGTTCGTTTGGGCCGGGTCGCCCCTACCTTCCGAGGAGCTGAGAGATGAGCGAGGAGTCGCGCGACTTCATCCGCAAGATGGTCGCGTCCGACGTTTTGGCCGGCGTCAACGGTGGGAGCGTCGTCACCCGCTTTCCGCCGGAGCCGAACGGCTTCCTGCACATCGGGCACGCCAAAGCGATCTGCCTCGATTTCGGCGTGGCGGAGGAGTTCGGCGGCACCTGCAACCTCCGCTTCGACGACACGAACCCCACCACGGAGGACGAGAGATACGCCCGTGCCATCGAGGAGGACATCCGGTGGCTAGGTTTCGATTGGAACGGCCCGTCCCGGTACGCATCCGACTACTTCGAGCGGCTGTACGGGCACGCCGTGCAGCTCATCAAGGACGGGCTTGCGTACGTGGACAGCTCGAGCGAGGCGGAGATCCGCGAGTACCGCGGAACGGTGACGAAGCCCGGGCGGCCGAGCCCGCATCGCGACCGGCCGGTGGAGGAGAGCCTCGCTCTCTTCGGGCGGATGCGGTCGGGGGAGTTCGAGGACGGGACGTACGTGCTCCGCGCGCGAATCGACATGGCGGCGCCCAACATGAAGATGCGGGACCCGCTCCTGTACCGGATCCGTCACGCGACCCACCACCGCACGGGCGACGAGTGGTGCATCTACCCGATGTACGACTGGGCGCACCCGCTCTCCGACGCGATCGAGGGGATCACCCACTCCCTGTGCACGCTCGAGTTCCTGGACAACCGGACGCTGTATGATTGGGTCGTCGACAACACCCGGCCGCATGTCGAGAGCGGCGAGCTTGGAGCGTGGCAGCCGAGGCCCCACCAGACCGAATCCGCTCGACTCAACCTCGACTACACGGTCATGAGCAAGCGCAAGCTGGCGGAGCTGGTGAGCGAGGATCGGGTGGACGGCTGGGACGACCCGCGCATGCCCACCCTGGCCGGACTGCGCCGGCGGGGAGTGAGGCCCGAGGCGATCCGGCGCTTCTGCGACCTGATCGGCGTCGCGAAGGCAGACAACCGGGTGGATATCGGAACGCTCGAGCACGCAATCCGGGATGACCTAAACCGCACGGCTCCTCGGGTGATGTGCGTGCTACGGCCGCTTCGGGTCGAGATCGAGAACTACCCGGAAGGGAAGACGGAGGAGCTGGAGGCGCCCTACTTCCCAAGCGACGTCGGACTGCAAGGCTCCAGGACAGTGCCGTTCTCGCGTGTCCTGCTCATCGAGCGCACCGACTTCGAGCAAGATCCTCCGAAGGGCTTCTACCGTCTCGCTCCGGGTCGGGAGGTTCGCCTCCGCTACGCGTACCTCATCACCTGCAACGACGTAGTGAGGGATTCGGAGACGGGCGAGGTCGTCGAGCTCCGCTGCACGTACGATCCGGAGACGCGTGGCGGCTCGACACCCGACGGCCGCAACGTGCGCGGGACCATCCATTGGGTGTCGTGCGAAGAGTCACTCCCCTGCGAGGTACGCCTGTATGACCGGCTCTTCTTCGAACCGAATCCGGAAGAAGACGCCGACTTCCACGAGCACTTGAACCCGACATCGTTAGTCATCGTCCCGGAGGCACGAGTCGAGCCGAGCGTCGCGGAAGACGCGCCTGGCACCCACTATCAGTTCGAGCGCCTGGGCTACTTTGTCCGCGATTCGGACACCGGCGATGAAGGCCGGCCCGTCTACAACCGCACCGTCGAGCTCAAGGACCCGTGGGCCCGCCGGCTGCAGGACGATCTCCGCCTCACCGAGCAACTTATTGTCAAGGTCGAGAAGGCGGATAGAGAAGAGGCACCGGCGGGCGAGGACACGGGCCGGCAAGCGCGAGACGAGCTGAGGGCTCGGAGACCGGAGCTGGCGACCCGCTTCGAGCGCTACATGAGCGAGCTTGGCCTTCCGGAGGAGGACGCGGACCTTCTCTCGGGCGATGTCGCGGTCGCGGACCTCTTCGAGGGCGCGCTCGTGGTGCACGACTCCCCCCGGGGTGTGGCGAACTGGATCGTCAACGAGCTCCTCCGGGAGCTCAAGGATCGGGAGATCGAGAGCCTGCCGTTCGGAGGAGAAGAGATTGGCCGCCTCGTCGCGCTGGTGGAGGACGGGACGATCTCGGGGCGGACCGCCAAGGACGTGTTCGCGCGGCTCGTGCGGGAAGGGGGCGATCCGCGAGAGATCGTGCGGGCCGAGGGCGTGGAGCAGATCAGCGATCCGGCCGCGTTGCGGGCGATCGTCGAGGGCGCCATCGACGGCCATCCGGAGCAGGCGGCCCGGTACCGCGCCGGCCAGAGCGGTCTCCTCGGCTTCTTCGTGGGCCAGGTGATGCGTGAGACGGGTGGGCGGGCGAACCCGGAGGTACTTCAACGGCTCGTTCGAGAGAAGCTCGGGTGACGGAACCGGGCGACCCCGCGCAGCCGGCGGAACCGGGTGACCCCAGGCAGCCGGCGGACCCGGGCGATCCGGCGCTTCCGGTGGAGTTCGTCCACGAGATCGGCCGGATCTTCTCGGAGCGGATCCCCTTCAACCACTTGCTTGGCCTGGAGCTGGTCTCCTTCTCCAGGGAGCGCGTCCGCTCCCGCTTCGAGATGCGGGACGAACTGGTGGGCAATTACGTCCGGCGGACACTCCACCGAGCTCATCTCGGCCGCTCTGGATGTGACAGGGGGACTGGCGGCTCTTCTGGCGCGCTGCAGCGCGAGGACCGCAGCCGGGAGGAGAAGCTGGAGCTGTTCGGAAGGTTGGGGACCATCGACCTGCGTGTCGACTTTCTGAGGCCCGGGTCGGGGAAGCACTTCGAGACCACCGGCTACGTCCTCCGTGCCGGGAGCCGGGTGGCCGTCACCCGCACGGAGATGCGCAACGACGAGGCGCGCATAATCGCCGTGGGGACCGGCACGTACATCGTGGCGTGAGGCCCCAACAGGCGGCTGGAGAATCCTGCTAATGGCGTCCTACCGGACTCTCGACGACGTCGATTGGGCCAACTGGGAGCCCACCGAACGCGCCACGCTCCTCTTCGTGATCCGGGATGCTCACGTCCTCCTCATCCGGAAGAAGCGCGGCTTGGGGGCCGGCAAGATCAACGGCCCGGGCGGCCGGATCGATGCGGGTGAGACGCCGAAGCAGGCTGCGGTCCGCGAGGTTCGCGAGGAGCTTCGCATCACACCCACGGCCGTCCGGCAGCACGGCGAGCTCCTCTTCCAGTTCGTGGACGGCTTCTCCATCCACGGCTACGTGTTCCGGGCGGACGACTGGGACGGCGATCCCGAGGAGACAGAGGAGGCGATTCCGCTGTGGACGCCGCTCGACCGGATCCCGTACGCCGAGATGTGGGCGGACGACCGGATCTGGTTTCCCTGGCTTCTGGAGCGCCGGCACTTCCGCGGGTGGCTGCTCTTCGAGGACGACGACCTGCTCGAGCACCGCTTCGAACTCGAGCCTGGGGCAGCCTGCTAGAGGCTGGCTTCCAGCTCCGAGCGCAGGGCCTCGATCTCGGCCAGGACGCCGGCGACAGCGTCCTCCAGGGGCACGAGCTGTGCGTCCGCGGTCGCACGACGCTTCAGCTCGGCGCCTCCCTGCTTCAGGGACCGCTCCGACACGAGAAGCCGGAGCGGCATGCCTTGCAGGTCCGCGTCCGTGAGCTTCACCCCCGGGC
>JAPULH010000182.1 GCA_027295155.1 Gemmatimonadota bacterium
CCCTTCTGGTCGCTGAACCACTTCACGGTTCCTGTGGTCGCCATCTCCATACTCCCAATGTTGCTTGTGGTGTGGTCGGGAGCACGGACCCTGCCGGTCTACCGACTACTCATGTTCGCGGGACGTTCCCCGCGTTGGTCACCTCGGCCGGCTCCGCCCATCCGGACGGCGACGGCCTACGTCCCGACTAAAAAAAAGGGGGCCGAGGTGCTCCCCGGTCCCGCATTTGCTCGCCGTGACGCAGCGCAAGTATAACCAAGACCGAGCCCGTGCGTCAACTGTCTGAGGTCGGCCGGCCCTCTGGCGGCCCGGAAGGGCTGGCCGTCGGCTCAGCGTGGCTCGATGACGCCCAGGTGTCGCCGGGCGGCTTCCGCGGGCAGCGTGAACGGTTGCAGCGCCTGACGCAGCTCGTCGGGGAGCGGCTGCGGCCGCATCGATTCACGTCCCACGCAGACCAGGACCAGGTGGCCCACGGCGGCAAGACGCCGGGCGCCCAGGTGCAGCACGTCGAAGTTGAGGGAGATGGAGCTCGTGCCGAATCGGGTAAAGTACGCCGCTACGCGCAGGGCGTCGTCGAGACGGGCGGGATACTTAAAATCGCAATCCAGGTGCGCGCGCGGCAGCCAGATGTCGAACCGGTCGAACACTTCGCTGTACGGGACTCCCGCCGCCCGGAACACCTCCATCTCGCCCAGCTCGAAGAAGCGGAAGTAGGCCCCGTAGAAGATGATGCCGGCAAAGTCGACGTCCGACCATCGCACGTACTCATCGATGAGGAAGGGTTTCGGATCCATGCCGAGGGAAGGTAGACGGGCACGTCGGCGTTCGGAAGAGAGTGCCGCCTTCCATGGCGCCGCGCCGCGCGAACGATCGCGATCTCCTGGAACTTGGAGAGCCGCCTGAGGTTGAGAAACAGTGATGACTCGCGTCGAATCGACCAGCGCATGACCTGGAGCTCGCGCCGTTCGCTCGTGTGGACGGTGGGGGCGCTCTCCGCCGCGATGCTGCTCGCGGGGGGACTCCTCTTCGCCGCGCGAGGTGGTCGCCTTGGAGGGGAGGCCGATTCCGTCGGCCAGTCGATGGAGAACGAGCTCGCCGATGCGAGGAGCCCCTATCTGCGGTCGGCGGCCGAACAGCCGGTCGCCTGGCAGCAGTGGGGCCCGGAAGCCTTCGAGCTGGCGAAGGCTCTCGACCGCCCGGTGTGGCTCGACATCGGGGCGATCTGGTGCCACTGGTGCCACGTGATGGACCGGGAGAGCTACGAGAACCCGGAGATCGCAGCGCTCATCAACGAGTACTTCGTTCCCATCAAGGTCGATCGGGACGAGCGGCCCGACATCGATGGCCGCTACCAGATCGCCTTGCGCGCCCTCAACGGCCGAGGGGGCGGTTGGCCCCTGACGATGTTTCTCGCTCCAGACGGTACGCCCTTCGCCGGAGGCACGTACTTCCCTCCGGATTCGCGCGGGAATGTGCCCGGACTCCGGCAGGTCGCGCCGCGGATCGCCCGAGCGTACAAGGAGCAACGAGGGCAGGTGGCCGAGATCGCAGGAAATGTTCGGGAGGCCCTGGCGCGGTACCAACGTGACATGGCCGCGGCGGGAGCGCTGGCCCCGGATCTTCCTCGAGAGATGGCGGAGAGGGTCGGTTCGGCGTTCGATCCGGAGTACGGCGGCTTCGGAGCGGGCGAGGGATCGAAGTTCCTCCGTCCTTCCGCTATCCGCCTGGCTCTGGCCGAGGGGTTCCTGCTCGGGAACGACACGCTCGTTGGACGTGCCCTGAGCACGCTCGACGTATACGCGACAAGCGGGATTCGGGACCACGTGAACGGCGGCTTCTTCCGGTACAGCGTGGACCGCCGGCTCACCGTGCCGCACTTCGAGAAGATGGACTACGTGCAGTCCGGCCTCCTCCGGGCGTATCTCGAGGCCTACCGGCTGACGGGCGATGCCTCGTACGCCGCTGTCGCGCGGGAAATCATTCGCTACGTGGACGGGACCCTGTCGGACCGGGAGCGGGGCGGGTTCTATGCACACCAGGACGCCGACGTGTCGCCGGATGACGACGGCACCTACTACACGTGGAGCCTCGCCCAGCTCAGGGCCGCCGCGCCGAGGCCCGAGGCCGAGGCTCTCCGCCTCCACTACGATGTGGGAGAGCGCGGCGAGATGCGGGAGGACTCCTCGCAGAACGTGCTCCGGATCGTCCGTGCGGCCGCGGAGGTGTCCAGCGACCTTGGCATTTCCGAGCCGGAAGCCGAGCGGCGCATCCGCACGGGGACTCGCGGGCTGGAGGCCGCCCGCGCGAGCGGCCCAACGCCGCTTGTCGAGAAGACGAAGTTCACCGACCGGAACGCGGCGATGGTCGCGGCCTACCTGGATGCCTACGCTACGCTGGGAGAGACAGCCGCCCGCGACTTCGCGCTCCAGACGCTCGACTTCCTGCTGGAGCACGCGGTGGACTCGGGCGGGCAGGTGCTGCACGCCACGGCCGGCGAGAGGGGCTACATGGAGGGGCTGCTGGCGGACTACGCCTACCTGGCCGACGCCCTCGCGGACGCCTACCAGGTGTCGGGCCGAAACCGGTACCTCCGCACCGCCGAGCGGATCATGAACCGCGCTGTGGAGATCTTCCGGGATCCGGAAGGAGGCGGCTTCTGGGACCGCGCCGCCGCTCCAGACGCGCCCGGTCTCTTGGCCAACCGCGTGAAGGAGTTCACCGACTCGTCCCAGCCCGGTGGCAACGCGGTCGCGGCGCGCGCCGCGGGCAAGCTCTACCTGCTCACGGGGCGCGACCGGTGGCGTGATCTGGCCGAAGAGACGCTCACCGCTTTCGCCGAATCGGCCCAGGGCGCCGGGGCGTTCGCGGCGACCTACGCGCTCGCTGCGGAGATCCACTTGAACCTGCCGCCCCACACCGTCATCATCGGCCCGTCGGAGGACCCGCGGACTCACGAGCTCGCCACCGCGGCGTGGCGCACCTATCGGCCCGGTCGGCTCGTGGAGGTCAACGACCCGGAGAGGGTGGAGTTGGATGCGCTCCCCGAGGCGGTGGCGGACGTGGTCCGTGTCACTGGTGTGGGCAGCGGTCCCCGGGCGTATGTCTGCGCGGGCACCACGTGTGCCCCGCCCACCACCTCTCCGGGTCGAGTCGCCGCGCTCGTTCGCGACTACGGACGCGCTGATCCGCGCTAGAGAGGCACAGGGCGCGGAAACCATGTGTCTCGAGGTGCACCCATGCTCGACCATTGGCAATCGACGAATAGAAGCCATAGAGGAAGGATCACCGCGGTCGTGGCTGGCTGGGCCGCGTTGAGTGCGCTCTCGGTGCCGGCGGCCTCCGCCCAGCAGGCTGCCGCCCAGCAGGCG
>JAPULH010000183.1 GCA_027295155.1 Gemmatimonadota bacterium
GCTGAAGTGGAGGTCGCCGAGGCGGAGGCCGAGGCAGAGGTCGCCGAGGCAGAGGTCACCCAAGTGGGAGACGAATCGGAGGAAGAGGAAGAGGTCGCCGAGGCAGAGGTCACCCAAGCGGGAGACGAATCGGAGGAAGACGAAGAGCGGTAAGGCTCGCCGAGGTTCCAATGAGACGTCTCGCCGCGGGGTCCGGTTACCCTAGACCGGACCCCGTTTTGTTGAGAATGTGCCGTTCGATGCGGTGGCGGTGGCTCCCCGTCGCACTTCTGACCGCCACGCTTTCGTCCGCCTGCGCGTTGTCCAGCTCCGGTGGTGGAGGCAGCGAGCCCGGCTTGAGCGCCGAAGAGTCGGCCGCCCTCCGCTCGCTGAGAGCCCTCGTTGCTGATGGCAGCCACCTCCGTGCCGCTGAGATGGCCGATTCGCTCTACGCGGCCTGGCAGTTCGAACGCCGACTGTCGGCCGGAGCGAACCAGGCGCTCTGGCTTGGAGCCGTCTCCTTCGAAGCTGCCGGCGAGACCGACGTCGCAGCGTCGCGGCTGGAGGTGCTGATCGTAAGGGCGTCGGGTTCGCTGCAGGAGCTCGGGATTCAGCGGCTGGCGCACATCCGGGTTCGAAGCGGTCGTGAAATGGCCGCCCTCGAGCTCATGCTGGAGCATCCGGGGACGCTGAACGAGGAATCCCTGCGTCTCATGAGGACCGCCGCCGGGTCGGTGACGCTCGTACAGCTGGAGACGCTTGCTGCCCGTTCGGCGGGTCGACCCGGCGCACTGCTGGGAGCTGAGCTGGCGAAGGCGCTCGCGCTCGCCGGCCGAGGCGACTCGGCTGCCGCCGTGGCCAGAAGCGTGCTGGAAGAGGACGCGTGGTCGGCCGATCGCCAGCTGGCCCGGCAGGTGCTTGCGGGTGAGTACCGGGAGGCCGCACGACTCCGCGTCGGACTCGTGATTCCGAGGACGGGTCGGTTCGCGGCAGCGGGCCAACTCGTCGAAGAGGGCGCCAGGGTGGCACTCCTCGAGTACGCCCGAACCGCTGGCGCGCTCCCCGTGGATCTGGTGATTCGAGACGACAGCTCGGGTGTGGCGGACGTCGGGGCGCTGGTCCGCGGGCTGGAGAAGGAAGCCGTGGTCGCCGTCGTGGGACCGATGCGTTCGGACGCCTTCGCCGCGGCCGCCCGAGGCCGGCGTGACTCCAAACTCCTCCTCATCAGCCCGACGGCAACAGATATCCAGGAGCCGGAAAAGAACGCCTTCACGCTTTGGGAGCGACAGCGGCGGCACGGCGACGTGGCGCGGGACCTGGCGCGCTTCTTGGGTGGAGATGCGGGCCTGAGACGGCTTGCCGTATTGTACCCGCTGGGACCGCTCGGCCAGAGCTCGTATCGGTCTTTCGCAGAGGCGGCCCAGGAGGTGGGAGCCCAGATTGTGGCATCCAGCGCATACCGCCCGGACACGACGACATTCCGAGGTCCGATCGATCGGATCGCCGCGGCCGCGCCGGAGGCGATCTTCGTGGATGCGGAGGCCGGGCCGACCGTACTTCAGCTTACGCCGCAGATCCCCTACTACGGTGTCGAAGGGACGATCATCGCCGGAAGCGCGCTGTGGGGAGAGCCCGACGTGCTGCGTCGGCTGGAGGGCACTCTAGGGAATGCTTGGATTGTGGGGACGTACGTGGACCGGACGGCCGAGGCCTCCCCCTGGGCGACATTTGAGGATCTATATGAGATGCACTACCGCAAATCCTTGCGAGGCAATATGCTGCCAGCTCTCGGATACGATGCGATGCGGGTGGTCCTGACCGCCATAGCGCGTTCCGGGACCGGGGATCCAGCGCGCGTTTCGCGCGCGGCGCGGGAGCTTGAAATCGCCGGTGCGACGGGCCTCTTCCGGCTCGATCCGGGGAGTTCGACGGTGGCGCGACGAACACTGATTCGTGCGTTGCGCGACGGTGCTCTCTATCTCCTCGATGTCGCCTCCCTACTGACATGGCGCGATGTGGAGGCCGAGGAAGCGGCGCGGCGCGCTAAGGCCGAGAAGGAGGGCGGGTGACGCTGCGAGTGCGCGAGCGGAGGAGCCGATGACGATGCGGGCCAAGCTCCACGAACTGGAGGAGCGGCGCCGCGCCAGCCAGGAGGGTGGCGGCCCGGAGCGGCTGAAGAAGCAGCACGCGAAGGGAAAGCTCAGCGCCAGAGAGCGACTGGACGTACTCCTGGATCCCGGCTCCTTCGTGGAGCTGGGCCGATTCGTCGAGCATCGGTGCACCGACTTCGGGCTGGCCGAGCAGCGGTATCCGGGGGATGGAGTGGTCACCGGCTACGGCGCGATCGACGGGAGAATCGTCTACGTTTTCAGCCAGGACTTCACGGTCTTCGGCGGATCGCTCTCGGAGGCACACGCTGAGAAGCTCGTGAAGCTGATGGACGGGGCTCTCAAGGCGGGTGTTCCGGTGATCGGCCTCAACGACTCGGGTGGAGCGCGCATCCAGGAGGGTGTGGCTTCGCTGGGGGGGTACGCGGACCTCTTTCTGCAGAACACGCTGGCTTCGGGTGTGATACCTCAGATCAGCGTGATCTTGGGTCCTTGCGCGGGCGGAGCAGTGTATTCGCCGGCCATCACGGACTTCATCTTCATGGTCGAGGGCATCAGCCACATGTTCGTGACCGGGCCCAGCGTTGTGAAGACGGTCACGCACGAGGACGTGAGCTTTGACGAGCTGGGCGGAGCTGCTGTCCACTCCCGAACCTCGGGCGTCTCGCACTTCGCTTACGCCGATGAAGCATCGGCGCTCAAGGGGGTCCGCACGCTCCTCTCCTTCCTTCCCTCCAACAACAGCGAGGCACCTCCCGTTCGTGAGCCGGAAGAACCTCCCGAGCGGGGGGCCGAAGAGCTTCTGGACATCGTGCCGGATCATCCGAGCAAGCCGTATGACATGCATGATGTACTGCGGCGCATCACGGATGGCGGTGAGTTCTTCGAGGTCCATCGGGAGTATGCGCGCAACATCGTCGTGGGCTTCGCCCGATTGGGCGGCGGGCCGGTCGGCATCGTGGGAAACCAGCCGGCCGTCCTCGCCGGCGTGCTCGATATCGATGCGAGCCTCAAGGGTGCGCGCTTCGTGCGCTTCTGCGACGCCTTCAACATCCCGATCGTCACGTTTGTCGACGTGCCGGGCTTCCTCCCCGGGATCGGACAGGAGCACGGGGGGATCATCAAGCACGGCGCCAAGCTGCTGTACGCTTACTGTGAAGCGACGGTCCCCAAGCTCACCGTGATCACCCGGAAGGCGTACGGTGGCGCGTACGATGTCATGGCGTCCAAACACATCCGGGGCGATCTCAACTTCGCCTGGCCCACCGCCGAGATCGCCGTCATGGGACCCAAGGGCGCCGTGGAGATCCTGCATCGGAAGGAGATTGGCGCGGCGCAGGACCCGGATGAGAAGACGGCCGAGCTCGAGAGGAGCTATCGGGAGAAGTTTGCGAATCCGTACCATGCTGCCGCGCGGGGATACGTGGACGACATCATCGATCCACGGCACACGCGGGAGCACCTGATCTCGGGGCTGCGGGTGCTCGCGAACAAGCGGGATCGGAACCCGCCCAAGAAGCACGGCAACATCCCCCTTTGAGCGAGCCGTCTTTTTCCCGGATCCTGGTCGCCAACCGGGGCGAGATCGCCGTGCGCGTCATCCGTGCCTGCCGCGAGATGGGCATCGAATCCGTGGCGGTCTACTCGGAGCCCGATCGGCTCGCGCCGCACGTCATGCTGGCCGATGTGACCGTCCCGATCGGTCCGGCGCGGGCGGGCGAGAGCTATCTCGATGGGGGAAAGCTGATCGATGCTGCGCGGCTCACCGGCTCGCAGGCCATCCACCCCGGCTACGGCTTCCTGGCGGAGAACGCTGCTTTCGCGAGCGATGTGTTGGCCGCTGGGATGATCTTTATCGGGCCGCCTCCCGAGGCGATCGAGGCCATGGGGGAGAAGACGCGGGCGAGAGCCCTCATGCGAGACGCGGGCGTCCCGGTGGTCCCCGGCTCGGAATCGGTTGCCACGGAAGAGGAGGCCCGGCAGGCCGCGCGCGAGCTCGGCTTTCCGGTGATGCTGAAGGCGGTGGCAGGCGGCGGAGGTAAGGGGATGCGGGTGGTGAACGAGCCGGACGAGCTTGCGAGCGCGTTCACCAGAGCCCGGAGCGAGGCCGGGCAGGCGTTCAGCGATCCAAGGGTTTATCTGGAGCGTTTTCTGGATCGCCCCCGCCACATCGAGATCCAGGTACTCGCGGACCGGCATGGGAACGCCGTGCATCTTGGCGAGCGGGAGTGCTCCATCCAGCGACGTCACCAAAAGCTGATCGAGGAAGCTCCGGCGCCCGTGGTCGACGCGGAGCTGCGCGACCGGATGGGCCTTGTCGCGCTGGAGGCCATCCGGGCGGTGGGCTACGAGAGCGCCGGCACCGTGGAGTTCCTCTACGCCGAAGGGGAGTTCTTCTTCCTCGAGATGAACACGCGCCTTCAGGTGGAGCACCCTGTAACCGAGATGGTCACGGGGGTGGATATCGTACAGGAACAGATCCGTCTGGCGGCCGGCGAGCCGCTGGGTTGGGAGCCCGATCCGGCGTGGCCCATCGGTCACTCCATCGAGTGCCGCATCAGCGGGGAGGATCCGGTCAACGGCTTTCTTCCTTCCGTCGGTCGGATCCGGGAGCTGGAACCGCCGGGCGGGCCCGGCGTTCGGTGGGACTCGGGTGTCTCGAGGGGATTCGACGTCGGCCCGCACTACGACCCTCTGCTGGCGAAGCTGATCGTGCACGCGGGCGACCGGGATCAGGCGATCACCCGCATGCGGCGTGCCCTTCTGGAGCTTCATGTGGCAGGCGTCCGCACGACGCAGCCGTTCCACCTGGCCGTCATGGGGGAGGCCGATTTCCGCGAGGGCCGCATCTCGATCCGCTACGTGGAGGACCATCCCGAGCTGCTCGTGGGAATGGAGGAGGAGCTGCTCGATGCCGCCACGATCGCGGCGGTGCTTCTCGAGGAGGAGCGTCACGACACACCCGTGATTCCGGTCCGTCCGCTCGGACCGACGAGAGATGGCCAGCTGAGTGGCTGGCAACGGGCTTTCCGGCCGGGCGCGGCTGAGTGGAAGGCCGGGGTGTGAAGTACTACGTGCGGCGCGCCGGCGAGCTCGTGGAGGTGGAGACCACCGAGACAGGGGTTCGGATCGCCGGCCGTGAGGCGCGCGCGCAGATCGAGAGCGTGCCGGGAAGTGAGAGACGACACCTCCTCATCGGCGAGCGGGGCGTGCCTCTTTCGGCTCAAAGGACGGACGATGGGTGGGCGATCGAGATCCACGGCCGCACCGTGCAGCTCTCCCTGGAGGATGAGCGGACCCACACGATCCGCGAGCTGGCACCGCCGCATGGAGTGCGCGTCCCGCGCGAAGTGAGGGCCCCGATGGCCGGCCTTGTGCTGCGCGTCGAGGTGGAGGAGGGGCAACGGGTGCAGGCTGGCACCGGGTTGGTGGTGATCGAGGCGATGAAGATGGAGAACGAGATCCGCGCCGAGGCGGCGGGCACGGTGGCCACGATCACGGTAGCGGAAGGGCAGGCCGTGGATCCCGACGACCTGTTGCTCGCGTTTGCCGGTGAGGAGGGGGAGTGAGCGAGATCCAGGGTGTGTATGGCCCGGAGGACGCCGATATCGACTATGAGGCGGACCTCGCCAGCCCAGGGGTCTTCCCGTTCACGCGTGGGATCTATCCGACGATGTATCGCGGCCGTCTGTGGACCATGCGGCAGTACGCGGGGTTCGGTACGGCGGAGGAGACGAACGCACGCTTCCGGTACCTCCTCGACTCCGGTCAGACCGGCCTCTCGGTCGCGTTCGATCTGCCGACCCAGATGGGATTCGACTCGGACCATCCGATGTCCGAGGGCGAGGTGGGCCGGGTCGGTGTGGCGATCGACACGCTGGACGACATGCGACGCCTGCTGGAGGACATACCGCTCGAGCGCGTCTCCACTTCGATGACGATCAACGCTACGGCGCCGATCCTGCTGGCGATGTACGTGGCACTGGCAGACGAGCGAGGGACGCCCCGATCGGTTCTGCGCGGGACGGTACAGAACGACATCCTGAAGGAGTTCGTCGCCCGCGGCACCTACATCTACCCCGTGGAGCCGAGCCTCCGTCTGATCACCGACCTCTTCGCGTTTTGCTCTCAGGAGCTGCCGAAGTGGAATCCGATCTCGATCAGCGGCTACCACATGCGCGAGGCGGGAGCGACGGCTGCACAGGAGATTGCCTTCACCCTAGCGAACGGGATCGAGTACGTCCGCAGAGCGACATCGGCGGGGCTCGCGCTGGACGACTTCGCTCCGCGGCTCAGCTTCTTCTTCGCGGCACACAACCAGTTTCTGGAAGAGGTGGCCAAGTTTCGAGCGGCCAGGAGACTGTGGGCTCGTGTCGTGAGGGACCGTCTAGGTGGCTCGGAGGAAAGTGGGCGACTTCGCTTCCACACGCAGACCTGCGGGTCGACCCTCACCGCGCAGCAGCCTCAGAACAACATCGTTCGCGTGACCATGCAGGCGCTGGCGGCTGTTCTCGGTGGGACGCAGTCCCTGCACACGAACAGCTACGATGAGGCGCTGGCCCTCCCGTCGCAGGAGGCGGCCAGGCTCGCGCTCCGCACGCAGCAGATCATCGCGGCCGAGAGCGGATTGGCCGACACGGCGGATCCGTTCGGTGGCTCGTATGTGATCGAGGCGTTGACGGATGCGCTCGAGGCGACGGCTGAAGAGTATCTCGACCGGATCGAAGCGCTGGGAGGCTCGAGTCAGGCGATTGGCTTCATGGAGGAAGAGATTCAGGGCGCTGCCTATGCTTATCAGAAGGCCCTGGAGGCTGGGGAGATCGAGGTCGTCGGCGTCAACGTTCATCGGGAATCTGAGTCGCTGAAGGAGCTCGCGTCCCCGGACTTCGAGATGCTGGCGAAGACGCAGCGAGATCGTCTGCGGAGGTGGAAGGAGACCCGGGACGCGCAGCCGGCGAGCGCGGCTCTGGAGGCCGTGGCTGCGGGAGCACGCTCCGACACGAGGCTCTTGCCCCTCCTCATCGACGCCGTGACGGCGAGGGCGACGCTGGGCGAGATCAGTGACACGTTACGCGGCCTCTGGGGCACGTACCGACAGGAGTGACAACCTTCAGCGACCCGCTAGACCCTGGACATGGGGAGAGAGATGCCGACCTACGAGTACGTGTGCGAGGCGTGTGGGCACGAGTTCGAACGCTTCCAGAAGATCAGCGCCGATCCGGTCCGAAAGTGTCCCGAGTGCGGCCGCCGCAAGGTGCGTCGCATGATATCTGCCGGGGGTGGCCTGGTGTTCAAGGGGCCTGGCTTTTACGCGACGGACTACCGGAAGCCGCCGCCTCCGGGTGAACCCGGCGAGGGGTCGAAGGAGAAGTCGACGGGTGAGAAGCACTCGGATTCCAAGAAGAGCGGAGGTTCCGACGATTGAGGCAGGTGGGTGAAGCCTGAGCCCGCGACAACGCTCGTGGACGAGCTCCGCAGGGCCGTACGGGAGGTGGGGGCTCCGGAAGACTTCGAGCCCGGCCTTGAGCGCCCGAGGGACACGAGCCACGGCGACTACGCGACCAACGCGGCTCTCGTGCTCTCCGGCCGGCTCGGCGAGCCCGCTCGCGACGTGGCGAACCGGATCTTGCAGGCTTTCGATAAGGAAGCGGCCGGGGTCATGGAGATCGAGGTCGCGGGTCCGGGCTTCCTCAACTTTCGCCTGCGCGACGCCGTCTACTGGCGTGGCCTCCTCAGGATTCTCAAGGCGGATCACGCCTATGGCCGAAGCGCGCGGGATCGCCCCCGGGCGGTCAATGTCGAGTTCGTGTCGGCCAATCCCACAGGCCCGTTGCACGTCGCCCACGGCCGCGGCGCGGCGATCGGCGATGTGGTGGCGTCCCTCTTCGAGTGGACCGGTGATGCCGTCACGCGGGAGTTCTATGTCAACGATGCCGGCCGGCAGATCGATCTTCTGGCCGCTTCGGTAGAAGCGCGCTTCCAGCAGCGCGTTGGAGAGGAGGCGGAACTCCCCGAGGGTGGGTACATGGGAGAGTACGTGAGGGAGCTGGCCGATCGAGCGATCCAGGAGGAGGGGCTCGAGCGACTCTTGGGCATGGAGCCGGAGGAGCGTGTGGTCCTGTTCGGCAAGCTGGCGATCCGCTGGGTGAGGGAGGGGCACGAGCGCGATCTGGACGACTTCCGGGTTCACATGGACCTGTTCCGCGAGGAGAGCGGGCTCTACACGCGCGGTGAGATCGAAGGGGTACTGGAGCGTCTCCGCGCCGGCGAGCTGATCTACGAAGAGGGTGGAGCGACCTGGTTGCGGACGGCCCGCTTCGGAGACGAGAAGGACCGCGTACTGATCAAGAGCGACGGTTCCTACACCTATTTTCTCCCGGACATCGCGTACCACCTTGACAAGCGATCACGCGGCTTCGATCTGGCGGTTGATGTGTGGGGCGCCGATCACCATGGCCATGTAGGGCGCATGAAAGCGGCGCTCCCGGCTTTGGAGCTGCCGGAGGACTTCCTGGAGGTCGTGATCATCCAGCTCGTGACGGTGACGCGGGGTGGGAAAGAGGTGCGGATGAGCAAGCGGGCGGGCCAGTTCGTGACACTGCGCAAGCTGTTTGAGGAAACCGGTGTGGATGTAGCCCGCTATTTTTTCCTCATGCGGCGAGCCGAGGTGCCGATGAGCTTCGATCTGGACCTGGCTCTGGACACCTCGGAGGCTAATCCCGTCTACAAGATCCAGTACGCGCACGCCCGTTTGTGCAGCGTGTTCGAGCGTGCGAGCCTGAGGCCGGAGGAGGCGCGCGCCACCGAGGAGGAGCTGGCGGAGCTGCGCCGGGAGAGCGAGAGGGAGATCGCGAAGAGCCTGCAGCGCTTTCCCGACGTCGTGCTCGGTGCAGCCCAGGCGCGGGCGCCCTCTCAGGTGTGTGCGTACCTGGAGCGAGTGGCCGGCCTCGTGAACGCCTGGTACCACGAGGGTAACCTGGATCCGTCACTCCGGATCATAGCGGATGGCCCGGCGCGCCCGGGCCGCCTCGTGCTGGCGCGGGCGGTCCAGATCACCCTGCGGAACGGCCTCCGCCTTCTCGGCATCTCCGTACCCCAGAGAATGGACCGGGAGGAATGACCGGAGAGGCGGGCGTCGGGGGGGCAGAGAACCGAAGACCTGTAAAGGACCGGGACTCCATGATCGACATCCTCGTCGTCGGGAGCGTGGCTCTCGACGACATAGACACGCCGTTCGGACAGGCACGCGACGCGCTCGGCGGATCGGCCGTGTACTTCAGCGCGGCGGCGTCGGCGTTCGCCTCGATCGGCATCGTCGGTGTCGTGGGCGAGGACTACCCGATCGAAAGGCTGGAGGCTTTCCGCGCCCGGGGCGTGGACCTCACCGGCTTGGACGTGCGCGAGGGCACCAGCTTCCGGTGGGCCGGATCGTACGACTACGACCTGAGCTCGCGGCAGACGCTTCTGACCGAGCTGGGAGTGTTCGCCGAGTTCCGACCATCGATCCCCGAGAGCTTCCGGAGAGCGCCGTGGGTCTTCCTCGGGAACATCGATCCCCGCCTGCAGCTCGACGTGCTGCGCCAGGTGGAGGACCCCCGCCTCGTGCTCTGCGACACGATGAACTACTGGATCGAAGGGAAGCGCAGCGAGCTGCTCGAGCTCCTCGAGCACGTGGACATGCTGCTGGTGAACGATGCGGAGGCCAGGGAGCTCTCCGGAGATTTCAACCTCGCGCGCGCCGCCGCCTGGATCCGCGAGCGCGGTCCCGACTACGTCATCATCAAGAAGGGTGAGCACGGCGCGATTCTCTTCGGCCCGGAGGAGATCTTCTTCGTGCCCGGCTATCCGCTCGAGGAGATCTTCGATCCGACGGGCGCCGGGGACGCCTTCGCTGGGGGGCTCCTTGGGCACCTTGCGCGGGCGGGCCGTCTCGATTCCGAGGAGATGCGCCGCGCTGTCGTCTTTGGCTGCGCGATGGGCTCGTTCGCGTGCGAGGCCTTCGGGCCCGAACGACTGATGGATCTTCGAGCTGCCGAGGTGGCCGACCGCGTCCGGAGCTTCCACGAGATGACCCGCTTCGAGTCGCCGGCCGTGCCGTCGTGAGCCTTTCCTACCGGGATGCCGGCGTCGATCGGGATGCGGCAGCGATCGCGAAGCTCCGCATGCGCGAGCTCGTCGACTCCACGCGAACCGACGCCGTGCGGGCTGGCTTCGGCTCCTTCGGTGGGCACCTCGCGCTGGCGGAGGGCGAGGAGCTCGTGGCGAGCGTGGATGGTGTGGGGACCAAGCTGGAGGTCGCGGTGCGAGCCGGCCGGCACGACACGGTCGGTGAAGACCTGGTGAACCACTGCGTGAACGACATCCTGGCGGAGGGAGCGGTGCCGCTCGCCTTCCTCGACTACTTCGCGTGTGGCAAGCTCGATCCGGAGGTGGTCGTGGAGGTGGTGAGGGGTGTGGCCCGCGGCTGCCGGCGAAACGGGTGCGCCCTCCTCGGCGGTGAAACGGCCGAGATGCCCGGCTTCTATCGCGGGGGTGTCTATGACCTCGTGGGCTTCATCGTCGGGCGGCTCGAGTTCCCGGCAGTAGCAGCCCGGGAGGTGCGAGGCGGCGACGTTCTGATCGGGCTGGAGTCGAGTGGAATCCACACCAACGGGTTCAGCTTCGCTCGCGCCGTGATCTTCGGGCGCATGGGCCTCGAGGTCGGCGATCCCTGGCCGGGTCTGCCAGCCAGCGTGGGAGAGGTGCTGCTTCGGGTGCACCGATCCTATCTCGGGCCACTGCGCGAGGAGTGTGCGGCGGGCCGCGTGCGTGCTCTTGCCCACATCACGGGAGGCGGGATTCCCGGCAAGATGTCCGCCATACTACCGGAACACCTGGGAGCCGATTTTCAGCGGGGCAGTTGGACCGTACCCCGCATTTTCGACATCATCCAGCATGAGGGGGACGTCAGCACCGAAGAGATGTACGAGGTATTCAACATGGGCCTCGGCATGGTTGCGGTCTGTCCCGAGGACAACGTTTCGCCCTTCCAAGAGCAGGTACCGGACGCCCAAATAGTGGGGCGTATTATCCCACGGGAAGGCGACGCCCACGTCACGTTTAGTGGCGGCTAACACGACATAACCATCGATTAGGATTGATTCGCAGTGAGGCGGCCAAGCGATTGAAAGCACTACTGAGCGTCTACGACAAAACCGGCATCGTAGAGTTCGGCCGGAATCTGGCAGCCGCAGGTTTTGAGCTGGTCAGTACCGGCGGGACCCACCGCACCCTTTCCGATGAGGGCGGGCTTACGGTTCGGCATGTTTCCTCAGTCACGGGATCTCCGGAAATCCTTGATGGACGGGTCAAGACCCTTCACCCTATTATTTACGCCGGCCTCCTGGCCCGCCGGGA
>JAPULH010000184.1 GCA_027295155.1 Gemmatimonadota bacterium
CGGTCTGCCCCGTCAACTGCATCAAGCTGATCCCGGCCGAGGACGAGAACGGCGAGCGATACGCCGCGGTCTACGAGATCGACGAGTTCCGCGGCATCTTCTGCGGCTTCTGCCAGGAGGTCTGCCCTGTGGAGGCGATTCACCTCGGTGTTCACTACGAGAACGCCGAGTACAGCCGGGAGCGGTGGGTGTACGATCTCGAGCGCCTGTGCGAGCTCGACCACCCGTACACCGCCCTGTGGGACCCCGCGGACCCCTCATCCGAATGACCGAGTTCTTCTTCTTTCTCTTCGCGGCGATGGCGATCCTCAGCGCCATCTTCATGGTGACCCAGGCCAACCCCGTGGCGAGCGTCGTGTACCTCGTCGTCACCTTCTTCGCTCTCTCCGGCCTCTTCGTGATCCTGGACGCACACTTCATCGCCGCGGTCCAGGTGATCGTCTACGCCGGAGCGATCATGGTCCTGTTCCTCTTCGTCATCATGCTCCTGAACCTCGGATCGGGTGTGCCGACAGACATCCGTCGCGGCCTCGCGCGTATGCTGGCGGGCTCCGTGGCACTCGCCCTGATCGTCGTCCTGACGAGACTCGTCCTCGGTGACCCGGGGAGCGAGGCGCTGGCCCCGTCGGCGCTGGCTTCGGTCCTCGAGGCGAAGGGCGCGGTGCGGGCGCTGGCCGAGCCGCTGTTCAACCGCTACTTGGTCGCGTTCGAGGTTACATCGGTCCTGCTTCTCGTTGCCGTCATCGGAGCCGTCGTGCTGGCGCGGAGACGTGCTCCGTGACGGGAGCGCCTCTGGGCGATCTGGCCCTGGTCGTGAGCGCGGCGCTCTTCGCCATCGGCGTGGCCGGTGTTCTCCTCCGTCGTAACGTGATCATCGTGTTCATGTGCGTCGAGCTCATGTTGAACGCGGTGAACCTCAGCTTCGTCGCGTTCTCCCGTACGCACGGGATCGACGGTCAAATCGTGGTGCTTTTCGTCATCTCGGTGGCCGCGGCTGAGGCTACCGTCGGGCTGGCCCTCATCCTGGCGATCTTCAGGCACTACGAGAGCGTTGACCTCGATCTCTTCCGGAGGCTCAGGTGGTAGGCGCGCTCGCAGCGCGGCCCGCCGTACTCCTTCAGCAACCTGCTAGGGAGATGCGTCGGTGAGCGAGTATCATCCGATCCTCCCGGGACTCATCCTCGGCCTGCCGCTTCTGGGGGCGGCGCTGAACGGGCTCGGAGCGTTCGCTTGGCGGGAGAACAAGACGGTGCCCACGATCGTGGGTCCGCTCACAGTCCTCGGGGCGTTCGCGTTGGCGCTCTGGAACCTCTCCGCCATGCGGGGAGCTCCGCCTCACGAAGCGTCGCTCGTCTCCTACTGGACGTGGTTCAGCTCCGGCGACCTCCACGTGGGCGTCACCCTCCTGTTCGATCAGCTGTCGCTGCTGATGACGCTGATCGTGACGGGCGTGGGCGGTCTGATCCACGTCTACAGCGTCGGGTATATGCGTGACGACAGGGGCTACTCGAGGTACTTCTCGTACCTCAACCTCTTCATCTTCTTCATGCTGGTGCTCGTGCTCGCGGCGAACTACGTGCTGATGTTTGTCGGCTGGGAGGGCGTCGGGCTCTGCTCCTACCTCCTCATCGGGTTCTGGTACGAGAACCGCGAGTACTCGGACGCCGGCAAGAAGGCGTTCATCGTGAACCGGATCGGCGACTTCGGATTCCTGATCGCGATGTTCATGCTCTACACGGCGTTCGGGACGTTGGACATGCTTTCGATCTTCGAGCGAGCGCCCGGCACGCTGGTGGCGGGAGGCGTGCTCGTCACGGCGATTACGCTCTTCCTCTTCCTCGGGTGCGTGGGCAAGTCGGCCCAGATCCCACTGCACGTGTGGCTACCCGACGCGATGGCCGGCCCAACCCCCGTCTCAGCGCTGATCCACGCCGCCACAATGGTGACGGCCGGAGTCTATCTGATCGCTCGCTCGGGCGTTCTCTTCGCCCTCGCGCCGTTCTCCCAGGCGGTCGTGGCCTCCGTCGGGGCGGGCACCGCGCTCTTCGCGGCGTCGATCGCGCTCCAGCAGAACGACATCAAGAAGGTGCTCGCCTACAGCACGATCTCCCAGCTCGGCTACATGTTCCTGGCGGTCGGGGTCGGCGCGTACACGGCGGGAATCTTCCACCTGATGACGCACGCCTTCTTCAAGGCCCTTCTCTTCCTCGGGGCCGGTGCGGTGATCTACGCGCTGCACGAGGCGTGGGACGAGACCGGCGAGCATGGCGACCCGAACGACATGCGGAACTACGGCGGCCTGAACCGTTTCATGCCGATCACATGGCGTACGATGTGGGTCGGCACGCTCGCGATCGCCGGCGTTTTCCCGTTCGCCGGCTTCTTCTCGAAGGACGAGATCATCTGGGAGGCGGGCGTGCGCGGGTACGCCGTGCTCTGGGGCGTCGGGATTGCGGTCGCGCTCCTGACGGCCGGCTACATGACGCGGCTGATGGTCATGACGTTTCACGGAGCCAACCGAAGCTTTGGCGAGGACGGCGCAGGCGAGCGCTCGCACCTCCACGAGGTGCCCCGGGTGATGTGGGCACCGCTCGTCGCGCTGGCCGTTCTCTCGGCGATCGGAGGCTGGGTGCAGATCCCGGAGGCCCTGCCTCTGCTGCCGAGCGTGAACCTTCTCCACGCCTGGCTGGAGCCCGTGTTCCAGCCGGCGCTGGCCGTAGCCGGCGCCGGAGCGGCCCACGGAGTCGTCGCTGTGCACGGAGCCACCGTCGCACCGGGTGAAAGCTTCTCGCGAACCTCGCCCCTCGGGGGAGGGGAGGCGCTCTGGGCCGTCTTGGCAACCGTCCCGGCGGTGGCCGTCGTGCTCCTCGTGTTCCGCTCGCTGTCGCGGCGGCGCTACCGGCGGGCCGCCCAAGCTCCCGAGCCCCGGGGCCTGGCTGCCGTTCTGTACCACAAGTGGTACGTGGACGAGTTGTACGACCGTATCATCGTGCGGCCGTTGCTGGCGCTGTGGCGTGGCTGCTGGCGAATCGTGGACCATCGACTGATCGACGGTTCGGTAAACGGGCTCGCCGGCCTGTCACGCATCGCCGGCTGGACCGGAAGTCAACTGCAGAGCGGCCGCCTGAGCACGTACATCCTCGTGTTCATGATCGGTGCCCTCCTGATCCTCGGAAGCCTGGCGTTCTGACGATGGGCAAGCTCTACGGCACCCACTGGATCCTCACCCTGCTGTTGGCGGTCCCGCTGACGGGGGCTGTCGCGTGTCTGGTCGGACCGGAGCGTAGGGCGCGCTGGACGGCGCTGGCGACGACGCTCGTGGCACTCGCGCTCTCGCTCCCGCTCTTCTGGACCTTCTCGACCGGAACCGCGGAGTTCCAGAACGCAGCCTCCTTCCCATGGATCGAACGGTGGGGCATCAGCTACGCGGTCGGCCTGGACGGCATCTCCCTGCTGATGCTGCTTCTCACGACGGTGCTCATGCCGCTCGTCGTAGCCGGCTCCTTCTCACAGATCGGTCGGCGAGAGAGGGCGTTCTACGCGAGCCTCCTCATTCTGATGATGGGTATGCTGGGTGTCTTCGTGTCGCTCGACCTCTTCCTGTTCTACATGTTCTGGGAGGTGATGCTGATCCCGATGTACATGATCATCGGCATCTGGGGCGGCAAGCGCCGGATTTACTCGGCGGTGAAGTTCTTCCTGTTCACGGCCGCCGGCTCGCTGCTCATGCTGGTGGCGATCGTCGCGCTCGTCCACCTGCACCAGCAGCAGTTCGGCGAGGCCTCCTTCGCCTACGCCGACCTCCTTCGCCTCTCGATTCCACCGCGACTCCAGCTGTGGCTCTTCGGCGCCTTCGGGCTGGCCTTCGCCATCAAGGTGCCGCTGTTCCCGCTGCACACGTGGCTGCCGGACGCCCACGTGGAAGCTCCGACGGCAGGATCCGTGATCCTGGCGGGGATCCTCCTGAAGATGGGCGTCTACGGGTTCCTGCGCTTCGCGATCCCCCTCTTTCCGAGCGCCGCGATGAACCGAGGCGTGGTCGCGGTCATCCTGCTGCTCGGGCTGATCGGGATCGTGTACGCCGCGTGGGTGGCGGCCGTGCAGCCCGATGCCAAGAAGCTGATCGCGTACACTTCTGTGGCCCACCTCGGATTCGTGATGCTGGGGGTTTTCGCCCTCACGCCGCAGAGCCTGGAGGGAGCGATCCTCCAGATGGTGAACCACGGCATCTCCACGGGCGCCCTCTTTTTGCTCATCGGCATGATCTACGAACGGCGGCACACTCGTCTCATCGCCGACTTCGGAGGCATCGCCAGAGTGATGCCTTTCTTCGCCATGGCCCTGACGGTCGTCGCGCTGAGCTCGATCGGCCTGCCCGGGACGAACGGGTTCGTGGGCGAGTTCCTGATCCTGGTCGGCACCTTCCAGCGATACCCGGTGGTCGCCGTGCTCGCGACGACCGGCGTGATCTTCGCCGCCGCCTACATGCTTCCGATGGTCCAGCGCATCATTCTGAATCCGCTCACGGACGACGAGAACCGCGAGCTGAGCGACCTTAACGGTCGGGAGCGGGCCGTGCTGGCGCCGCTGCTCGGCCTGATCCTGCTGATCGGCGTGTACCCACAGCCGTTCCTCGACCGCATCTCGCCCTCGGTGAACTCGCTTATCGAGTATGTGGAGGCGAGGGCCCTGCCGATGGAGGCCGAGCAGGAGCCGGAGATCCCGGCCGTGGCGTTCGAGCTGACGCAGCGAGAGGGTAATCACACGCTGGAGGAAGAGAGAGGGGAGATTGGCCGGTGATCCTCGACTTCTCTTCCAACACCGACTATCTGGTGGCGCTTCTGCCGGAAGGACTGCTGGCTCTGGCCGCCTTCGGGATTCTCCTCGCCGACGTCTTCCAGCGCGGCGATCGCCCGGAGCCAAGCGGCGCCTGGACCGCGTACGCGGCCATCGCGGGCACGCTCATCGCGGCGGCGGCCAACCTGTGGCTGCTGCTGGAGGTCGACGCCGGGCCGGGGCTCGTGGCGGTCGACGGCTTTCGGCTGGCCGCCAACTTCATTCTCCTCTCCGGCACCCTGCTCGCCCTCCTCTTCGCGATCGATTACCAGCGGCGCGAGAGCATGCACGTGGGCGAGTTCTACGCGCTGCTCCTGCTTGCGACCGTCGGGATGATGGTGCTGGTTGCCGCGCAGGATCTCCTCCTGATCTTTCTCGGCCTCGAGCTGATGTCGATCGCCGTCTACATCCTGACGGGCTTCAACCGCACGGACCCAAGGTCCGCCGAGGCCGGCCTCAAGTACTTCCTGGTAGGCGCCTTCGCGAGCGCCTTCCTTCTATATGGGATCGCCCTGCTCTACGGCGTGACGGGGAACACCAACATCGCCGATGTGGTCGACCGGGTGGTGACGGGCTCGGCCGAGGGCGAAGTGATGCTGCTCGCAGGAGTCCTCCTCCTTCTCATCGGATTCGCCTACAAGGTCGCGGCCGTGCCCTTCCACATGTGGGCGCCCGATGCGTACGAGGGAGCGCCTACCTCGGTCACCGGCTACATGGCCGTGGGCGTGAAGACAGCGGCGTTCGTGGCGCTGCTCCGAGTCTTCTCCGTGCAGCTGGCGCCCGCGGCAGACTTCTGGACGGGGATCGTCTGGTGGCTGGCCATGCTCACCATGATCGTGCCGAACCTCGTCGCCCTCGTGCAGAACAACGTGAAGCGGATGCTCGCGTACTCGTCGGTGGCTCACGCCGGCTATCTGCTGGTGGGTGTGGCGGCGGGGACCGCGTTCGGGCGTGCCGCGGCTCTCTTCTACCTCGCGGTCTACACGCTGATGACGCTCGGTGCCTTCGCCATCCTCAGCCTGGTGGCAGGGAAGGGAGACCGGCACATGAACCTCGCGGACTTCCGCGGTCTCGGATGGCGCCGCCCCGCCCTGGGGTTCGGGCTCCTGATCTTCCTCTTGTCCCTGGCGGGCTTCCCGCCCACCGGAGGGTTCGTGGCCAAGCTGTACATCCTGCGGGCAGCCATCGACGCCGGGGAGGTGACGCTCGCCGTCACTCTCGTCCTGGCCAGCCTCCTCTCCTACTACTACTACCTCCGGGTGGTCTGGAAGATGTACTTCGAGGAGGGAGCCGATCACGACGTGGCGTCCAGCAACGGCAGCTTCCGGCTCGGGGCCGCCCTGTGCGCGGCGGGCGTCCTTCTCCTCGGGCTGCTACCCGGACCGGTGCTTCGCGGCTTCGAGTGGGCCGGAAGCGACATCGTCGGAGGGGCAGCGGCGACCACCGCGATCGAGGCGCCACGCCCCGACGCACCGGCGAACCCGTCGGCCGGTGGGCCCGCTCCGTGAGGGTACCGGCGGAGGCCTTCCGCGAGTACGACATCCGCGGCATCGTCGGGGAGACGCTCGATCCGCCGCTCGCCCGGGCGGTGGGCCGATCCTACGGAAGTGAGCTCGGCGCGGGCCAAGCGGTGGCGGTGGGACACGACAACCGACCGAGCTCACCCGAATTGGCCTCCGCTCTGTGCGCGGGCCTGAACGGGGCCGGAGTGGACGTCCTCTTGGTGGGCACGGTACCGACGCCCGCGCTCTACTTCGCGGAGCGCGAACTGGGTGCGGCAGGCGGCATTCAGATCACGGGCTCGCACAACCCGCCCGAGTACAACGGCATCAAGCTGACTGTCGGCCGCCGCTCCCTGTACGGCAAGGCGATCCAGGGCCTGCGGAAGCGAATCGAGGACGACGCCTTCGAGACCGGCAGCGGAAGGACTCGCCAGGTCGAGATCCTCCCACGATACGCGGAGGAGATCGGCCGCCGGGCCACGGTTGCTCCGCCGCTTCGATTCGTGCTCGACTGCGGAAACGGGACGGGGAGCGTGATCGCCGCCGAGGCGCTTCGCGCCACCGGAGCCGAGGTGGACACGCTCTTCTGCGAATCCGACGGAACGTTCCCCAACCACCACCCCGATCCGACGGTCGACGAGAACGTCCGTGACCTGATCGACCGGGTCATCTCCACCGGGGCCGCTTTCGGCGTCGGCTTGGACGGCGACGCGGACCGGATCGGCGCCGTCACCGAGAAGGGCGACATCATCCGGGGAGATCACCTCCTGCTCCTGTACGCCCTCGATGTTCTCAAGGAACGACCCGGAGCCGAGATCATCTTCGACGTCAAGTGTTCCAAGGCCCTGCCGGAGATGATCGAGCGGGCCGGCGGCGTTCCCGTCATGTGGAAGACCGGTCACTCCCTGATCAAGGAACGGATGTACGAGTCTGGATCTCCTGTCTCAGGTGAGATGAGCGGTCATATCTGTTTTGCCGACAGGTACTTCGGATTTGACGATGCGATCTATGCCGCGGCCCGGCTCGCCGAACTCGTGGCCAAGGAAGGGCGAACGCTCTCCGAGATCGTGGCCCGGATTCCAGCGTATCCCTCGACGCCGGAGCTGCGACTGGAGTGCACCGAGGAGCGCAAGTTCGGCGTGGTCGAGCGCGCCGTGGCGCACTACAAGCGATCGCACGACGTGATCGATATCGACGGCGCCCGGGTTCTTTTCGATGGAGGTTGGGCGCTCATCCGGGCCAGCAACACCCAGCCGGTGATCGTCGTACGCATCGAGGCGGACACCTCCGAGCGTCTCCGGGAGATCCACTCCGAACTGGCCGAGTACCTGGCCACCGAAGGGGTGAGGCTTCCCGCCGATGGCATCGGGCTGTAGAAGGGCCCTCCAGCGCCTCTGGCACGCTACGAGCCGACGATGGAAGCGGACGAGCGCCAGCGTGTGGTCATCGCTATCGGAGGCAACGCCCTCTCGCCGGCGGGCGGCCCGGCCGAGATCGCGACGCAGTTCCGGCACACCCGCGAGAGCCTCACGCCGATCATGGAGTTCGCACGCCGCCGTTGGGACATCGCGATCGTTCATGGAAACGGTCCGCAGGTGGGGGACGCGTTGCTCCGCAACGAGATGGCGCGCGCCCTGGTCGACGAGCTGCCGCTCGGTGTGCTCGTCGCGGGCACAGCCGGCTGGATCGGCTACATGATCCAGCAGTCTCTGCAGAACGCCCTGGCGCAAGCTGGGATCGAGCGAAACGTCGTCACGGTGATCACGCAGGTGCTCGTGGATCCCGGTCACCCGAGTACCCTCCAGCCGCGCAAGTTCGTCGGACGCACGGTCGGACCCGACGTGGCCCGTGAGCTCGAGGCGGAGGGCGCGGTGATCCGTCCCGATGGCGGTGGCGAGCTACGACGGGTGGTGCCGAGCCCCGATCCCGTCGATATCGTCGAAGCCGAGGTCGTGCGCGGGCTCGTGGAGGCCGGAACGATCGTGATCGCGGCGGGCGGCGGCGGCACGCCTGTGTACCGTGACCCGGTCCTCGGCCTGGAGGGCCTGGACTCGGTCATCGACAAGGATCTGGCGGCGGCGATCCTGGCCATCAAGATCGACGCCAGCACGCTGTTGATTCTGACGGACGTGGACGGTGTGTTCCGCGCCTTCGGGACCCCGGAGCAGGAGCTGATCAGCCAGCTGACACCAGAGGAAGGCCGGGCCCTGCTGGCTTCCGGCGAGCTGGGAGAGGGAAGCATGCACCCAAAGCTGAAGGCGGCCGTGGAGTTCGTCGAGCAGGGCGGCGGGCGAGCGATCATCGCCGGGCTCCACCAGGCGCCGGCCGCCCTGGACGGCCTGGCAGGCACGACGGTCGAAGCGAGCACCACGGCGGTGGAGCCCACACAGTCATGAACATCCACGAGTATCAGGCACGCGAGATCTTCCGGGCCCACGGCCTGCCGGTCCCCGACTCGGAGGTGGTGGACACGCCCGAAGGGGCGGCCGAGGCCGCCCGTAGCCTGGGAGGTCGCGTCGTCATCAAGGCGCAGGTGCACGCCGGCGGAAGGGGAAAGGCCGGTGGAGTGAAGCTGGCCGCCGACCCCGAGGAGGCGCGCGACGCAGCCGGGGTG
>JAPULH010000185.1 GCA_027295155.1 Gemmatimonadota bacterium
GGCTGGGGCGGGTGAAGGCCGTAGCTGCCGGTCCCCACCTCGCTGAAGCGGCAGCCGATCGCCAGGGTGGCGTCACAACCCTCGGCCACACGTCGCGCGAACGGCGGGGCGGCGTGCCCGAAGCCCGGCCAGAGGGAGAGCGGGTGGGACTCCGGAAACACCCCCTTTCCCTGGATCGTCGTCGCGACCGGGGACTCCAGACGCTCGGCCAGCGCCACCAGACCCTCCGCGGCACCCGCAGCGCCGAATCCGAGGTAGAGCAGGGGACGTCGGGCTCGCTCCAGCGTCTCGAGGGCACCCGTCACGCTCTCGGAGCCGCCGCTACCGTCGGTCCGGCCGGCTCGCCCGGTGAAACCGCCGTCGGTGCCGCCGGCCCCGATCGGTTCCTGCTCGACGGCGTCCTGCGCGAGGTAATGGTCGGCGGGCACCTCGACCATCACGGGGCCCGGCACTCCCGAGCGAGCCAGCTTGCAGGCGTGCCGGACGGTTCGGTAGGCCTCCCCTCGCCGGTCGATCCGGAACGCGGCCTTCACGACAGGAGCCGCGATCGCCATCTGGTCGACATCGTGCAGCTGATAGGCCCGGTCCTCCTCGAGGCGGATCCCGCACGCCAGCACGAGCATCGGGACGTTGTCCAGATAGGCCTCGGCGATCCCCGAGAGGGCGTGCGTGAGGCCCGCTCCCGGCACGACGTTGACGCACGCCAGCCGACCGGACGCTCGCCAGTACCCGTCCGCCATGAAGGACGCCGACTGCTCGTCCGTGACGAGGATCGGGCGCACGTGGTCGGAAGAGGCCAGCGCGTCGTAGAGCTCGATGTTGTGGGTGCCCGGGATCCCGAAGGTGCAACCTACCCGCTCGTCCTCGAGTGCCCGAACCACGGCCTTGGCTACGGTGAGCTTCATGCGGTCGCCTCCGCGCGGGTCGACAGCAGCTCGCCTGCATCGAGACGGATCGCCTCCGCCGTGCGGTCGGCCAGCGCCATGATCGTCAGATACGGGTTGATGTGGAGCGAATCGGGGAAGAGGCTCGAGTCTGCGACGCGCAGCCAGGGGATGCCATGAACCCGACCCCACCCGTCGGTGACCGAGTCGCGCGCCGAGCGCCCCATGGCGCAGCCGCCCATCAGGTGCGCCGCGGACACGGACACGGTGCCCGGCGTAAAGTGTTCGGGCCCGACTCGCTCGTCGATCCGGTCCGCCTCGCTCGCTTCCAGGGTGGTCGGGGATGCGAGCGGCGCGTGGACCCGGAGCGCCCCCGCGGCGAAGAAGATCCGGGCGGAGGCCCGGGTTCCGAGCGCCAGAGCTTGCACGACCTCGTCGGTGAAGCGGTAGTGCACGACGGGCCGGCCCGCGCCGTCGATGGTCACCCGGTTTCCGGGCGTGGCGCGGTCGCATGCCAGCACGAGAATCATCTGGAGGCGGGGGAAGGCGGCCATGAAGCGGCCGTGCTCCTCGCCGAATCCGACCAGGCTCTTCGCGGTCACGAACGGGAAGTACATGCACGTCTCGAGGACGTACCCCTCCTCTTCGGCGCGGTCGACGAAGAAGCTCTTCGGGTGGCCCACGTCGTTCGTGATCGGCCGGGGGTGCTCCGCCACGAGGATGAGCGCCGGATGGCATGTGAAGCGCTCGCCCAGACGTGGCAGACGCTCGCCGAAGCCGGAGCGGAGCAGCAGCGCCGGCGAGCCGACGGCGCCCCCCGCCAGGACCACCATCCGGGCGCTGACCCGGTACTCTCCGGGCTCCCACTCCGAGGGCGCTCCCTTCTCGCCAGGGGGCTTCTCGGACACGCGAACCACGGCGGCTCGCTCCTCCAGGCGAAGCACCTCGGCCCGGGTCACGACCTCCACGCCGCAGAGCTCGGCCGCCGGTAGCTGCACGCGATCGGTCCCCTGCTTGGCGCCGTTCGGGCAGCCGAGGTTGCAGAGGCTGGAGCCGAGGCAGCCCTTCACGTTGATCGGGAACTGGTGGGCCTCGTAGCCCGCCGACTCGCACCCCTTCTGGAATAGGGAGTTGTTCTCGTTGATGAGCTCGGGCTCCAGAAGGTGCACGTTGTTCTGCTCCATGTACCGCCGCGAGCGTTCGGTGACATCGGCGTGCGTCAGCCCGGGGATGTCCCAGGCCTCGATGACGTGCCGGCCGGCGATCAAAGAGGTGCCCGTGTAGACGACCGTCGAGCCCCCGTACACCTGCCCGAAGGCGAGAGTCATGGTGCCATCGGCGGTCAGGAACCCGCCGGCGTCGGCGTACAGCGCCTCGGCCATCTCGAGCTCCTCCCCGGTGAACTCCTCGTCCGCCAGCCGCGGCCCCTGCTCGAGCACCAGGACGCGATGCCCCTGTTCCACGAGCGGGATGAGACCCACGGCGGCCGTCCCTCCGCCCGCTCCCGAGCCGACGATCACGACGTCGTAGCTCCGCTCGATCACGCCTCGTCTCCCGTGCCTTCGTCGGCCGTCATCCCGCGGCGCGCTTCCCATCCCCGCGGGTCGGCCCGGTAGCCGATGGCGCGGCGAGCCTCGGGTCGTCCGTAGTATCCGAGGAGGACGAGGGTCCGGAGTCCCCAGAATCCGCGCCGGAGCAGAAGGGCCGGGGAGCGTTGCAGCCGCTGCAGAAGCGCGGTACGGGCTTCGGCGCCGAGTGCGCTGAAGCGGCGCCCGTAGCGGAGCAGGGGCATCCAGTCGAGCACCTGGATCAGCAGGCGGAGCTGGCGTCGGAGGGCGGGCGACCGGCTTCGAAGCGCCGCCTCGATCCGCTCTTCGACCTCCGTCCAGCCGCGCTCATCCATCCGTGCCGCGGCAGGAACGATCGTCACCGCCAGGGCACGGAAGGCTCGGCGTACGGGGAGAATAACCGGCTCGCCAGGGGTGGACGTCACGAGGTCAACGATAGAGATCCGCCGGAGGGTGGAGCAAGGACGCCCGGGCCATGGTACCAACGATAACGATGTGAGGGAGGATCCGAGGCCGGTGAAGCGTTAGAGGTCGGTGAAGCGTTAGGAGAACGAATGGAAGCTCCACTCTACCAGGTCGATGCGTTCGCGGACCGCCCCTTCACGGGGAACCCGGCCGCCGTCTGCCTGCTTGCACGCTGGCCGGAGGACGAGGTCCTCCAGTCGGTCGCCACTGAGAACAACCTCTCGGAGACCGCGTTTCTGGTCGGAAGCGGGAGTCGGCACGAGCTGCGCTGGTTCACGCCCGTCGCTGAGGTCGACCTCTGCGGCCACGCCACGCTCGCCTCGGCGTTCGTGCTCTTCGAGCTACGCGGCGTATCCGGCGACGAAGTGGGCTTCGAGACCCGCAGTGGCCTGCTTTCCGTGCGGCGCGACGGCGAGCTTCTTTGTATGGACTTCCCAGCGTGCCCGGCGCGCGCGTGCCGTTCACCCGAACCGGTGCTCACCGCGCTGGGAGGCTCCGCCGTGGAGGTGTTGAAGGCGGACGACTACCTGGTCGTGTACGAGGATGAGGAGGAGATACGGCGCCTGCAGCCGGATTTTCAGAGGCTGCTCGGACTTGAGGCCCGAGGGGTGATCGTAACCGCGCCGGGCGACGAGGTCGACTTCGTCTCTCGCTTCTTCGCGCCGAAATTCGGCGTGCCGGAGGACCCGGTCACGGGCTCCGCTCACTGCACGCTCGCCCCCTACTGGGCCGACCGCCTGGGGAAGGTCCGGCTGCATGCGCGCCAGCTCTCCCGGCGGGGCGGCGAGCTGTGGTGCGAGGTCCGTGGTGAGCGCGTAGAGATCTCGGGGCGGGCCGTGCTTTACCTCTCGGGCTCGATCCGCATCTAGTCTCAGCCGAGCACGCCGGGGAATCGTGCCGTGTCGAGGCGGAAGCCGGGGAAGACGCGCTCGAGGTTCTCCGCGCCGAGGTGACCGCTCACGACCTCGGCGAAGACATCCCGGAAATCCGTGGTGATCGCGAGATCGCGCCTCTCGTAGAGCTGCTCCGGCTCGAGCCCCGGCCACCGGCCGATGACCCGCCCACCCGCCGTACCGCCGCCAACCACGAACATGCAGTTCCCGTGGCCGTGATCCGTGCCGCCGGAGCCGTTCTCCGCCGCCGTGCGGCCGAACTCGGACATGGTGACGACCACGACGTCCTCCATGCGGTCGCCCAGGTCGTCGCAGAAGGCCCGGATGCCTGCGGCCAGCTCGGACAGGCGGCTCGCCAGCTGTCCCCGGACACCTCCCTGTGCGAGGTGAGTGTCCCACCCACCGATGTCGGTGAAAGCCACCTCCACTCCCACGTCGGCCTTGATGAGCTGGGCGATCTGTTGGAGCGAGCGTCCGAACTCGCCCCGGGGGTACTCCACGCCCGGGCCCGGACGGTACTGCACCGGATCGGTGCGGCGGATCAGCTCGATCGCCTCGAAGGAGTCGCCCGCGGCGCCCGCGATCAGGTCGTTGGCCTCGGTCCGGTACATTCGCTCGAAGGCGGACTCCAGGGCGGGGGCCCGGCCGCCGGCGATGCCGAAGCGCTCGAGATCAGCGATCCCCACCGTCGGATACGAGCCGCGCATGGCGCGCGGCAGCTCGGTGCCGATTGAGAGGCCGCGCAGCGGAGAGTCCTCGGCCATTCCGAGCTGGCCGCTCGCGTGATCTGCGGTGTGGGCCGCCCCGTCCGCCAGCGTCCGGCCGGAGCAGGAGCAGGCGTTCTCCGCCAACAGCCGGTTCATCCACCCATCGCGCGTCGACTTCACACCAGGCGTGGCGCTCTCCATGAAGTCCTGGGCGTCGAAGTGCGATCGAGTCGGGTGCGGGGAGCCCGTGGCGTGCACGATCGCCATCTCCCCGCGGCCGTACAGCTCGTGCAGCGGTGAGAGCGACGGGTGGAGTCCGAAGAAGCCGTCCAGGTCGATCGCCGCCGCCTCCACGCCGCGCGAGGGCGGCGGGATCGCAATGGATCGCCGGACCCGGTAGTACGCCTTCTCGTCGAAGGGCACGACCATGCTCAGGCCGTCGACCGCCCCACGCTGAAAGAGGAACACCACCGTGCGCTGCCGACCCGAACGGCCCGTCCCCGCAAGGAGAGTGCGGGCCAGGAAGCGCGGCGGCAGGCCGATGGCGAGCAGCCCTATCGCGCCATGCTTCAGGAAGATGCGCCGGTTTATGCGTGGCATGATGTGTTCTCTCTAACCAATTGATATCAATGTTGTTGAAACGCTGGCGATCCCAAGATCAGCCCGAGAGCCAGCTCGCGTGGTCCGGCCCCCCGTCGGGCCGCCGAGGTGGCAGCGAGCTCCGCTTCCATCGTGCCCGCGAGCTCCGCCTCGATCGTGGCGGCCAGCTCCGCCGTGTCCAGGCCGGGGAGGATCTCTTCGAGCATCCCCGTAAGCGATTCGTCCGGGGTGAGGAGTGAGGGGGAAACCCGTACGTGGTCGATGTGGCCGGTCGCCAGCGCCAGACCCAGGTTCATGCGCTGGAGGAGCGCCGCCGCGCTCGTCCAGTCCTCCGACGCCTCCGGGTATCCCGTCGGGGGCGAGGACATGTAGGGCAGCTGGCCGAGCGCACGGAGCTGCTCGATCAGGCCACGCGACGGCCCGACCTCCGCGTCGGTGGCCCGAAGAGCGCTGGCGACGAGCTCGAACGGCGACTTCAGCTTGCCGCCGACGGTTTCCGCGGCGTAGAACTCCTCGGAGAGGAAAAGCGTCCGCGTGAGCTCGCGAAGGTCGCCCTCGGTCTCGAGAAAGACCGACGCAAGCTCATCCACCAGCTCGGGGGGCGGATCGTCCGAGACGAACGCCTCGGCCAGCTTCGTCGCGACATGACGGGCCGTGGACGAATGGAGCGCCAACAGGTGAAGAACGTCGAGCCCGTCGCGCATTCCCTGGCCGGCCGGTAGCTGCCGGCCCAGCACGCTCTTCTCTCCCGGGTCGTGCCACTCCTCGCGAAAGACGAACCGGCCCGCGTCGCTCCGGCTGACGTCGCTCCCGCCCACGTCGCTGCGGCCCGGCCCGAGGTTCCGGCCGCGGCCCCTACTTTGCCCCCTACCGGGAAGCTCGATCGTCCAGCCGGTGAACGCGCGAGCGACCTCCACGACGTCCTGCTGCGTGTAGCCGCCGTCCACGCCCAGCGTGTGGAGCTCGAGCAGCTCGCGGGCGTAGTTCTCGTTCAGGCCTCGCTCGCGCCCGCCGCGGCTCATCGCCTCCTGGATGCGCACGAGCTGCTCCTCGCCGATCCCCCGGCTACGAAGGAACCGCTCACGCTGACGCGGCGAGGGCCGCTGGAGACGGGCCCGCGCTCGCTTCATCTCGGCCGCGCGCGGGTTCAGCAAGTCCGGCACCGCGCTCCGCCAGTTGTCCAAGTAGACGAGCATCGCCGGATGCGAGGCCGTGGCGACGAGCATCTCCTCGAACGACCCGAAGACGTGCGGACGAATCGCCTCACGCTCGTAGTCGCCGATGAGCCACCGGTCGGGTCCCTTGGCGAAGAACACGTTGAAGTGGTTGAACCAGAAGTCCGTCATCACCTCCTCGAGCTGACGCTCGGAGTAGACGGCCCGCTGCAGCTTGGCTCCGGCGAGGTCGAAGAGGATGCGGTTCGGGCTCTGGATCCCGAGATCCCGGCGCATGCGCCGGAGCTCATCCCTGGGGACGGAGTCCGGGTTGCCCAGGCGCGCCCGGACGACCTGTGGTGGCGGATAGGAGGCGTAGAGCTCCCCCACCGACATGTGTGCGGCCGGGTACGCCGCCAGGCGCTCCTCGAGCGCGGAGTCGTCGATCCGCTCGGGGTGGAGTTGGGCATCCAACCAGGCCTCGGTCCCGATTACCAGCACCTCGGCGAGATCCTGCGAGCGAACCCCGAAGGTGGCCCGACTCAGCAGATGGACGACGCGAGTCGTGTCGGGGAGCCAAGCGTCGGTGGGCGTCGTCTGGCCGGAGGGCGCCGCCCGCACGAACGCCGGCAAGGGGCTCGGACTTCCTGCCGCCGTGAGGCCAATCATCCCCGCCAAGGAGACGGCCCGGAGGGCTCCGATAGGCGCGGCCGACCCGATGCCGCCGATGCGATCGTGGGGGTTTCCTGTGTGCCGCACGCGGCCTTCCTCTCCCACGTCCCCTCTCCCCTATCACTGTGTTGAAGATGTCCGGCGGGCTCGCTGCGAGCGCCGCCTCTTACGTGATGACGCGCGGGGAAGGGGGGGTGTTAGAAAGAGGTGTTACACCGGCCGGCCGTACACCCGCCCTTGATCGGTAACACTTCTCTCACCAGTGATGGGTGACAGTCTCGACCGTAACGTAGCGCCTTCACAAGGGGGCGCCGATGCCATGGTTGCAACATCTTGGCGGGTGTTTTCAGTGATTCGCCAGGAGGAGAGAGATGCGTGGTCGCCCCGACAATGGGAGGAGACTGAGCGCCGCCGATCCAGAGAGACGAGCGTCCGCCAGCTCCATTTGTTTGTTAGATCGCGACCTTTCACTTCCCGAGCTCAGGGACTGAAAGGCTGCGACAGATCTTGTGAGCAAGCTTATCGGAAATCTCGGTGTGGCGAGGGACGGCCTCGACCTGACCGGTCTGTGGATTCGTCCAGAGGGAGTGAGAGCGACCTTCGCGTTTGAGGTGGCAGCCATGGTGCCGCAGGTGACGGAGAAGCGCCGAGCGCTTCACCCCAGCGTCACGGTCTCACGTTCGACGCCGTCCGGCACGCCTCTCAGGGAATCCTGACGGCGATCCTCGAGAATGAGCGCAAGTGCGTCTGCAAGGCTCTGACGGGCTTCTTCCTTCGTTCTGCCCTGCCCGTTCGCCCCTGGAATTTCGGGACAGTACGCTATGTACCAATCGCCGTCGCGCTCGAAGATAGCGGTGAATTCGTGCTTCATGGATGCCTCCTCGCCAGGTCGCCGATCCCGCTTACCCCTACATATACCCCGCGAAGGCTGTCGCGGTCTAATGCCCGGCCGATGAGTTGCGGGCGCCGAAGGCGACCATCAGCCGAGTGTTCATGAGTGCTCAGGCCCGGCCTTCTCGCGTTCGGGGAGCTGCGATCAGCCGCTGATCAGCCTGAAGACGGTCCCGTCCCCGGACACGATGTAGATCTCACCGAAGCCGTCCTCCCCGAAGGAGACGACCGGGCCGAGCTCGCCGACCTCCCACTCTCGAAGATCGGTCGCTTCCGCGCCGTCGAAGCGGAAGCTGCGAAGGAAGCCGGCGCAGAAGTCGGAATACAGGTAGTGTCCCACAAGCTCGGCGATGGCCGCTCCCCGGTACACCAACCCTCCCGTCACGG
>JAPULH010000186.1 GCA_027295155.1 Gemmatimonadota bacterium
GAGAACCGACCGTACGGGGCGCTCATCACGTTCTCCGCCAACCAGTCGGACCTCCCGCATCCCGACGAGGAGACGGAGAGGGCGCGGAAGGAACGGAAGCGAGCCGAGGAGCGGGCCGGCGAGAAGCCGGACGAGAAGGCCGACGAGAAGCCGGACGAGAAGGGGCCGCCGAAGGTGAAGGTGGAGATCCGCGACGAGAGCGGCGAGCTGGTCCGCACGTTCGAGCAGCCCGTGAAGCTCGGCCTGAACCGGATCGTATGGAACCTCCGGCGCGACCCGTTCGAGCGACCCGACACCGGACGGCCTCAGGAGGAGTCACCCTTCCAGCCTTCCGGGGTCCAGATCCTCCCTGGGGCTTACACGCTCCAGCTGACGCTGGGAGATAGCGAGGCGACGGGAACGATCCGCGTGCTCCCCGACCCGAGAGAGCAGCTCTCGGCAGCCGACCGGCTGGCCAAATACGAGGCGGTCCTGCGCGCTGGCGAGGTCCGAGATGCCGTGGCCGAAGCCATCACGCGGATCTACCGGACCCGCAAGGACGTCGACGTCGTGCTCGACAAGGCACGCCAGATCATGAAGGAAGCGGCCGGTCCGTCGACCGACGCGGAAGACGGCTCCGCCGACGCGGAAACCGATCCATACAAGGAGCTCGTCAGCGCGGGCGAGGATCTCAAGAAGGCCCTGAGCGAGCTGGAGAGGCAGCTCTGGGTTCCACCGGACACGAAGGGGATCCCGAGCAGCCAGGACAAGCCGTGGAGCCAGGCCAGCCGCGCCCTCTTCGGGCTCGGCTCCTCGTTCGACGCACCGACTCCTGCTCAGCTCACGTACCTGCGCTTCGCGGAGGAATCCGTCCAGAAAGGGCTCGCCGAGTTCAACCGGGTGTATGCCGAGGACGTGTCCGCCTTCAGGGAGAGGGTCGACGAGCTGCAGATCGGCCTTCTGGAGGACGCGGGACCGATCCACGTACCGGATGGAGAGAGATGACGGAAAGCGTTGCGGCCTCGCGGAATATCACCCTGCGATGCCCACTCTGCCTCACGCTCAATCGCCTGGACCTCGCGGCAGCCGGTCGGCCGGTGTGCGGCAAGTGCGAGCGTCCGATCCTGGTGGACCGGCCCATACGGGTGGAGGGTGAAGATCTGGACCGTGTGGTGGCCGACGCCGAGGTCCCCGTGCTGGTCGACTTCTACGCGGACTGGTGCGGGCCCTGCAAGATGATGGCGCCCGTGCTGGACGAGATCGCCCGGGAGCGCGCCGGGGAGATCATCGTGGCCAAGCTCGACACGGACCGAAGCCCGGATGTGGCGCGGCGCTTCGAGATCCAGGGCGTTCCCACCCTCATCGTCTTCCGAGAGGGCCAGCCGGTGGCGCGCCAGACCGGGGCGCTCGCGCGGCCGGCGATCGAGGCCATGCTGGAGAGCTAGTCGGCCAGACCGCCGGCGCCCGACGCCCCGGCCTCGCGCCCGGAGCCCCGGGTCAACTTCCCCCTGTCTCGACCAACCGGATCCGGCGAGTGCCTCCTGCCGGCACCTCGCCCAGAGGTACGGCGAGACCCCACGGCGCCCGAGCAAAGCCGACCGGACGACCGTCGACAATGGGCGCGAGGGAGGCTTTCTCGTCCGGTATCACGAGGCTGAGCCAGGCGCCCTCCAGCGGCACATCGGGCGGCGCGCTCACCAGAAGCTCCACGTCGCCCTCCGGGCCCCGGCCCACGGTCACGCCGGCGGCTCGTCGGGCGAGCCACCAGGCGGCCACCTCGCTTCCCGTAGCCACCCACCAGGCCTTCTCCTCGGCGGCCACGCTGTCCATGACCTCGCCGAGCACCTGAACCCGGCGCGGCGTGCCGGCCACCTGGGTGTGGACGGAGACGACGGCCAGCCCACCGAGCGCTCGCACCTTCCGGAGTCCATCCAGATAGGCGTCCCTCAGTCGGCGCGAGCGGATGGCCCCTTCCTGGACGAGGACATTGTAGTCGTCCTTGATCACGCGCGGGAGCAGGACGATCGGACCCTCAGCCGTCTCGAAGATCTCCGGGCTTCCCGTGCGCGCGTCGTTGAGCGCAACCACGTACGTGCCGCCGATCGAGCGCCAAGCCGCGAGGGTGTGCTCGTCGAAACGCTCCTCGGGCGGCCTCAGGCCAAACGCCGAAACCCCCGCCCAGCCTCTGACCTCTGACCAGCCTCGCTTCAACCGCGCCCGCTGCTCATCGTACGGCAGGCCGGCGACGACGCCGTGATCCGACGTCTGGCTCGCGATCTCGCCTGCCCTCTTCAGCTCCTCGGCGAGCTCCGGGTAGTCGAGCGCCAGCCGCGAGACGACGAAGAAGGTGACCGGCATGCCTCGGGCACGGGCGAGATCCGCCATCGCCTTCGAGTTCTCGAACTCCGACTCCACATCCTCGGCGAAGAGGACCGCTGCCCCAGCATCGTCAGGCCAGGGCGCAATCTCGGCGTACGGGATGCCCGCCGCCCAGAGGATTGCGTTCTTCTGCAGCCGCTCGATCCGCTCCTCATCCACCGGCCGCGCGCCCTGCCCGCTCAGGAAGCCGAACCAGGCGAGCCGGCCTCCGCCTTCGGGCCAGCCCGTCCAGGCCGCGGTGTCGACGTCCTGAGTCTCGGCGGCCGGCGCCGGATTGAGGGCCCAATCCGACCAGAAGACGCGAGCTCCCGAGGTGGTGAGGGCGAGCTGCGACTCGGAGCGGAGCTCCACGCGCGTCGCCGGATCCAGACCGGGCGACAGCGGAAGCCCGGCTGCGACGGTGAGGTACAGGCCCTCCCGCGCTTCCAGCTCCCGCACGTCGAGCGCGCCCGTCAGCTCCTGCACGCGTCGCCAGCCGATCCAGTCGCAGCTGCCGTCCCGTGCTCCCACGGCCCACGTGAGGAGGAGCCCGCCGTCCCGCTCCAGGTGCCGCTCGAGCGCCCGGACTTCCGCCTCGCTCAAACAGATCGCTGCCGGGGCCAGCAACGCCTCACCGGGCTTCAGTCCGTCTATGCCCTCGACGCCGCCCACCCGCCTGGACGTGCCTCCCAGCTCTGCCACGAGCGCTTCCCAGCGCTCGACCAACCCGGGATAGTAGGCGGAATCGGGAAAGAAGCCGGCGCTGGCTTCCGAGTAGAGGACGGCCACGCCGAACGGCTCCGGCGGATGCACCGGAACGGCCGGCGGAAGGGCCGACGGAAGAGGCCGGGGCTCGGCCGCTGCGGGCGCTCGGACGAGCTGGCGGATGTCCAGGTTCTGCCAGAGCAGGACCCCCGCGGCCACCACTCCACCCGCGAGCACGCCCAGAAGGAGGATGCCGCTCAGCCAGTGAACGGCGGTTCGCGCCCTCGGAACGGGCTCCCGTTCAGGTCGCACCGTCCGCTTCCCCCCGAGAAGGCCGCGTCGGATCGTCCTCTTCCACGGGCGGATCGGGCGGCGCCTCCGCCGCAGGCGGATCGTGCGCCTGGAAGAAGTGGGGTGCCGACGCCTCCTCGTCCTCGGCGACCGGGCGCCGCGCCAGGCGGAGCTTGTAGGCGATATACGTAACGACGCCGAGGGCGATCGTCACGAGGATCGTCACGACGATGATCGTCACAAGCAGGTCGACCACGTTCATGTCACTCGCTCCCGGAGCTCAGGCGACTCTCGCTCAACTTCGCTTGGCCTTTTAGGTCTGTCCCCCGGCGGCACCTGCATACGAAACCCGCCGCAACTTGTCCCACTCCATGCCCAGGTTCAGCACCTCTTCCACCGTCGCGAACATCTTCGTGATGTCCAGGAAGAGGATGAAGAAGAACCGGTAGATGATGGCATACGGAACGAGGCTTAGCGACTCTTCTTCCATCGAGACGGTCACCAGCGCCATCACGAGATCCAGCAACGTGAGCAGGATCCACCAGTAGAGCAGCAGCTCTCCCGCCCCGAACAGTAGGGCGACGATCGCGAAGAAGAGGTGCGCGTACACGTTCAGGATCGGCCAAACGATCGCCTCGAACCCCATCTCCACCGCGGAGAGCCAGAGCGGGAAGTCGGGGAACGGGTGCCAGTAAACGCCCTTTCGCTTCTTCAGGGCCTGCAGGATGCCCCGAGTCCAGCGGTAGCGCTGCTGGATCAGGTCCAGGGCGCGCGTCGGAGCCTGCGTCCACGTGATCGCCTGGTCTTCGTAGATGATCTTCCACCCCGAGGTGATCAGCTGGAGCGTCAGATCGGCGTCTTCCGCGAACGTGTCCGTGTCGTACCCTCCGACCTCCTCCAGCGCCTCCCGGCGGAACACTCCGACCGGCCCGGGGACGATGTTGACCGCCGCGATGAAGCCCTGGGCGCGTCGCGGCATGTTGAGTCCCTCGATGTACTCGAGAGCCTGAAGCCGTGTCAGCAGGTTCTCGCGATTGGCCACCTTCACGTTGCCGGCCACCGCGCCTACCGACGCGTCGCGGAAATGCGGCATCGCCGCCTTCAGGGAGCCCGGATCCACCCAGGAATCCGCATCCATGCACATCACGAAGGGGTACTTGGACCGAGCGATTCCCGCGTTCAGCGCGCTCGCCTTTCCTCCGTTCCGCTTGGTGAGCACCCGCACCTCGACGCCCGACGCCTTCCCTTCCCAGCGCCTCGCCACCTCGAGCGTGTCGTCGGTGGAGCCGTCGTCCACCACGATCACCTCGTACGTGGGATAGTCGAGCTGGAGGAGGCTCTCGATCGCGTGCCCGATCACCTCGGCCTCGTTGTAGGCCGGGATCAGGATCGAAACGGGCGGCAGTTCGCCCTCCGGCTCGCGCGACGCGACGTTTCGCTCGGCGTGCTGCAAGTATGCGAACCAGAGGAGTGCGAAGTATCGGATGAACAGGATCGCCAGGAAGATGATCAGGCTGATGAGGACGAGCCGGACGAGAAAGGCCTGCACCTGGCTCGGCGAGTGCATCGCCCAGAAGATGAACAGCACCGTGGCCCCCACCATGATGGTGACGAGCGTCAGCGAAGTCAGAAGTCGCCTGGTAGCTGCCACGGGTCTCCTCCTGGCCCCTACGGCCTGATCGACGCGCCCAGATCGAGGCCGAAGGAGCTGTAGCCCCCTTCTCGCCCGCGCGCGTACGAGAGGTTCAGGAAGAGGGCCGTCCGGCCGAGCCGGTAGGTAAGCCCTCCTTCGAGTCCGAGCTGCGGGACGAAGTCATCCGTGTCGGGAGACCGCTCATCGACCAGTGCGACTCCGGGCAGTACGCGGGCGAAGGCGCCCAGCCCCTCCCGGTTCGTCGTCCGGAGATCCAGCACGAGCCCGGTCGCCCAGAAGAGCCTCGGATCCCAATAGAGCGCGCCGGGTGATCCAGGCGTGCCGGGTGATCCAGGCGTGCCGGGTGATCCAGACGTTCCGGGTGATCCGGACGTTCCGTCGGGCGC
>JAPULH010000187.1 GCA_027295155.1 Gemmatimonadota bacterium
ACGAAAAGCAGGCTGGAGAGGTCGAGAGCGGTGTGCCAGCCGGGGTTGTACCGCCGGTTCCCCGGCGCCGAGACCCGCGCGGCGCGCTCCTTCAGCTCCATCACCTTCTCGAGCCCTCGCTCCATGTCCTCCTCGGAGCGCACGATGCCCACCAGCTCCTGCATCGACTCCTCGAGTTCCGATTGGATGGCGTAAGGCGATTCGCCCTCCGCCCGCTCGAGCGGCGCGATTGCCTCACGCTCGGCATCCGCCACCTGGCTTTCCGCGATCTCGCCGTGGTCTTGCTCACGGGCGAACGCCGCCGCGTACTCGCCCGCGCGCTTTCCGAAGACGAGCAGATCGGAGAGCGAGTTGCCGCCGAGGCGGTTCGCGCCGTGCAGCCCTCCACCGCATTCGCCCGCCGCGAAAAGGCCCGGCACCGACAACGACATCTGGGTGGCCGAGTCGACCCGCACACCTCCCATCACGTAGTGCGTCGTGGGCCCCACCTCCATCGACTCCTTGGTGATGTCGATATCCGCCAGCTCCTTGAACTGATGGTACATGCTCGGAAGCTTTCGCTTGATGCGCGCCTCGGCGTCCGGCAGCTTCTCTCTGATCCAGGAGATGTCCAGGAAGACGCCGCCGTGGGGGCTGCCGCGGCCTGCCTTGACCTCGTCTACGATCTTTCGGGCCACGTGGTCTCGCGTTAAGAGCTCGGGCGGCCGGTGAGCGTCGCGGTCGCCCTGCGTGTAACGCCAGCCCTCCTCCGGGGTCTTGGCCGTCTGATCCCGATAGAGCTCCGGGATGTCGTCGAACATGAAGCGATGTCCCTCGCTGTTCAGCAGGACTCCTCCTTCGCCGCGCACCCCCTCGGTGACCAGGATCCCCCGCACGCTGAGGGGCCAGACCATGCCGGTGGGATGGAACTGGACGAACTCCATGTCAATCAGCTCCGCGCCGGCTTCGTAGGCGAGCTCGTGGCCGTCGCCCGTGTACTCCCAGCTGTTGCTGGTGATGCGGTAGGCTCGGCCGATCCCGCCCGTGGCCAGAACCACGGCCTTTGTCCGGAAGACGAGGAAGCGGCCAGTCTCACGTTCATAGCCGAAGGCGCCGATCACCCGATCCCCGTCCTTCAGCAGCCGGGTTACGGTGCACTCCATGTGCACGCTCATCCCCTGGTGGATTCCGTGATCCTGCAGAGTCCGGATCATCTCCAGCCCGGTCCGGTCGCCGACGTGAGCCAGCCGGGGGTACTGATGGCCTCCGAAGTTGCGCTGCAGCATCGCTCCTTCGTCCGTTCGGTCGAACAGCGCGCCCCACGCCTCGAGCTCCCTCACCCGCTCCGGGGCCTCGCGGGCATGGTATTCCACCATCATCGAGTGGTTCATGTACTGGCCGCCCCGCATTGTGTCCGCGAAGTGGACTCTCCAGTTGTCCCGGTCGTCCACGTTCGCCAGCGCCGCCGCGATGCCTCCTTCCGCCATCACCGTGTGGGCCTTGCCGAGCAGCGACTTGCAGACCAAACCGACGGAGGCGCCTTCGGTCGACGCCTCGATCGCCGCCCGCAGCCCCGCGCCGCCCGCCCCGATCACCAGCACGTCGTACTCGTGCACAGGAAGGCGAGTCATGGGAGCGGGCTCATCAGAGGATCCTCAGGTCGATCCAGACGCCCATCGAGACGAGGCGCACGTACAAGTCGGCAAACCCGACCCAGAAGAGGCTGAACCAGGCCCAGCCCATGTGGCGCCGATTCAAGCAGCTCACGCAACGGTAGCTGGCGAAGCGCACGGGTGAGCCCGAGAGCTGGTCCTTGAAGCCACCGATCATGTGTCTCAGCGAGTGGCAGCCGAGGGTGTAGCCGCCCAGCAGGAAGACGTTGATCGCGAGAACGAGCGTGCCGACGCCCAGCCCGAACGACTCCTGACCAGTGGCCGGGTCGGCGAACCAGAGAGCCCGCCAAACGTCGTACGAGAGGACCACGATGAACGCGAGGGCCAGGTAGAGGAAGTAGCGGTGGACGTTCTGGAGGATGAGCGGAAACGAGTGCTCCCCCAGATAGCGCTTGCGCGGCTCCCCCACCGTGCAGGCGGGCGGATCCGCCCAGAACGCCTTGTAGTAGGCACCTCGGTAGTAGTAGCAGGTCAGGCGAAAGCCCGCCGGCACCCAGAGGATGAGAAAGGCGGGGGAGAACGGCAGCCAGATCGGCCACCACCCAGGCTTCGGCCCGAATAGGCTGTGGTGCGAGTCGCCGAAAAGTTCGGGCGAGTAGAAAGGCGAGAGATAGGGACCCGCCGTGTAGTGGTTCCCCTGGAACGCAGCCCAGTTGGAGTAGATCAGGAAGGCGGAGAACCCGAGGAAGATGGCGAGCGGCTGTACCCACCAGGTGTCCCGGCGCCGGGTTTGGCCGAACGTTCTACGCTCAAGCGGCTCGGTCTGAGCCATACGCAAATGCTCCCTTGCTGGCGCTCTACGGGGTTGGCTAGTGCCTCATTGGGGTCCAAGGCCGCCTCGTCGGGTCGAAGGCTATTCGTCACGGCCGGTACTGTCAAAGCATCGCCGAGGCCATCGGTGGGGGAGCTCCCGAGTCGCCGCACGAGAGCCCGACGCACCGGCAGCGCCCGCATCCCGTTCAGAGCCGGGGCGGCGTGACGCCGATCTGGCCCTGGTACTTTCCCTTCTTGTCCCGGTAGCTCACCTCGCAGACCTCGTCCGACTCGAAGAAGAGGACCTGTGCGATCCCCTCGTTCGCGTATATCCGGGCCGGGAGGGGAGTCGTGTTGCTGATCTCGAGCGTAACGTAACCCTCCCACTCCGGCTCGAAGGGCGTGACGTTTGTGATGATGCCGCACCGGGCGTACGTGCTCTTCCCGACACAGAGGGTCAGGACGTTCCGTGGAATCCGGAAATACTCCACGGAGCTCGCAAGGACGAAGGAGTTCGGCGGGATGAGGCAGATATCACCCTCGTACTCCACGAAGGACCGATCGTCGAACGCCTTCGGGTCCACAACCGGGGCGAGGGCGTTATGGAAGATCCGGAACTCATTCGCGACGCGCATGTCGTAGCCGTAGCTGCTCAAGCCGAAGGAGATGACGCCCTCCCGGACCTGCTTCTCCTCGAACGGCTCGATCATTCTGTGCCCTCTAGCCATCTCACGGATCCAGCGATCGCTCTTGATGCTCATGACCCCACAAACCCTCCGTCGGACGTATGGCGCCGCGCACCGCTCGATGAGCTTCGGTCCCGCGAGGGGAGCCGAGCGAGGCCCCGGCACTCGAGGATATATCGGGCGCTCGGTTTGCGAAAGCGCGAGAGCGCGTGGGCCACGATGCGGGAGCGCCGCCGGCCCGGGGCCGAGAGCAGGGAGGGGCGCGCCGTGCACGGGGTGATCGGGCTGACGAGCAGCAGAGGGGGTGTTTTCGGGGGGTCGAGCGAGGGCCCGCGAAGGGGCTTCGGCCTTGCTTGACGGCCCCATCCGAGGTCGGCTATTATCGCCGCTGTCAAGTGAAGGTTTTCACAAGGGCTCGCTTCCCCCGACCGCGGCCGCATGACGGACTCCTATCTCGGGATCGTGTTTCTCGGCGTTGTGGGCATCCTCAACGCCGTGGTCATAGTAGGGCTCACCCATCTGGTGGGGTCGACGCGCTCGACCGCCGCCAAGAGCGGCGCGTACGAGTCGGGGATGCCGCCGCTCGGCGGTACGCGGCAACGCATTTCGGTCAGCTTCTACATCGTCGCGATGTTGTTCATCGTCTTCGACATCGAGGCGATCTTCCTCCTCCCCTGGGCGGTCGTGTTCCGAAGCCTCCCCCTCAGCGGATTCCTTGCCATGGTGATGTTCCTCGGCGTGCTCGGCGTCGGCCTCACCTACGCCTGGAAGAAAGGGGCCCTCGAGTGGGACTGAGCGCGACGAGAGCAGCTCGATATGCCTGAGTCGCAAACGTCGCTCCCGATCGCCGGCAGCGAGCGGCTCGACACCGGAGTGCCGAGGAACTGGCTCACCACGAAGGTGGACTACGTAGTCAACTGGGCGCGCCGCAACTCGCTGTGGCCGATGCCGTTCGGGACCGCGTGCTGCGCGATCGAGATGATGGCCTCGGCAGCTTCAAAGTACGACATCGCACGCTTCGGCATGGAGCGCATGTCGTTCAGTCCGCGCCAGGCGGATCTCATGATCGTGGCGGGTCGGGTCAGCTACAAGCTGGCCCCCGTGCTTCGGAAGATCTGGGATCAGATGCCCCAGCCGAAATGGTGCATCTCGATGGGGGCGTGCGCGAGCTCGGGCGGCATGTTCGACAACTACACGATCGTCCAGGGGATCGACACGATCATTCCGGTCGACGTCTACGTGCCCGGCTGCCCTCCACGGCCCGAAGGGCTCATTTACGGGCTCATGATGATCCAGGAGAAGATCAAGGGAGAGACGCTCAGCAACCCGACGCCCCGGGCCGAGTCATCGGATGCCGTCGGTCGACCGAACCTTCCGCCGGAGGTGATCGAGCTCGTCGCCCAACCCTTCGGCAACTCTACCAAACAGAACCGAGGCAGCGGGCTGGCCGGCACGTCCGCCGTAGCGAGACCGGCCGATCGTCTTGAACGTCTCCTCGAACACTCCTGACACCCCGAGAATGACAGAAGCGGTCAGCGGGGGCGCCTCACCGCAGCTCGTCATCGGAGCACGGCAGAGAAGCGGAGGCCCCGAGGGCGATCCGTCGGTCGGCGCTCTACATGCCGCATTCGGCGACGCTGTGCGCGCTGTTGGATCGGACGCGATCGGCGTTCCCGTCGTGAGCGTCGATCCGAAACGGGCTCTCGACATCCTGCGCTATCTGAAGGAGGACGCCGAGCAGGCATACGACTTCCTCGCCGACCTGACGGCCGTGGACATGGGAGGCGGGAGCCCACTCCGCCTGTGGTACCAGCTCTGGTCGATGCATCACGGACGGCAGCTTCGCCTGGAGGTCGAGCTTCCGCTGGACGAGCTGGAGATCGCCAGCGTCACGCCCTTGTGGGATTCGGCCGACTGGATGGAGCGGGAGGCGTACGACATGTTCGGAGTGACCTTTCGTGGGCACCCCGACCTCCGGCGCATCCTCATGCCCCAGAACTACGAGGAGGGCTTCCCGCTGAGGAAGGACTTCCCGCTGCGGGGCCGGTTCAGCCGAGCCGAGCAGACGCGCCGTGCGCTCTCGCGGGATCTGGAAGATCTGTACGCGCGGGAAGAGCTGGAGATGGCAGGCGTCCTCCCGGGCCTCGAGTTCCGCAACGTCCCGCCGGACCGGCAGCCCAAACAGGTGGCCGGGCGGGTCGATCACCTGGAGGGGGAGCGGATGCTCCTCAACCTCGGCCCACAACACCCCGCCACGCACGGCGTTCTGCGGCTGGTCCTGGAGTTGGACGGCGAGAGGATCATCCGCTGCATTCCACACATCGGCTACCTGCACACGGGCTTCGAGAAGACGTGCGAGTACCGGGAATGGAACCAGATCGTCCCGTACACGGATCGGATGGACTACCTCTCGCCAATGCTCTACAACATCGGCTACGCGCTGGCCGTAGAAAGCCTGCTGGGAATCGAGATCACCCCACGCTGCCGAGTCGTCCGGGTGCTTCTCAGCGAGCTGAACCGCATCCTGGGCCACCTGCTGTGGCTCGGAACCACCGCCATCGACCTCGGAGCCTTCTCGGTCTTCCTCTACACGTTCGAGGAGCGCGAGCGCATCTACAACCTGCACGAGGCGTACTGCGGCGCGCGCCTGACGACCTCGGTCACGCGAGTGGGCGGCATGCTGGCGGATCTGCCAGCGGGTTGGGTAGAGGCCGTCCGGTACTTCGTCGAAACGTTCCCGCACACGCTCTACGAGGTGGACCGCCTGCTCACTCGGAACGCGATCTGGATCGCCCGGCAGCAAGACATCGGAGTGATCAGCGCCGAGGACGCGGTGAGCTTCGGGCTCACCGGCCCCAACCTCCGGGCCAGCGGTGTCCCGTACGACGTGCGGAAGGCCCGGCCGTATCTCGGCTACGAGGAGTACGAGTTCGACGTCCCCGTCGGGGAGCACGGTGATAGCTACGACCGGTTCCTGGTGCGATTCGAGGAGATGCGGCAGAGCATCCGGATTCTGCAGCAGGTGCTCGCCATGCTGCCGGATGGCCCGATCAACATCGACGACCCGTCGATCATTCTGCCGCCGAAGAGCGAGGCGATGGGGTCGATCGACGCGATGATCGCTCACTTCAAGCTTGTCATGGAAGGGCTCACCGTCCCGCCCGGCGAGGTGTGGTACTCGATCGAGAGCTCCAAGGGAGAGCTCGGGTTCGGACTCGTGTCCGACGGCGGGACGAAGCCGGTCCGCTGCCGCTTCCGGGGACCGTCCTTCATCAGCCTCGCGGTCCTCCCGCTGCTGGTGGAGGGCGGCCTCCTGGCGGACGTTCTCGCGGTGAATGCCAGCCTGGACATCGTGCTGGGTGAGATCGACCGATGAGCCGGCGCATCCATCCCTCCGTGGCTGGCGCGCAGCCGTTCCAGCTAGCCGAGCGCGACCCCGAGGCACCCCTCTTCGAGAGCGCTGAGGGCCAGGAGCGGCTGCAGGCGGTTCTCAGTCGCTATCCGACCAAGCAGGCGGCTCTGCTTCCTCTCCTCGGCTACGCCAACGAGCTGCATGGATGGGTGTCGAAGCAGGACATGGAGAGCATCGCCGAGAGGCTCGATCTCACACCCGCCTACGTCTGGTCGGTGGCGTCCTTCTACACCATGTACAACAAGCACCCGATCGGGCGGCACTTCATCCAGGTATGCACCAACATCTCATGCCACCTGAACGGCGCTCAGCGCGTCCTGAAGCGCTTTCTCGAGGAGACGGGCACACGTCCCGGCGAAACCTCGGAGGACGGTCGTTACACGGTCATCGAGGCCGAGTGTCTCGGTGCGTGCGGTTTCGCGACAGCTGTCCAGATCAACGACGAGTACCACGAGAACGTGACGCCGGAACGGGTATCGCAGATCCTGGCGGGCCTGGACGGGAACGGGAGCTGAGGGAGCGTGGCCTACCCGTACCGAGACGATCGCGAGACGACGACAGTGCTCTCCCGCCACATGGGCGAGCCGGAAGCGCGCACGCTCAGCGGGTGGCTCGAGCGCGGAGGATACGAGGCGCTCGGAACGGCGCTCGAAATGGAGCCCGACGAGATCACGGAGATCGTGAAGGAATCCGGGCTGCGCGGGCGAGGCGGGGCCGGCTTCCCGACGGGAATGAAGTGGGGCTTCATGCCGAAGGAGAACGGCCGGGCGCACTATCTGTGCTGCAACGCGGATGAGAGCGAGCCCGGCGCGTTCAAGGACCGCGAGATCATGCGATGGACGCCCCACCTGATGATCGAAGGCTGCCTGATCGCCGCCCGAGCCATCCGCGCCGGGCATGTCTACATCTACGTCCGCGGCGAGTTCTTCCCGGTCGTTCGAGTCCTCAATCAGGCGGTCGTCGAGGCGTACGAGGCGGGCTACATCGGGAGGAGCGTGCTGGGGAGCGGGTGGAGCTGCGACATCACCGTCCACCTCGGGGCCGGGGCCTATATCGCCGGCGAGGAGACGGGGCTCATGTCCTCCCTGATGGGAGGGCGGGCGGAGCCGTGGATGAAGCCGCCGTTCCCGGCCGCACGCGGCATCTTCGGAGCTCCAACCACCGTCAACAACGTGGAGACGCTCGCCAGCGTGCCCGGGATCGTGGCCAACGGGTCGGCCTGGTACCGGCAGTGGGGCAGCGACGAGAGCCCGGGGACGAAGCTGTGGTGCTGCTCCGGTCACCTGGTCAAACCCGGCAACTACGAGCTCGAGCTCGGCGTGCCACTCAGCGAGATCATCTACGACGTGTGCGGGGGTGCGCCGGACGGAAAGAGGGTGCGAGCGGTGATCCCGGGCGGTTCCTCGACGCCTTTTCTCACCGCTGACGAGCTGGATTGCGAGACGACGTACGAGGGGATGCAGGCAGCCGGCAGCTCGCTCGGCACGGCCTCACCGATCGTGATGGATGAGAGCACGTGCCTGCTCTCCGCGATGCGGCGGATCGCTCAGTTCTACGCCCACGAGTCGTGCGGACAGTGCGTGCAGTGCCGCGAGGGCACGGAGTGGATCGCCAAGATCCTCCGCCGGATAGAGGACGGCGACGGCGAGATGAAGGACATCGACACGTTGTACGACCTCTGTGAGCAGCTGACCGGCCGCACGATCTGCGTGCTTGCCGACAGCGTCGTCTTTCCGCTCCGTTCCTCGCTGGACAAGTTCCGCGACGAGTACGAGAGCCACATTCAGCAAGACGCGTGTACGGCAACGTGAAGACCGCCGAGCTGGTCAGCCTGAGGATCGACGGAACCGAGATCTCAGTTCCGTCGAACACGAGCGTCATCGAGGCCGCAGAGGCGGTGGGGGTGCTCGTGCCGCGCTACTGCTATCACCCGGGTATCCCGTCGCGGCCCGCTCAGTGCCGCGTGTGTCTCGTGGAAATCGAGGGGCAACCCAAGCTGCAGCCCTCGTGCAATATCAGCGTTCAGGAGGGCATGGTGGTCCACACGGCGAGCGAGGAAGCCCGGTCGGCGCGTCGCTCGGTGATCGAGCTCCTGCTGGTCAACCACCCGCTCGACTGCCCGATCTGCGATGCGGCCGGGCAGTGCATGCTCCAGGACTATGCGTTTGAGACGCGCCAGCTGGCGAGCCGCCTCAACGAAGAGAAACTGGTGATGGGGCGGGATCGTATCGCTGAAGACATTCTCTACTTCGCCGACCGGTGCATCATATGCACCAGGTGTGTCCGCTTCATGCGGGAAGTCGCGGAGGACGACGCCCTGATCGTCGCACAGCGGGGGTACCGGGCCTACATCGACACCTTCCCAGGAGCGGTTCTGGACAACCCGTTCCGGGGCAACATCGTGGACGTGTGTCCGGTCGGCGCGCTGGTCCACGAGGACTTCCTGTTCAAGGCCCGTTTCTGGGACCTGGACCAAACGGCCAGCGTGTGCCCGAGCTGTTCCACGGGGTGCAACGTCACGATCGACACCGTGGAGAACCAGATCGTCCGGTTGAAGCCCCGTCACAATTCGGAGGTCAACTCCTACTGGATGTGCGACCATGGCCGAAAGCACCTCATCATGTCCAACCGCGGGCTTCGCCCGGAGGCGCCCCTGCTCCGGCGCGACGGCAAGCTCGTGCCCACCGGATGGGGCGAGGCGCTGACGTGGGTGGCCGAGCGGCTGCGGGAGGTGTCGCGCGGGATGGCTATCGTGTCGCCCCACGCGGCCAACGAGAGCCTCTTCTATTTCCGCACGCTACTGGACCGGATCGGCATTGCCGGCGGCACCTTCCGGGTGGAGCAAGGCGAGGAGGCCATCCTCCCGGGCTTCCCCAAGCTGCAGCTGCGGGCCGACCGGGCGCCGAACGCCAGCGGTGCCGAGCTGCACGGGTTCGAGCGGTTCGACGGGGGCGCCCACAGCGATCCCGGAGGCGACGCGGTCGCGGTGCTGGAGGATCCACTGGGCGAGCTGCCCGATGAGTGGGGAAGGGAAGCATCCTTCTTTCTCTACGTGGGGAACCGGCTCTCACCCGCCGCCCGCAACGCGCACGCGATCCTTCCGGTGACGACGTTTGCGGAGATGGAGGGTACCTTCACGAACTTCGAGGGCCGCGTACAGCGGTTCCACCAGGCGCTGCAGCCCGCCGGCCTCGCGCGGCCCGCCTGGCTGGTGCTCGCGCGGCTCGTGTCGCTGCTGGAGGACGGCGGCGACGGTGGCGTCGCCGCGCCCACCCTCGCCAGCGAAGCGTTCCAGGTCATGGTCAGGGCCACGCCCGCGATGGCCGATCTCGAGTGGGCGTCTGTCGGCCTCAAGGGCGCTCGCCTCGGATCGACCGAAGCCGCGGTGCCGCACGCCCAAGCGCCCGCGGAGGGCGCATGAGAGAGATCGGCGGAGGAGCCTTCGTACTCGCCACGGCACTCAAGGCGATCATCTTCTTCACGCTCCTGATGGTGTGCGTCGCCCTCGCCACGTACGTGGAACGACGGCTCGCCGCTTTCGTCCAGGATCGGAGCGGCCCGAACCGGGTGGGGCCCATCGGGCTTCTTCAGCCCGTCGCCGACGGGCTGAAGAACCTGCTCAAGGAGGAGACCTGGCCCGCGGCGGCCAACCACGCCTTCTTTCTCCTCGCGCCGGCCCTGGCGATGATCCCGGCAACCGTGCTCTTCGCGGTCATCCCCTTCGCCTCGCCGTTGCCGACGCGTTGGGGGTTCGTGCCGATGATCGTGGCGGACGTCCCGATCGGCGTCCTGTATATTCTGGCCATCGCCTCGCTAGGCGTATACGGCGTGGTGATGGCCGGCTGGTCCTCGGGCAGCAAGTACTCCTTCCTCGGCGGGCTGCGCGGCGGCGCTCAGATGATCAGCTACGAGGTGGGTCTATCGCTTAGCCTCGTGCCGATCATCCTGCTCGCGGGCGACGTCCGTCTGCCCGCCATGGTGACGCTGCAGCAGCACTATCCGGGCGACTCCACCACGCTCGGCACGTGGCTCCTGCTCCCCCTCCTGCTGGGTGCCTTCTTCGTCGTCGTGACGAGCCTCGCGGAGACAAACCGGTTGCCGTTCGACCTCCCGGAGGCCGAGGCCGAGCTCGTGGGGGGATACCACACCGAGTACTCGTCGATGAAGTTCGCTGCCTTCTTCCTGGGTGAGTACGCGCACCTGCTGACGACGGCCGCCCTCATCACCGTCTTCTTCCTGGGCGGCTGGGATATCCCGTTCTGGCAGGGCGACAACATCCGTGTGCTGTCGGATGGGACGCTGGCGGGCGATCCGAGCTGGTGGAAGACGCTGCTCACCCTCGTGGCGTTCAGCGTAAAGGCCAGTCTGGTTCTCGGCCTTTTCATGTGGATCCGCTGGACGCTCCCGCGTTTCCGATACGACCAGCTGATGGACCTGGGCTGGAAGTTCATCCTCGAGTTTGTGACCATTTACATCCTCGTGATCGCTCTCGCCGTCTACACCCTCGACCGGTCCGGAGTGGAGTACGGGTGGACGTATGCAGGAGTGCTCACCGGCATCAACGTGGTGCTCGCGGGCTTGCTCTTCATCGGGTTCGACCGGGGCCGCCTGCTGCGGGGTGCCGGCCAGCGGGCCGAGCGCGAGGCACGCCGGGAGCACATGGAGGCGAGACGCCGAGCCAGGGCGGCCGCGCTCGCCGTGGTGTCCGGCGAGGGGGCGGCCCCGGAGGGGACCGGCGAGGTTGCGCCGGAGGGAGGTCGATAGCATGCCCGGAGAGGTGAAGGTCATGACGCGGCCCGAGGGGAAGGGCTCCTACGTGCGGGCTGCCCTCAAGGGAATGGGAGTCACGCTCAAGCACATGTTGAACCCCCACAAGGTGACGCAGCAATACCCGGAGGAGAAGTGGGAGCTGGCGCCGCGCTTTCGGGGAACGCACCGGATGGCCGTACATGAGGATGGGCGGTCAAAGTGCGTGGCATGCGGGCTCTGCCCCAC
>JAPULH010000188.1 GCA_027295155.1 Gemmatimonadota bacterium
CCTGGTGGCCGGGAGCTGGGGAGCGGCCAACATCGGGCCGGGCGATGAGATCGTTCTCACCAAGATGGAGCACCACTCCAACCTCGTTCCGTGGCAGCTGCTAGCCCGGCGCACGGGGGCCACGCTCCGCTTCGTCGATGTATCGCCCGAGGGCCGGCTCGTGCTGGAGGACTACGGGCGGCTCCTCTCCGGACGAACGAGGCTGGTGGCGGTAACCCACATCTCCAACTCCCTGGGCGTCGTGAACCCGGTGCAGGAGATCGCGCGACTGGCGCACGAGGCCGGGGCGCTTTGCCTCGTGGACGGGGCCCAGGCGGCGCCCCACCGCGAGCTGGACATGGGCAAGCTCGGATGCGACTTCTATGCGTTCAGCGGCCACAAGATGTGCGGCCCGACAGGCATCGGCGTCCTGTGGGCGCGACGAGAACTGCTGGATGAGATGCCGCCATACCAGGGAGGTGGCGAGATGATCTCGTCGGTCACGCTGGAGGCATCTACCTGGGCCGACGTGCCGCTCAAGTTCGAGGCCGGGACGCCGAACATCGCGGGAGCCATCGGTCTGGCAGAGGCCATCCGATATCTTGATCGCCTCGGCCTGGACGTCCTGCACACGTACGAGATGGAGCTGACGCGCTACGCACTGGACCGCCTGGACGAGATCGAGGGCCTCCGAATCTACGGTCCGCGGGAGGGGCGAGCGGGTGTCATCTCCTTCACGTACAAGGACATTCACCCTCATGACCTCGCTACGATCCTCGACCACCGTGGCATTGCGATCCGGGCAGGGCATCATTGCAACCAACCTCTCATGAAGCATCTGGGAGTGGACGCTACGGCGCGCGCCAGCCTGTACCTGTACAATACACGGGAGGAGATCGACGCTCTCTGCGACGGGATCCTCCTCTCGGCCAGGGTCTTCGGCGAGAGCGCCTGAAACACCGCGAGCCCCACAGGTGACCGAGCCCAGGAACCCGCCGTACGGCGCGCCAATCGACCGATCCATCCCGGACGCCCTCTCCGGCCTCTTCCAGGAAGTCATCCTGGACCACTACCGCCGGCCGAGGAACAAGGGAGCGCTGGAAGACCCTACGCACACGATCACCATGAACAATCCGCTCTGCGGGGATGTGATCGAGCTGTCACTCACCGTTCGCGGGGACGTGATCGAGAAGGCCCGATTCCAAGGGAAAGGCTGCTCGATCAGCCTGGCTTCCGTGTCGATGATGACGCGGAAGCTCGAGGGGACGAAGGTAGCCGACGCGCAAGCGCTCTCGGTGAAGTTCACACGCCTGCTGCACGGGGAGCGCGAGCTGGAGGGTGACAAGGAGCTCGGCGATCTCCGCGCCCTCTCGGGTGTCTCGAAGTTCCCCGTTCGGATCAAGTGCGCGCTCCTGGGCTTCAACTGCCTCCAGGAGCTGATCGGGGAATCAGGTTCCTCCGGTGACCGCGCTGCCGGACACGAGCCGGGCAGCACACGGTAGAACCGTCTCGAGCACCTCGCCTCCGACCCAGAGAGAGGGCCGCGTGCTGCGGATCGCCGGCGGCATCTACCACGTGGACCTCGGCCACGAGATCCTCGAGTGTGCCCTGCGCGGCCGCCTCAAGCTCGGCAATCGGCGCGTAACCACGGGCGACCGGGTGTTGGTGGAGCGCCTCCCCGACGGAGGCTGCCGCATCGCGAAGCTCCTGCCGCGCACGAGGGTGCTCTCCCGGCGAGCCGCGGCGGGCCCCAGGGAGCAGGTGATCGTGGCGAACGTGGACCGGCTGGCCGCCGTGTTCTCCGTCGCCCGGCCGGCTCCCGATCTGCGACTTCTGGACCGCTTCCTCGCACTGGCCGAGCTGAACGATCTCCCGGCCTTCCTCATCGTCAACAAGATGGATCTGGCCGAAGGGCCGGCCTCGGCTTCGCCACGGGACTCGAGCCTGGACGTTTACAGCGACGCCGGATACCCGGTGGTCTGGACGAGCGCTCACCGCGAAGAGGGCATCGACGAGCTTCGCGAGAAACTGACGGGCCACGCGACCGTGCTCGCAGGACCATCCGGCGTAGGGAAAACCAGCCTCCTCAACCTGCTCCTCCCTGACGAGGAGCTGAGGGTGCGGGAGGTGAGCCGGCGGCACGGCCGCGGCAGGCATACCACGGTCAGCTCGACGTTCTATCGGCTTCCCGGAGGCGGTTACGTGGCCGACACGCCCGGTCTTCAGTATCTGGCCCTGTGGAAGGTGTCGCCGGACGAGCTGGCCGGCGCCTTCCCCGAGTTTCGACCCGCCCTCGGCGGGTGCCGGTTCAACGACTGCCGCCACCTGGAGGAGCCCGAGTGTGCCGTGCGGAGCCTCGTGAGATCGGGAGAGGCGAGCGAGGGGCGGTATCTGAGCTACGTCGCGCTGCTCGAAGAGTCTCAGGAGGCACAGTGGTAGCTGAGCGGCCGGCCTTCGTTCGTGCGCTGGCAGCGCGGCTCTCGCGCCAGGAAACGCTCCCCGCGGAAGCGGCCGGCACCGAAGCGGCCGGCGACGAAGCGGCTGGCGACGCCAGGAAGCGCGCGGCCGTCGTGCTCGCCCTGAGAGGTGAGGCCTTGGACGCAGAAGCCCTGTTCATCGTGCGTGCGACGGATGAGCGCGACCCGTGGTCCGGGCATGTGGCTCTGCCCGGCGGCCGGGAGGAGCCAGGCGACGCCGACCTGCTGGAAACCGCCCTCCGCGAGCTGCGTGAAGAAACCGGCCTCGGGCTCGCACGGGAGGAAGTGGTCGGCCAGCTGGACGAGCTCCGACCGGTCAGCCGGCACATACCCCGAATCGCCATCACTCCTTTCGTGGCCTGGCGGGCCCAGCTTTCCGGCGTCCGGCGGAACGCCGAGATCGAGGGACACTTCTGGATGCCGCTCTCAGCGCTCCGTGAGCCCGGCCGACGGTCCACCCTGGTGCTCCGCCGGAGCGGCGACGAGATGACCTTCCCGACCATCGAGTACGCGGGACACACGGTGTGGGGGCTCACCTATTCCATCGTCCAGAACTTCCTGACGTTGCTGGAAGCTGACGAGGCCGCCAGCGGGGGATGAGGGCGCTCGTCGCCGGCTGCGGGTACACGGGGCTCCGCCTGGCGCGCCGTCTCGTCGACGAGAACCACGAGGTGGTCGGCACGACCCGCGACCCCGGCCGAACCGAGGAGATCGCAGCGTCCGGCGCTCGGCCGCTCGTGATCGAAGCAGACGACCCACGTTCGACGCTCGCCCTGGAGGAGGTAGCGCCGGATGTGTGCTTTTTCCTGATCCCGCCCGCACCGCTCGACCGGGACCCGGATGCCGGCCGGCTGGCGCGGGTTGTCCGAGCCCTCCACCGCGCACCGCTCGAGTGCTTCATCTACGCGAGCAGCACGGGCGTATACGGCGACCGCGGCGCTGACCCGATCGACGAAAGCGTGCTCCCGAGGCCCGAAAGCGATCGTGCGCGGGCGCGGCTCGCCAGCGAGCGGCGGCTGCTCGAGCTCGGCTGGCGGTACGACTGCCGGCCTCGCATCGGCAGGATCGGCGGCATCTATGGACCGGGCCGAACGCTCGGGATCCGGAGCGGCCGCTACCACCTGATCGCGGGACACGAGGGCTGGTCCAGCCGGATCCACGTGGATGACCTGGTCACAGCCCTCATCGCCGTGTGGCAGAGGGGGATGAACGGCCGCCTGTACAACCTGTGCGATGATGAGCCGCACCCCTCCTCGGAATTCGCCAGGCTCGCGGCCCGGCTCCTGGACATCGACCTGCCGGAGATCACCGAGGAGGCGGCGCGGAGGGTGTACTCCCCCGACCGGGTGACCCGAAGGCTTGCAAGCCGAAGGGTTTCCAACCGGCGGCTTCGGGAGGAACTGGCCGTGACGCTGCGATATCCGTCGTTTCGGGAGGGGCTTCCGGCCGCCCTGCGCGAGGAGGGCTCGCTGGCGTAGGGCTTCCGGCCGCCCTCAGCTCGCGCGGGCGAGCTCCTCGAGAATCGCCGCCTGGATGTCGTCGATGATCTCCGGCCAGCCGACGTCCTCTTCCTTCGTCACCGTGACGAAGTTGTCCACCATGAACAGGGCGCAGACCCCCTTCACCTGATAGAGGCGCTCGGCCAGCGGATCGTCTCCCGGAGGAGGCGGATCGAAGTAAGACTTTCCCTGTTCGTGAAAGATTGCCCGGTCGAGCTCGAACTTGGCCGCGTTCGGGTTGGGGGTACCGATCACCCTGATCCTTGGCTCTTCCCCAGCGGTCAACCGTCCACCCCCTTCGCCGATGGGTCATGATCGCCCGTGAGAACGATCCGCGCGCGCAAGATCGTCCCGCAGGGTCTAAGAGGTCGCTGAAGAACCCTGGCGGGTCGCGTTACGAGCGCCGGACCCACCTGCGGCGGGGGCCCGACAGATCCAAGGCGGCGCGACGACGCGATACCGTGCGTATCGGGGAGGAGCGACAACGCCGGAGATGCCCCCACGCCGCCGTAACGGTAACAAGCGCCTAAGCGCTTGTCGGGGCGCATGGGGGTTGTGGCCGAATACGGCGTCACTCGTCGTCGAGGGCACCGCGCGTAGCGTGGTCGCACAGGGCATCGACTCCTTCTCGTTCCTTGTCTTCAACTCACAAGACGGTAACAGGCGCGACAGCGACTGTCGCGCGCGACCCACCAGGGTTCTTCTGCGACCTCCTAATGTAGACGCCCTCTGCGGGGTCAGAAAGACGCGCTGCTCCGAAAGGTGCTACGCGAGGGACGCCTCGACCGCTCCCAGCACCCCGTCCAGCGCGGCAACGGCAAGCTCGAGCAGCTCCCGTTCGATCGTAAGCGGGGGCGAGAGAGAGATCACGTCCCCTTCCGGCCCCGCCCCTAGAAGGATCCAGCCGCGCCGCATCGCCTCGACGGTCGCCCTCCCGACGAGGACACGGCCCGGGACACGAAGCTCCGGATCCCGCAACTCGATCCCAATCATCAGGCCGCGCCCCCTCACCTCGCGGACGATCGGGTGCCGGAGCGTCATCTCACGCAGCGCCTCCAGCCATCGCGTGCCCTCGACCCCAGAGCGGGCCGCCAGGTCCGATTCGTCGATGACCTGGAGGGTCGCCAGCGCGGCCGCGCACGCTGCTGGATGACCGAGGAACGTGCTCGTGTGGACCGCCTCGCCGGCGGACTCGGGCCAGGCAGCCATCGCCTCGGACGATCCTATGCACGCCGAGATCGGCATTCCCCCCGACATTCCCTTGCCGACGCAAACGAGATCGGGGATCACGTTCTCAGCGTCGCACGCCAGCGGCCATCCGGTGCGACCGAACCCGGTGAAGATCTCATCGGCGATGAGCAGGAGGCCCCGCTCCCGGCACAGATCGGCCAGCCCCGCTACGAACCCGCTCGGAGGGAAGATCTGACCGCCCCGCCCCTGCGCGGGCTCCACGATGATCGCCCCCACTCGATCACCGCCCGGGCCGTCCAGGAGGACCGCGACGCCGCACAGAGCCTCGGACGACAGCGCGGCTTCCTCGGCCTCCGCCACAGCACGGGGCGGCTTCGGGTAGGCGGCACGGAGGACGTACGGGTTCAGCTGCGCCTCGAACGGCCGCCGAAACAGCTCGCGGTCGGTGACGGCCAGCGCGCCGTACGTCAGGCCGTGGTAGGCGCCGGAGAACGCGAGAAATCCGGGCCGGCCGGTGTAGAGGGTCGCCGTCTTGAGCGCGATCTCGACCGCGGCCGATCCGGAGGTGGCAAGGACGGCCCGCGCGCCCGGCGAGGCGATCGCCACGAGTCGCTCGAGAAGCTCCACCTTCGCCGCCGGCGGATGGACGTCTCCCATTCCGTGGGCCAGCGTCGCGACCTGCGTCCCGATCGCTTCGATGATCGCAGGGTGAGAGTGTCCGGCCGAGACGACGCCGAACGCCGCCGTGAGGTCCACATAGCGGTTCCCGTCCACGTCCCAGACGTTGCTGCCGAGCCCACGCTCCCAGAAGACGGGAAAATCCGGCGAGAGGTACGTGACGTTGCGTGACTCGACCGCGGAGAGCCGAGCGGCGAGGGCGGCGGATCGAGCGCCCGGCACGGCTCCCGCGACGTGCGGCGGTCGCGACCGGAGTTCCTTCATGGGCGGAACCGCGTCACCAGTTGTACGTGGTCCAGCGGCCGCACTCCTTCGATGGGCACACGAGGCGAATCCGGAACGGGCTGCCCCCCGAGCGCGGCGCCACGTGCTTCTCGACGTGCCGCACCATGCGGGTGGAGCAGACGGGACACTCGGGCTCACCCCCAGCCGTGGGGTGCTCGCGATCGAGCCGCTCGAGCTTCACCGCTTGCTCCGGGTCCAGCATGTAGCCGAGATTGTCGTCGTGTTCCAAGATGCCCTTTCCCTACGGTTCGCCCAACGATGGGATCCGTGAGCCCGCTGGCGCCAGCATGAACCGGCCACCCGACGGCCTCCCGGGCCGCTACCGCGGCGAGTTTCCCATCCTCGAGCGCAAGGTCTACCTGAACTCGAACTCGCTCGGAGCGCTCTCGCGCCGCGCCGTCGCATACCGCCATCAGTTCGAAGACCAGTGGAACGACCTGGGGGCGAGCGCCTGGTATGAGCTGTGGATGAGGAAGCTCGAAGACGTGCGAGCCGCCTTCGGACGGACGGTGGGGGCATCGCCCGACGAGATCGCCCTCCTTCCCAGCGTCTCGGCAGGGCTCGCCGCCGTGGCCGGCGCCCTCGACTTCCGGGATCGCAACCGCGTGGTCCTGACGGAGCTGGATTTCCCTACCCTCGCCTACCAGTTCCTCTCCCGCGAGCGGACCGGCCTCGAGGTCATCATGGTCGAGAGCCCCGACGGGATCGAGATTCCGATCGAACGGATCGAGGCCGTCGTCGACGAAAGGACGGCCCTGCTGGCGACGTCCCACGTCTTCTTCTCGTCCGGTGCCATTCAGGACGCCGCCGCCCTGGCCCGCATCGCACACCGGCAAGGCGCCTACTTCCTGCTCGATGCGTATCAGGCGAGCGGCCAGGTGCCCATCGACGTCAAGGCCTGGGACGTGGATTTCCTCGTCTCCGGCTCGCTCAAGTGGTTGTGTGGCGGACCGGGGATGGCCTTCCTCTATGTGCGCCCCGAGCTGGAGATGGAGCCCACGACACTGAGCTGGTTCGGCGTAGAAGACCAGTTCGGCTTCGACCTCCGGGCGGCCCGCCCACACCCCGATGCGCGGCGGTTCGAGATGGGAACGCCGGCGGTGGGCGCCGCTTTCACGGCGGCCGGCGGCCTCGAGATCGTCGAGGAGGTGGGGATCGAGCGGATCCGCGAGCGGAACCGGGAGCTGACGGAGGATCTGGTCGAGCGTCTCGCGGAAGCCGGCCTGCGCCCTCACGTCGCGCCCGAGGCCACACGGCGATCCGCCGTCGTTCTGGCCGATCACCCGGACGCGGCCGGCGCCGTTCGGCGGCTCGCCGAGCTCGGGATCATCATCGACTTCCGGAAGGATCGGGTGCGTCTCTCGCCGCACTTCTACAACACGTTCGAGGACAACCGACTCGCAGTGGAGGCACTCATCGAGAGTTGAGTCTCGAGCCCGCAACCGCGGCGCAGACCTGCGGCAGCGGCTCGGGCCCGTAACAGCGGCAGGGCGCCGGAGGTCGCCGGTGGGGATCTCCGGCGCCCTGCCAACGGTTCATATGGGGCAGGATGGCTAGAACGATCCGCGGGTGGTTCCGCTCGATAACCGACGTTCGGAGCGGGGAAGTCGCGCCGGTAAGCCTGATGTTCGCTTACGGCTTCCTCGCGATGACGTCGTATTACATCCTCAAGCCGATCCGGAACTCGGTGTTCCTCGACCGGGTGGGCGCGGACAACCTGCCGTACATCTACATCCTCACCGCGATCGTCGTGACCGTCGTGATGGTGGTCTACTCGAGGTACGTGGACCGGGTGCGCGAGATCGCGCTCCTGCTCGGCACGTTCGCCTTCCTCGGGGCGTGCATCCTCCTCTTCCGGCTGTGGCTGCGGGAGGGCGACTCCATCTGGAGCTCGGGCACCTTCTACATCTGGGGCAAGCTGTATCCACTGCTGATCGTGAGCCAGTTCTACCTGGTCGGCAACCTCCTCTTCACGACCCGGCAGGCGAAGAGGCTGTTCGGGATCATCGGCGTCGGACTGATCCTCGGAGGGATCGCCGGTAGCTCCATCGCAGGCTTGGCCGCAGAAGTGGTCGGGACAGAGAACCTGATGCTGGTCGCGGCAGGCATCCTCGTCCTGTGTGCCGCGCTCGTTATCCTGCTGAAGCCTCACATGAGTGGCGGAGAGCGGTCCGCCAGCGGACGCCTGCTCGATGACGTATCGGGAGACGCCCTCCGGTTGCTGCGGACCTCCGGCCATCTGCGCACGATTGCCTTCATCCTCGGCTTCACGATCGTGGTTGGCACCCTCATCGACTGGCAGTTCAACAGCGCCGTCGAGCAGTTCATCCAGGGAGAGGACGCCAAGACCCAGTTCTTCGGAAAGTTCTTCGCCGCCCTCAACGTGGCCTCGGTGCTGATCCAGATCTTCCTCACCGGATTCGTGCTCAGGAAGTTCGGCATCGGCGTCGCGATGCTGGCGCTGCCTCTCGGCCTGGTGGTGGCGAGCCTCGGAGTGGTCGCCCTGCCGATCCTCTTGATGGCCGTCCTGGCAAAGGGCACGGAGGGCGCCCTGCGCTATTCGCTCGACCAGTCCACCCGCGAGCTTCTCTATCTGCCGGTCCCGACGGAGATCAAGTACAAGGCGAAGCCGCTCATCGACATGGCCGTGTACCGGGGCGGGACCGGGGCGGGCGGCCTCATCCTCATCGTCATGGTCAATGTCCTGGGCCTTGGAATCCGGGAGGTGGCGATCGCGGTGATCCTCTTGATCGGGCTCTGGATCGCCGCCACGCTCCGAATGCGCGGTGAGTTCAAGGACTCGATCAAGCGTCTCATCGGCGTGAGGGACGTCGAGCTCGACGAGCTGATCCTTCAGCGGTTGGACGCGGAGACGATCCACGAGCTGGAAAGCACCCTGGAGGGTGGCAACGAGGATGAGGTCCTGTACGCCCTGGCTCTTCTACAGTTGCATCGGCGGCCCGAAACCGCACAGCACATCCTTCCCCTCCTCCATCACACTTCGTCGTCCGTCCGGGCGCAGGTGGTCTTCCTCCTCCACGAGCTCGGCTCGCAGCACGTAATGGGCGAGGTGGAAGGGCTTCTGGAGGATCCCTCGCTGGACGTGCGGGTGGAGGCGATCCACTACGTGTGCGACTTCTCGGAGGTCGGACCGCTCGATCAAATGGGCGACTTCCTGAGATCGGCCGACGGCCGGGTCCGCGTGGCAGCGATCGCCTGCATGGTCCGGCACGGAGACGCCGAGGCGCGACGCATGGTGGAGAAGCTGGTCGCAGAGCTGGCGCACGACGCGGACGACGAGGTGCGGGAGAGCGCCGCCGACGTGCTGGGCAGCTGGGAGCCCCTACCACCCCAGGGAGAGGGTTTGCTGACCGAGCTCGTGGACGATCGATCGATCGCTGTGCGTGGGATGGCGCTGAGGGCCATCGGCACGACGCACACCCGCTCGCTGCTTCCGGTGCTCGTGGACCGACTCGGAACGGCCAAGGAACGGAAGGCAGCCTCCCTGGCCCTTCGCGCCTTCGGGCCGACAGCCCACGGCACCCTCATCGATTACGTTCGCGATCCACGCACGCCGAAGGCCGTCAGGCTGGCGATCCCCCGCCTCCTGTACGACGGGGCCGACAAGGGTACGATTGATCTGCTGGTGGGTGTTCTCCCCGGCTGCGATCCGGCCACCCGCTTCGAGGTGCTGAGGCTGTTGAACAAGCTGAGGCGAAACCGAAAGGAGCTGGACTTCTCCGTTTACCCGTCGGAGGAGCTGGCCACTCGCGAGGCGCGCGAAGGATATCGCTGGCTGATGTTCCAGGCGGCGTACGAACGCCACGAGGACCGGACCGACGCCCGAGGTCTGGAGCAGCTCCGGCGCGAGGGCGACTTTCTCGCTCGAACGCTCTTGCAGCGCCGGCACGAAGCGGCAGAACGGGCGCTGCGGTCGCTCGGATTGCGCTACGATCTCGAAGACCTGTACGCCGCATACACGGCGCTCGTGTCGGAGGATTCGCTGAGCCGGCAGCACGGCTACGAGCTTCTGGAGAACGTTCTCCCGCGGCGGGTGCGGCAGCTTCTGGACCCGTTGTTGAACCCGGATCGATCGATCGCGCAGGCATCTCGTGCCGCGGCAGCCGAGCTCCAGGTGGAGCCGCCGGCTCCGGAAGATGTCCTCACCGCTCTCGCCGAGGGCGATGACTTCTGGACAGCGGTGCTAGCCCGTCAGAGGCTCGGCCGGGAAGGCCTCATGGCCTCCGTCGGTGGCGGAGAAACCAATGGGAGGCACGGTATCATGGTAATCGTCGAGCGGGCGGAGGTCCTGCGCCGCACCGAGCTCTTCTCGAACCTGCGGATCGAGGATCTGGCCGGCCTCGCCGCCCTGGTCGAGGAGCGCGAGTACTCAGACCAGGAGGTGCTGTTCGACGAGGGGGAGGTCGGACGAAAGCTCTTCATCATCGTCGAGGGGCGGTTGGAGGCGGTGAAGGCAGAGCGGACTCTCTTCACGGCGGATCCGGGCCGGACCGTGGGCGATCTAAGCCTGCTAGACGGACTGCCGACGAGCTACCGGGCGGTCGCCGTCAAGCCGACCCGCAGGCTCGTCCTCGGGTGCGAGGACTTTTGCAACCTTCTGGACGAGCGATCGCGCGCCCGAAGGTGTGAGCGCCTGAGGAGCGAACGCGTGCCACAACGACGCCCGCGTCCCACCTAAGGGATTGTGACATAATACCTGCCTAAGATGGAGCGGGATGGATCGTGTAGTTCCACTCGGCGTGGAAGGCGTGAGGCTTGAGCTGGACTTTGGTCATTTGTTCGTCGGTGATCTTGACGCCCAGGGGATAGGAGCCGTGGTCGATCTCGGAGCGGATCCTGAGGCCGGAGCGGGTCGTGGTGGATCCTATGAGGCTCACGATGGCGGCGAGGCTCACCAGCGGCTTGGCGCGCCAGTTCATGGCGATGTAGGAGAAGAGACGGTGTTCGATCTTGTTCCACCTGCTGGTTCCGGGAGGGAAGTGGCAGAGCGTGATCGAGAGCCCCGTCCGGTTGGCGAACCTCTGGAGCTCCCACTTCCAGAGTCGGACCCGGGGACCGTTGCTTCCCCCTGCGTCGGCGGTGATCAACAGCGAGTCGGCATCCGGATAGGCGGGTCTGCCCATGAGCTTCCACCATCTGCGTACGGCGTTGACGGCGAAGCTGGCCGTGTCGTGATCGATGCCGACGGTGACCCAGCCCTCGTCGCGGCTCAGGTCGTAGACCCCGTAGGGGATCGCCTTGCCTTGATCCGGGATCAGGAAGTCGTGCACCCGAACGGGCTCGGGCCTTCCCTTCGGCCTCCACTCCCGGCCCGGGTTCTTGAAGTCCCCGACGAGCTCCTTCTTCTTCGTGTCGACCGAGATCGCCGGTTGTCGGTCCCGCAGCTGGCGACGGACTCGCTGGGCGATGTAGCGGAACTGGGCGGCGCGATCCACATGCTGCGAGCCCTCGCGCGTCTTGCGGTTCGCCTGCAGGCTGTAGCCACTCTCGCCCAGCAGCCTCGCGACCAGGCGGTAGCTCACGTCGTGGCCCATCGCCCTGAGCTCATCGGCCAGGTTGCGCACGCTCTTCGACGTCCAGCGCAGCGGCGAGTCTGGATCGCCCAACGTCATCGGCTCCACCAAAGCGTCCAGGTCATCAAGCAGCGTCCGGTCCTTCTCGGTCGCCCGTTTACGGCCACCGCCCGGACGCCGCGTCCGCTCCGGAGGCAGCTCAGCGCTCGCCCCCGACTCAACCTCCCGGATGCCGCGCGTGATCGTCGAACGCGAGATCCCTGTCGCCCGTTCCACCAACGCGATGCCCCCATGGCCCAGCGACATCGCCTCCGTCGCGGCCCACAGTCGCCGGGAGCGTTCCGTCAGCGACCCCGACAGCGCCGCGTACTTCTGGTGTACCGTGGCAGCGTCCATGCCCTGAATCTACATGAACGCGGTCCCCATATCAATCACTTATTATGTCACAACCCCTAAGAAGGGTCCGAAGGGAGGGCCGATGGAAGCGCTCGTGACCGGCGCCACTGGCTTCATCGGGAGTCATGTTGCTCGCACCCTCGCTGAGGACGGCTGGACCGTGCGCTGCATGGCGCGGTCTGGCTCGCCGCGAGAGCTCCTGGACGACGTGGCCGTGACCTGGGTCGAAGGAGACCTGCGCGACGAGGCCTCCCTGCGGACGGCCATCCGGGGCTGCGATGGCGTGTTCCACGCGGCGGCCTACTACGCCCTGTGGTCCAACACGCCACGCTTGTTCAAGGAGGTCAACGTCGAAGGCACCCGGCGCGTCCTGGGCCTGGCGCGCGAGGAGGGCGTCCGGCGGACCGTCTACACGAGCAGTGTGGCGTGCGTTGGCCAGGCGCCCGAGGGGGGCCTGGCCAACGAGGACACCGTGGCCACGCGCAAGGACCTGTGTGGCGACTACAAGCGCACCAAGTGCGAGGCCGAGAAGGTGGCCCTGGAGGCCGCGCGAGCGGGCCAGGACGTGGTCATCGTCAACCCGGCCTCGGTGATCGGCCCCGGCGACATCAAGCCGACACCGACCGGCAAGATCATCGTCGACTTCCTGGAGGGGCGCATGCCCTTCTACATGGACACCGGCCTCAACTTCGTGGACGTGCGCGACGTGGCCCGGGGCCACGTGCTGACGTACCACAAGGGCCAGTCGGGGCGCCGCTACATCCTGGGCAACCTGGACGGCAACAAGACCCTCAAGGAGTTCCTCGAGGTCGTGGGCCTGGTCACCGGCCGCAAGCCTCCCCGGTTCAAGATCCCCTACGGCGTGGCCTGGATGGCCGGCGCCGTGAGCACCCTGGTGGCCAACATCACCCATCGCCCGCCTGGGGTACCCATCAACGGAGTCAAGATGGCGCGCCGCCGGATGTTCTTCGACCCGCGCCGAGCCGTGGAGGAACTGGGCATGCCCCAGACCCCCCTCGAGCAGACCGTCCGCGACGCGGTCGCCTGGTACCAGGAGCACGCCGCCCTCGAGACCTCGTAGCCTTCTGGGGAAAACTCTTCACCGACGGAGGCCATGAGGCCTTCGGTGAGCAGGTGGAGGGCCGCGACTACGGCTAGTGCTGCAGGCCGATGACCGTGTACCCTCCTTCTTCGCCGGTCCAGAGCAGGTAGATCGTGGCGAGCCGCGGCTCCGAGGTCTGCGGGGGGAACCGCCCGGCTCGAAGACGGAGCACGGCGAGCCGCTCCGCGGTGACGTCCGCGCCCTCACCAGCCTCGCCTTCGCCAGCCTTGCCGCCCGGCGACCCACCCAGCGAGACGTCGGCGGCGGACCGATCCGGCGGGGCGACGGACGGCAGGCATGAATCAGCCGTCCCGGGAGGGGCCACGTGGATCGCCTGGCGCTCCCGGATCGTTGCCGTGGCATCGCCTCTCCAATGGCGGCCTCGGCGCGAATCCTCGAGCTCCCAGGCGTATTGGGTGCCCGCGGCGGCGCGCACGCCGGAGCCGATGCCGAGGTCCTCGAAGGTCAGGACGAATCCGTCTCCCGATGCGTCAGCGCACTCCACGCGCACGTTCTCGACCGGTGAGACCCTGTCGAACCAGTAGCGCACGGTCTTTTGACGGCGCGCGATCAGGATGGCCGTCAGAGTGTCGGCCGGCCTCCGGCTTGGAAGCTCGCCGGCGCCCACGGCGGCTCGAATCATCTGCTCGTCCAACGCTGCGACAAGCTTCGCGCCCCAGTAGCCGTCCCCCGCGGTCACCGAACGGAAGGCGGCGTTCGGCCAGTTCGGCTTCCACCGCCCCGGATGGTACATCTCGACTGGCAGCCAGCCGATCGACGGATCGATGATCTCGTACTCCACGCCCTCCCAACCCGCCGTATAGAAGCCGAACGTGAACAGGCGAGCGAAGAAGGCCCACACGTCGAAGTTGTACTCCGTGCCCTCCCGAGGATCGTGCGGCCGGATCGTCCCGCTTCCCAGCGTGGCACCGAAGTCCTGCAGGTAGTGCCGCAGGAAGCCCGGCGGGTCGATGAACACGTCCAGCGTGTTGGCGAAGCGGATGTCGACGTGGTTGGTCCACGCCGCCATCACGTACAGACCCCTGAGCTCCCGCCGGTTCTGGTGCAGGTAGTGGTCGTTCGGGTCGTCCTTGCGCACGCCGCGAAAGCGGAACGGTCCCTTCGGCTTCCCGGGCAGCAGCCGGCTCGCGATCGCGCGGTAGCGGCTGTCCGGAAGGGGAGATGTGCGCACCAGGATCTCCCGAACCTCCTCCCGGGTCGGGCCCTCGCCCTCCGGTTGGTAGACGAGCGACGCCGTGTCGAAGACGACGATGTAGTCTTCCGGCACGTGGTAGCCGGCCGCCCAGAAGAGACGGTTGGAGACGGTGTTCGCCGCACTCGCCAGGTAGAGGTTCTCGGGAGGATCGAACTTGAAGAGGTAGACGTCGCCCTTGGCATCCCTCACCCACCAACCCGGCGAGATGCCCGCGCCCTTCAGCTCCGTGACGACGTACGGCGGCTCCGGCCTGCCGCCCTCCGCCGTCGGGCCCAGGCCCACCTCCTCCGCCGTCAGCTCGCGCCGCATGATCCGATGCTCGAACCACGCGGAGTTCACGACATCGTCGAAGTGCGTCAGGTTCAGGGCCTCGTTCTTCTTTCCCCAATCGTCAGGATCGAACGGCTGGCCGAGCTCGCCCACCGTCGCCTCGCGGAGCAGCGGCATAATCTCGTTCGGCTCGAGGTTGGCCGGCTCGTGGATCGGCAGCGTGTCCGCATAGGGAATGGGCTGCGGCCGAAGCGCGAGCGGCGGCAGCCCGCTGCACCCGGCGAGCGTTAGGCCGACGACGCACGCGCTCCCCCACCAGGCGATAGCGCTCGACCATCGAGAGGGGCGCATCGGGAAGCTCAGAAGCTCGAGATGAGGCGGAGGCTGAAGCGGAAGCCCTCGTCGCCCCAAGCGAAGAAGAAATGGGCGCCCGGGCCGTTCTGGTCGGCGAAGCGAAGGCCAAATCCGTAGTCGTACCTGAAGTCCGAGAGCTCTCCGAGGCTCGGCGCGACGGTACCGCCGTCCCAGAACACAAACCACTCCGCGCGCGCCCGCCCCTGAAGCTCCCGCCACGCCTCGTAACGCCACTCGACAATCCATGTCAGCCTGTCACGGTCCCGGAAGCGGGCCGTGGAGTAGCCGCGTAGGAACTCGGGCCCGCCGAGCTCGGAGAGGTAGTAGAACGGCACGCCGCGCCCCCAGGACGGCTGGGTCCCCACCAGGCCGAGCAGGGCGAACTGCTGGCGATCGTTGATCGGGATGTACCCGTGAACCTCTCCCTGAAGGCTGAAAAACTCCGAGTCCGTATCCCCCGTCCCGCCATGGAAGGCCACGTCACCGATGAACTTGAAGCCGCGGGGCTGAAGGGACTTCAGGTGCGTGAAATCCGCCGTGAGCTGGCCGCCGCCCACCACATAGCGCACCGTCTCCTGGGCGCCGAAAAGGGAGTCCAGAGGGAAGGTGTCGCCGATGCCCGGAAGACCGTTGTCGTTCCCCTCGCGGATCTCGTTCTGCTCCCAGCCGGCGCCTCCCGAGAAGCGGAACGTGGCCGTGTCCCGGGTGTGGCCGGCCGCCCCCACTT
>JAPULH010000189.1 GCA_027295155.1 Gemmatimonadota bacterium
CGCTCCGGGCCCTCGAGCACGACCCGCAGCGTCCGCTCCGCGCGCGCGTTCAGCACACGCCCCTCGAGAAGGCCGACCAGCAGAAGGACGATGAGCACGAGGACGGTGGCTCCGACCGCTTCCACGTACGCGTGTACGCCCACCGTGATCCCGATCGCCGCGACGACCCAGAGCGTCGCTGCCGTGGTGAGGCCGACGACGTTGCCCCTCGCTACCAGGATCGCGCCGCCCCCGATGAAGCCGATCCCCGTAACGATCCCCGCGGCGATTCTCCCCGGATCCGCCCGGATGAGGTCGTGCGCGGCGACGCTCGCGGCGATCAGGATCGAGGCCTCCGTGAGCAGCTCCGCTCCGACGGAGATCAGCATGTTCGTGCGCAGACCGGCCGCCTTGCCCGCCAGCTCACGCTCCAGGCCGATCGCCGCGCCGAGGACGGTCGCGAGGAGCAGCCGCCCGAGCACGGGAAAGCCGAGAGCCTCCATCCACGCCGGCAGCGGCCCCAGAAGCTCTTGCACGGCTCCTCTCCCTCCTCGCCCTACGCCGGGTCCGGGGTGGCGGCGGGCGCGGCAGGCGCTGCAGGCGCGGCGGGCACGGGCACCATGTTGCGCCTGAGGCCCATCCGATCATAGGCCTCCGCAAGCGTCTCCCGCGCGAGGGCGCGCGCCCGCTCCGCCCCCGCATAGAGGACCTCCCGGATCAGGTCGGGCCGCTCCCGCAGCTCCAGCGCGCGCTCGCGCACGGGGGCGAGCTCGTCGGCGATGTTCCCTGCCAGCAGCCGCTTGCACTCGACGCAGCCGATGCCGGCGGTCTGGCACCGGATCTCGATCTCCTCGACCTCGGCCGGCGACGAGAAGACCCGGTGCAGGGCGAACACGTTGCAGACGTTCGGGTTGCCGGGGTCGTCCCGCGCGACCCGTGCCGGGTCCGTGACCGCCGTCCGGACGATCGCCTCCAGCTCTTCGGGCGTGGCGAGCAGCGGAATCACGTTGTCCTGAGACTTGGACATCTTGGAGACACCATCCAGCCCCAGCACCCGCCGCCCGGCCCCGATCAGCGCATCGGGCTCCGGAAACAGCTCGCCGTATCGGGCGTTCCACCGGCGGGCGATCTCACGCGTCAGCTCCAGATGTTGGCGCTGGTCCTCGCCCACGGGGACGAGGTCCGCCCGGTACAGCAGGATGTCGGCGGCCTGCAGGACGGGGTAGTTCAGGAGGCCGGCGCTCACGCTCTTGATCCGCTCCGACTTCTCCTTGAACTGGGTCATCCGCTGGAGATCACCCAGGGGCGTCACCGTGTTGAGGAGCCACGCGAGCTCGGCGTGCTCCGGGACGTGCGACTGAACGAACAACGTGCAGCGGTCCGCCTCCAGTCCGCTCGCGATGAGGGCGACGGCCAGGTCCAGCACCCGCCCGTGCAGCTCCTCGGGCTCGTAGGGGATCGTGATGGCGTGGAGGTCCACGATGCAGTAGATGCTCTCGTAGCGCTCCGTCAGCTCCACCCAGTTCTTGATCGCCCCGAGGTAGTTCCCCAGGTGGACGTCTCCGGACGGCTGAATGCCGCTGAATACTCGTCGCCGGGTTTCCGCCATGCCGCCGTAAAAGAGAGTAGAACCTGAAGTTAGCCGATCGCTGGAGGTGCGGGTCGAGCCCGGCTAAGTTATTCCGCCGCAACCACTGGAGCAAGCAAGCCGATGAAGTGGAACCTCAGCGAGGAGGATCGCGGACTCGTCGAAGCCGCGACCGCCGCGGCGGAGCGGGCCGGCGCGATCCATCGAACGTATGCCGGCAGCCTGGACTCCGCGGCGTGGGAGGAGAAGGGCACCTCCGACTTCGTCACGGACGTGGACCGCGAGGCGGAGCGGGCGATCGTCGAGGTGCTGCTGGCGCGCTTCCCCGATCACGAGATCCTCGCGGAGGAGTCGGCGACCGACGCGGTCGTGCCTGGCGGCCCGGGCGACGCGCCCGGCGGCCCGGTGGAAGGCGCCGGCAGCGAGGGGCGCGGCGACGCGATCCGCTGGATCATCGATCCGCTGGACGGAACCACGAACTGGCTGCACGGCTACCCGGAGTACGCCGTCTCGATCGCGGCCGTGGACGGTGCCGGGCCGCGCATCGCGCTCGTCCTCAACTCCGCCACCGGCGAGCGCTTCACCGCCGTGCGGGGCCGGGGCAGCCGGCTCGACGGCCAACCGATCCAGACCTCCAGCATCCATCAGCTGCGCCTCGCGCTGGTGGGCACCGGCTTCCCCTTCAAGCGGCTCGATCTGCTCCCCCGTTACCTGCAGAGCTTCCAGCGCGTGCTCGAGGCGACGAGCGGGGTGCGGCGCGGGGGCGCGGCCGCCCTGGACCTGTGCAACGTCGCGTGCGGTCGACTGGACGCGTTCTGGGAGCTCTGGCTCCTGCCGTGGGACTTCGCCGCGGGGCTCCTGATCATCCGTGAGGCGGGAGGCGTCGCGGAGAGCTTCCCGCCTCCCCCGCCCGTCGGCCAGGAAGCGGGCAGCGCACAAGCCATCGAGGCGGCGGGCGTGATCGCGGCGAACCCGCACCTCTTCCGGACGTTCCGCGACCTGGCCCTCCAGAAGGTTTAGCGACGCGGAGAGCATGCACGAGATCGAGCGGATCTGCGTCTTCGCGGGCTCGAGCCCTGGAAGGCGGCCCGAGTACGTGACCGCTGCGCGAGCGCTTGGGCGCGCGCTGGCCGACGAGCGGATCGGGCTCGTGTACGGGGGCGCGGGCGTGGGCCTGATGGGTGCCGTCGCCGATGCGGTTCTCGATCGGGGAGGATCCGTCGTGGGAGTGATGCCGCAGGCCCTCGTGGAGCGGGAGGTGGCGCACGCGGGACTCACCGAGCTTCGAGTCGTCGGCTCGATGCACGAGCGGAAAGCCGAGATGGCGGATCTCGCCGACGCCTTCGTGGCGCTTCCCGGCGGCCTGGGCACGCTCGAGGAGATGTTCGAGGTGCTGACGTGGGCTCAGTTGGGGTACCACACGAAGCCGTGCGGCCTGCTGAATGTGGCGGGCTACTACGACCGCATGCTCTCGATGATGGACCATGCCGCGGAGGAGCGGTTCGTCGCGCCCGAGCATCGTGCAATGATCCTGGTCGACGCGGAGCCGGGTCCGCTGATCGAGCGCTTCCGGGCCTACCGGGCACCACAGGTCTCGAAGTGGCTCGACCGGGAGGAGCTGTGAGGCGCTCCGACCGATGACCGGCCGCGCGCGGTACGTCGTTCTTGCCGAAGGGGCGTTCGACGCCGAGTGGGCCAAGACGGCCGCGAGCCTCATCCGCTACCGCCCGGAGCGCGTCGCGGCGGTCCTCGACTCGACCCGTGCAGGCTCTCCCGTATCGGAGATCCTGGGCTTCGGCGGCGCGATACCCATCCTGGCGAACCTCGACGAGGCCCTGGCTCTCCGGCCGACGCCGACCGCATTGCTGATCGGGATCGCCCCCCAGGGAGGCGGGCTCCCAGAGGCGTGGCGTCCCGTCCTGCGGGGGGCGATCGAGGCCGGACTCGACGTGTGGAGCGGGCTTCACACCTTCCTGGGAGACGATCCCGAGTTCGCCCGCCTCGCCGAGGACCGCGGCACCGTCATCCACGACGTGCGGAGGCCGCCGAAGGGGCTGCCCGTGGGCACCGGATTGGCACGCGAGACCAGGGGAGTGCGCGTCCTCACCGTGGGGACCGACTGCAACGTCGGAAAGCTGACCGCATCGCTGGAGCTGGTCGATGAGCTTGAGCGGCGAGGGGTCCGGGCCGCGTTCGCGGCCACCGGCCAGACCGGCATTCTGATCGCCGGCAAGGGGATCGCCGTGGACGCCGTCGTGGCGGACTTCGTGGCCGGAGCGGCCGAGCGGCTCGTTCTCGATTCGCCCCCAGACTCCGACGTCATCGTCGTTGAGGGCCAGGGCTCGCTTCTCCATCCCGGGTACTCGGGCGTGACGCTCAGCCTGATGCACGGTGTGATGCCCCAGGCGCTCGTGCTGTGCACGAAGCCGGCTCGGACGCACATCTACGGCGGCGAGTACGACTGGGTCGCCATCCTACCGCTGGACGAGGTGGTCCGGCTGTACGAGGACGCGATGGCGTGGGCCTACCCCGACGAGACCGTCCGTGTCGTGGCGATCGCGCTCAACACGGATGGTCAACCGGATCGCGAGGCGCGTAGCCAGGTGGAGCGTGCCGAGGACTTGACGAGCCTGCCGGCC
>JAPULH010000019.1 GCA_027295155.1 Gemmatimonadota bacterium
CGGCCGACTTCCGGAACACCTGGGAGCTCTGGCCGGGGAAGGGCGAGAAGTACGCGGGCTCGGAGCCGCATGGCGCGCTTCTCACGACCTACGTGAACGCGCCCGCCCTTCAGGCCGTCACTGACCTCGCCGGCGAGATGCCCGTCGGGTCCGTTGTCGTGAAGGACAACTTTATGCCCGACGGAACGCTGGGGGCCACTACCGTCATGTACAAGGTCGAGGGCTACAACCCTGAGGCCAGCGATTGGTGGTGGGCGAAGTTCATGCCCGATGGCAGCCTAGACATGGACGGAATGGCGCAGGGCCGCCTCGAGATGTGCATCGGCTGTCACGCTGGCAAGGCGGACAACGACTACCTCATGACGGCCAAGATCGGGCCGTAGGCCCGGAGCAAGCGGCGTTTTACTCGGCCTCCCAGTCGGTCCACATCAGAAGGGGTAGCAGCTGGTAGCGGCCGTCGTGCCTCCAGTCGGCGGGCGGCCAGGCAAGTCGTCCTAGCGGCGCCAGGCGGCCGACGCCGAGTTCGGCCGCCACCTCCGCCAGCGGGCGCAGCAACCCTCCGTCCCCGGCGTATCCGAGCGCCTGGATGCGACCCGAGAGCGGCTGGATCAGCCTCTTCAGGATCTCCAGCGTTCCGACGCGGGAGACACGCACTACGCGCGGCAGGGACTCGACCTCCAGACAGGGGGGGTCGTCCAGAAGAACGGTCCAGGACAGATCCCTCTCGCTGGCGAGCACTCGGCTCACGCCCTGCGCGTACCCACGGAACTCCACCTCAGCACGCGCCGATCGGATGGCCACCGCCTCCTCCAGCCGGAGCGGCCGCCGCGGGATGCGCTCCGTCTCGCGGGCGAGGGCGCCGGCGAGTTCTGTCGCGAACGGCTCCGCCGAGCCGAGCACGAACACCAGGCGAGGGGACACACACCCTTGCTGCTCGTAGGCACACACATCGCGGGCGAGTGCCCCGGCAGCAGCCGGCACGTCCGCGCCCGGTAGAATCACGCCTACGCCGAGCTTTGGGCCGTAGGCGATGATCTCCTGGTCGGGACGGGCCCGGCCGCGAACCCCGAGGACCGCCGCCTCGCCGCCGTACACCACCAGCCGGCCCGCCTCGGCCGTCCACTCGCTCCACAGGGGATTCTCCTCCTCCGCGGGCCACCACGTCGCCGCCAACGACAAGGCCAGTAGAGGATCCACCTCCGCCAGCTGTCTCGCGAAGAGCACGACCAGGCCCGGCTCCTCCTCGGACAGCTTCGTCAGAACCCCGGAGCGAACGAGCAGCCCGCGCATGACGGCTGTGACCGCGACCCCCGGAACGTTCCCCGCCATGATCTGAAAGAGGAGCGGCGGCCCCGAAGCTCGCCGCCGTCTCCCGCCCCGAGAGGCTTCCGGCAGCCCGTCGCGCACCTCGGGATCCACGCGGAACCCCTCGAGCACGAGGGGGTCGCGCAGCTCCGAGCGCAGCACGCTCCACAGCGACTCCTCCGTCCAGATCCGGCCCATCTCCGCGAGTGTCTCCTGCGCCAGCGGCTCCGACCATCCCTGTTCATCCGCCACCAGCCGGGCCGCTTCGCCGCCCGCCTCGGTCGACACTTCGGTGAGACGGCCGGCCGCCGTGGCTGCCGCCTGGACCACCTCGGCCAAGGATCGCTCGCCCCGTGCCTGAAGCGCCGCCCGGCGAACCTCCCCGGTGATTCGCGCTGCGCCCTCGGCGGTCGGCGCGGGCACTTGGAAGGCCCGGCCAGCCGCCGTGCGGCCGTCAATCCACCCGGAGCACAGCGCCGGATCATCCGCATCGAGGCCCGGCAGATGCCAGAGCTCCAGAGCGTCGCTCATCGCTTGGCCCTCACGAGGTCTGGCCTGCCTGCGCCCTCAGGAGCTCCCTAGTTGCCAGCGAGCACCCACGTGGTGGCGCCCCCGGCGAGCGTCCCACCCAGCGAACCGCATTCTCCCTCACCGCGCCGAGATCCTCCGTAAGGACGCTGCAGACGCTACCGACGTTCGCCAGGTCGAAGTGGTTGAGCACGCCAACTTCGCCTTCCGGCAGCTCCTCCAGCGTCTCGGGATGAAGCGCGCGGCTCAGCAACCACGGCGGTCCGCAAAGAGGGGACGGGCCAGGGACGAGCGGGGCGTACCGCTGCGAGAGAAGCTCGGTCATGCCAAACTCGTTGATGACAGAGGACGGCGCGATGCCGAGCCGGCCTGCGAGCTCCTCCATGACCCGCTCTCGGCTGGGTCCGTCCCTTCCCTTCCAACCTCCCGTGTCCATGGCGATGGAGCCCTCCGGCAGGGAGACGGAGAGGCCGGACTCCTCCAGCCGCCGCAGCCACTCGGCGAACGCCAGCGTCGTCCCTAAAAGGCAAACGGGAACGGCTTCGGGCGCGCCTGCCGCCCAGGTCACGAAGCGCTCAGCCCGGGACCAGTCGATGGCTCGAGCGGAGGCGAGAAACGTCGAGCCGGGTCGTCCGAAGCGGGAGACGACGGCGTCGGCCATCCAAGAGAGCGACGAGTCCGGAGCGTCGCAGAACGGTGGAACCAGCGAGGCCACGGGCATCCGGTCGGCGCCACCACCCGCCCTCTTGAGCACGAAGTGGTGGAACGCCGCCTCCAGGGAAGCTCTGTACAGCTCCGGATCTCGAACCAGATGTCGCCCTCGCCGCCCCGGACCCCGCGTGGTCCCGCTCGTCCTGAACTCCAGGGACGCCTCTGCCGGGTCGCCCACGAACAAGGGAACCTGCCGGAACGCGGCGGTCGGGACCGCCGGCACATCCCGCCATTCATCTACATCGGCCGGAGAAACCCCCAGCCGATCGCAGTAGAGACGGTACGGGGCGTTCCCCGCATACTGGATGGCGAACGCCCTGCACGCGAGCTCATTCGTGCGGCCGGACTCCCACGGCTCGGGTCGCCGCCCCCAAGATTGGAACGCCCGCGCGAGCTCCGCGGACAGACACTCCAGACCGGCCTCGAGGCCGGAGCGAGCGGAAAGGTCATCGTCCATGAACGGCAAGATCAGGCCGGGCGGATCGGGGGGCTAGAAGCGGGCTAGAAGGTCACTCGTCGAGAACGCTTCTCATCATCTTGCCCTTGCGTACCCACTTCACCTCGACCCCACCCCCGGTCGTCCCGAGAATGGCATCCCGGAAGTCGGAGACGTCGCTACACTCCGTTCCGCCCACCTCGACGACCACGTCACCCCGACGCAAGCCCAGCCGGTATGCCGGCGTTCCCTCGATCACGCGCAGGACCAGGAGCCCCTGCTCCAGACCGTCGTGGGAGAGCTCGGCTCCGAGCGGCTCGAATTCCGCCCCGGCAAGCCGCCGAGTGGCCTCCAGCAGGTGTGGAGGGGGCGCGTAGCGTACGCGGGCTCTCCCAGTTCCATAGGCCAACCGGGCCTTCCGTACCGCCTCGAGCTTCACGCGCGCTTCGGCCAGCACCGAGTCGCGAAGCACTGCCATCTCCGGAGTAAGCTCGGTCCTGATCCGTTCGCGCAGCTCGGCCCACGCCCGCCGCATGTCCTCACCATTCTGCGCGAGGTAGCCCTCGAGATCCTCGAGCTCGCGCACCTGCACTTTCAGGTGCCGGACGTCGCCGTACGCGCCCTCAGCGTCCCGCTCGACGATGTGGACCTTCCATCCGTCCTTGCTCGGGACGATCACCACGTGACGATCGTCATCGTTCTTGACCATCCAGACGTTCGCCTTGGCCGAGTCGGCCGTCTCGACGATGATGGGCAGCCTCATCTCTCCTGCCGGTCTCGCCCAGTTCCACACGACCGGCCGGGTGCGAACCCGCATCGCCACGACGTCCGGACGCGCCCGCGGGACGACCTCCAACGAGATCCGCTCCCCGGCCCGGCCCACAATGACCTCGATCGGCCTGCCCGCCTCGAGACGTCTCAGGCGCCGCCGGAACTCCGTGGTCTCGGGCGTCGCGCCGTCCACCTCCACCACGGTGTCGCCAACCGCGATGCCCGCCGCCTCGGCCGGACTGCCTACGACGACCGAGCTGATGAGAAGGAAACGACGGCACTCTCGCTTCCTCCCACCCGCGGAGCACTCCAGGCGGCTCTCGAGGCCCACGCCCAGCCAGGGCTGGCCGACTCGAGGCGCCCGGGCTGCGTCCCCCGGCGCCGGCGTCGGCGGCATCGGCGGCTCCTGAGCCGCTAGCCGACCAGGAAGGCCGATCGAGGTCGTCAGGACGAGAGCGAAGAGAAGCGAATACGGCTTCGACATTATCGGAACAGCCTTCCACACATCATCGGTAGTCGAGCCCGGCAAGACGAACGGCGCTCTCCAGACCGACCGACAGATCATCCCGCTCCTTGATCAGATCGAAAAGAAGGTTGTTGATCGCCGGATCCGTGGGCGAGCTGGCCAGCGCTTCACGCGACGCCTCTATCAGCCCGTCGAGCCGTGCCAGCCGCTCCCCGGTCGCCATCGGGTCCTCCAGCAGCTCGCCGAAACCGACGCGCCGGGCTCTGAGCTGTTCAAGGCCGGCAACCGCCTCGTAGTACTGCGCCAGAGCGAACGGTGACCGAGTCTCGGGCCCACCCCGGACGGGGTCGCCCACGCTCGGTAGCGACTCGCCGTTCGCCACCAACGTCGCGGCGTCGTCCGGACCGCCACCCATGAACGTGAGACCGGCCAGGATGCCGCCCGCGAAGAGGATCATGGCCGCGGCTACCTGCGCAGGCCATCCCAAGAAGACGTGGAGAGGCCGCATCGGGATCACATGCCGCTTCGTCGGAAGCCTCGCCTCGACCCGTTCCCACTCGTCGGCCGGGGGATCCATCTCGCCGAGCCCCGAGAGCGCCATCAGCGTTCGGCGCATCAATGAGTGCTCGAGGCTGCACACGTCGCATGCCGCCAGATGCTCGGCCGCCTCCGGATGAAGCTCCGGCTCCTCGAGCACCTCTGAGATCATCTCAAGCGTCAGGTGTTCGTACGGCTGGTCAATCATGGCAAGCCATTTCCTGCCTCTGTGGCTGCCGCGGAGGGGGCGATCAGCTGCCGCATCCGCGCGCGTGCCTTGTGAAGCTGTGACTTGGACGTGCCGGACGCGATGCCCAGCGACTTCCCTATCTCATCGTGAGTCCAACCTTCGACGTCGTGCATCACGAGCACCCGCCGATATCCATCGGGCAGCTTATCCAGGGCATCGCTCAGCACCCGCCGGCTCAGCACCGTCTCGTCCGACGGCTTAACGTGCGTCGCCATCCCCACCGCCGACGCCTCGACGTCCGGTCGCTTGGTGCGCCGCCGTAGCCGGTTGAGCGCCACGTTCGTGGCCAGGCGGTGCATCCACGTGCCGAACGCCGCCTCGCCACGGTACAGGTGAAGGCGCTCGAACGCTCGAACCCACGCATCCTGCGAGAGGTCGGCCGCGAGATCGTCATCGCCTGCCAGCCGCCGAACCACGGCGTAGACGCGCCTCGAGTGAGCCTGATACAGCTGGCTCATGGCGAGTCGATCACCGGCCCTAGCGCGCTCTACGAGTGCCTGCTCTTCCACCCGAGTCCTTTCGATCGTCCGCAGATTCGACGCCTGACGGCAGGGGAAGGTTGCCCGACCCTGCCCCGAGATCCGGGCTCGCTGACGCCGGCGAGGCCGCCGCTGCCAGCCGTGGCGCCGCGGCCATTACCGCGGCCGTGACAGCCAGCCCGGCCGCAGCGTCGACAGCGTAATGATACCCCCCGTACACCGTCCCGAGCACCAGAGCGCCGACCGGCGCCGCCATGAGCCACAGAACGCGTCGATCCTCTCGCCCCGCGGCAATCCACGCCGCGCACGTCGCCGCGATGTGCGAGCTCGGGAAGGCCGTGCCCTTGGAGGAGCCGCCCTCCAGAATCGCCCGGACGATCCGGTTGAATCTCCCATCGGAGAGCACGCCTTCCAGGGGCCCGAAAGCGTAACGTGGCCCCACAACGGGGAAGAGAATGAACCAGACGTAGCAGACGAAGAACCCGAGCGCGACCGAAACCGCGAAGCGGTGGAGGCCAGCACCCCCTCCAAACCGTTGCGACGCGATCGCCAGTCCGGGGATGATCAGATAGTAGGCCAGGTAGCCGAGGTTGAGGAACTCGGAGAGCCAAAAAGCCGGCAGCCACCGGCTCGCCTCCTGACTCACCTGACCGCCGAAGATCGCTATCTCCCAACCCTGCACGACTCCGTCGAAGTAGGCGGGATGGAAAAAGCGGCTGAGGAGCGCAACCTCGTGGTAGAGGAGCGGTATCGCGATCATCGGATACATCAGCCGGAGGAAGACGGCCAGATGGCCCGCCGGCATCGGTCGCCTCGCCAGGCCGTAGATCGCGGCGATCGCCACGGCGTGGCCAGCCGCGATCGCCAGACCCTTCAGGCCTCCCGCCACGGCAAGCGCTCCGGACACCGCCAGGTAGCCGATCGCCACCCGGTCGATCGCCAAGAGCCGGTTCCGGCGCTCCGCGCTTATAGCCACCCCACCCGCCGGTACCACTCCGCGGTTCGTGCCAGCCCGGCTTCCAGCGGGACCTGTGCCCGCCAGCCGAACGCCTCTCGCGTCGACCGGGTGTCGCACGTCCATCCATGCCGGCTCAGATCCAGGGCCCGGCGCCGGTCCAGCGGCGGGCGTCGCCCGACAAACCGCGCCCCTCTCTCGAGGGCGGAGCCGGCCAGGATGAACGCGCCGGCAGGGACTGGGATCGATCGTACGCGCCTTCCGAGGGCAGACGAGAGCCCGGCGGCAACCTCGTCCCAACCGTACGCCCGCTCCTCCGCCACCGGAAACGGGCCCAGACCGGCGTACGGGAGCGTCGAGGCCGCGACGACGAGCCGCGCCACATCGGTCGCGTAGACCGGCTGCAGGGGCGGGCCGCCGGCCGGGACCATCAGCCATCCCCGTCCGGCCGTCTGGAAGAGCGGCAGCAGTTCCGTGTCCCGCGGCCCGTAGACGCCTCCCGGCCGAAGAACGACCAGCTCGACCTTTTCCTCGAAGAGGCGCGCGAGATCCTCTCCGCGCCGCTTGCTCTCGCCGTAGGGGCTGACCGGGCCCGCCATCCCGTCCGGTCCTCGGGCGGCAAGGCTGCTGATCAGCACGAACCTGGACACCCCCGCCGTCACGGCTGCCTCGGCGAGCCGCCTGGCCCCGGTGGCGTTGACGCGGAAGTAGTCCGCCTCCTTCGTAGCTCGCGTAATCCCGGCGGCGTGCACCACGGTGTCTATCCCCACCATCGCGTCGGAAATACCCGAAGCGTCGCGCACGTCCAGCTCGACCCGTTCCACATCGAGGCCCTCCAGCCACCGGAGGTCGCTCGTGCTTCGCACCGAGCACCACACCCGGCATCCGGCCTCCAGGTGCGCCTCGACCACATGGCTTCCCAGGAATCCGGTGGCGCCGGTGACGAGGACGTGGCGAGCGGTCATCAGCGAACCGTCATCGGCGCGGGTCGAAGCCCGGCGTCGACTCAGAGCGGGACGCTCGGAGCGAGACATCGTAGATACGATACCGCTTGTGCACGCGCGCCCCCATTCGCTCGAGCGGCCGCCGCATCATGACGTTGTCCTCCAGCACCCACGAGAACTCGCCCTGGTTGATTCCCTGCGAATTGCCGCCGCGGAAGATGCCCAGGTAGAACAGGGCGTCGAGACCCTTGCCGCGGTACTCCTCCAGCACCCCCAAGGTCAGCACGCGGAGGCTGTCGATCCGCCGGCGGAGCCAGAGCGCCTTGAGCAACCCAAACGGGAAGAGCCTCCCGTTGAGACGACGCAGCACCTGGTTGAAGTCCGGCAGGGCGAGGGCGAAGCCCACGGGCCTTCCGTCCGGGTCTTCTCCGATCAGCGTTAGGCGGGGATCGACGACTGGCTTGAGCTCCCGGGCCATGTGCCGGATCTCCTCTTCCGTCATCGGCACGAACCCCCAGTTACGCCGCCACGCCGCGTTGTAGATGTCCCGGACGATCTCGAGCTCCGCGTCAAAATCGCGCATCCGCAGCTGACGAACCTTCACCCCGGTACGCCGCTCCACGATGGCCGCGACCCGGACCAGATACTCCGGCGGCTCGCTCGCGTGCACGTAGTAAGCTAGGAGCGTCTTGGAGGGGCTCAGGCCGTATGCCTCGAGCTGCCGCTCGTAGTACGGCGGGTTGTACGCCATCATGACGGCGGGCGGATCGTCGAAGCCTTCGACCAGCAGACCCGCCTCCTCATTGGTGGAGAAGCTCGTGGGGCCGCGCATCGCCTCGAGACCCTGCTCGCTCAGCCATTCGGCCGCCGCATCAAGCAGGCCGGCCGATGCAGCCTCATCCCGCTCGCACTCGTAGAACCCAAAGAAACCGACCTTCTCTTCGTGAAACGCGACGTGGCGCCGGTTGTGGATCGCGGCGAGCCGCCCCACAGGTCGGCCGTCCCGCAGCGCGAGGAACGCCTGAACCTCCGAATGGCGATGAAACGGGTGGCGCTCGGGATCCATCATGAGGCGCACGTCGCGGATCAGGGGCGGCACCCAGGCACGGTGGCCGTGATAGATGGACCACGGTAGTCGGATGAACGCCTCCATCCCATCGCTTCGCGGCGCTATGGGAAGGATCTCGATGGGCCCGGCGGCCCGAGCCCTCACACTACCTGCAGCTTCTTGCCGATCCTCTCGACGCACTCGAGGACGAAGTCGAGCTGCTCCTCGGTGTGGGTGGCCATGTAGCTCGTGCGCAGCCGGCAGCTGCCCTCAGGCACGGCGGGCGGCACGACGGGATTCGTGAAGATTCCGGCGTCGAAGAGCTCTCGCCAGAAGCGGAAGGTCTTCTCCATCGGTCCTACGAGTATCGGCACGATCGGCGTCTGGGTCGGCCCGATGTCGAAACCGATCGAACGGAAACCGTCCATCATCTTCCGCGTGTTCGACCACAACTGCTCGCGTCGCTCGGGCTCCTCACGGATAATCTCGAGCGCCTTCAGCACCGTGGCCACGGCCGACGGCGGCATGCTCGCACTGAAGATCAGCGCTCGAGCGTTGTTCCGGAGGTACTCAATCATAGTGTCGGTGCCCGCCACGAATCCGCCGATGGAGGCGAAGGACTTTGAGAAGGTCCCCGTGATCAGGTCCACCTCATCGGTGAGGCCAAAGTGGGCGACGGTACCGCCGCCGAGCGGCCCAACGACGCCGAGCGAATGCGCGTCGTCCACCAGGAGGCCGGCGGCGAACTCCTTCCGAAGCTCGACGAGGGTGGGAAGTTCCGCGAGATCGCCCTCCATGCTGTACACCCCGTCCACAGCTATCAGCTTGCCCCGCTCCTCCTTCTCGGAGGCAAGCATTCGCCGCAGCTTATCGTAGTCGCCGTGGGCGAAACGCTGCACGCGGCCGAAGCCGAGTCGTGCGCCGTCCTGTATGCACGCGTGGGCGAACTTGTCAACGTAGATCGTGTCGTTTCGGCCGCACAGGGCGCCCAGCGTGCCGAGGTTCGTCAGGTAGCCAGTGCTGAAGACGAGCGCGGCCTCCTTGCCGACGAACCGAGCGAGCTCGTCCTCCAGCCGGTCATGGATATCCAGGTTCCCGTTCAGGAAGCGGCTTCCGGTATTGCCGCTTCCGTAGCGGTCCAGAGAGGCCTTCGCGGCCTCGATGATGCGCGGATCGTGGGTGAGGCCCATGTAGTTGTTCGACCCCACCATGATCTTGCGCTCGCC
>JAPULH010000190.1 GCA_027295155.1 Gemmatimonadota bacterium
CTACGCTCGCCTCGGCCGGGCCGCTGGGCTGACCGACTGGGTGAAGCTCGAGGTGATCGGTGATCGGGACACGTTGCTCCCCGACACGGACGCGCTTCTGGAGGCCACGCGCATCCTGGTGGAGGAGGGGTTCACGGTGCTGCCCTACACGAATGACGATCTGGTCACGGCCCTCAGGCTGGAGGAGGCCGGCGCGGCAGCGGTCATGCCTCTGGGATCGCCGATCGGCAGCGGGCTCGGCCTGCTGAACCCCCTCAACATCCGGATCCTGAAGGACCGCCTCGGCCTGCCCCTGATCGTCGATGCCGGCGTCGGCACGGCCTCCGACGCCTGTCTCACGATGGAGCAGGGCGCCGACGGTATTCTGATGAACACGGCCCTTGCGCAGGCCGAACGGCCGGAGTTGATGGCGCGAGCGATGCGGCACGCCGTGGATGCGGGCCGGCTGGCGTACCTGGCGGGCCGAATGCCCCGGCGCGAGTGGGCGGTGCCGTCCAGTCCGCTGGACGGCATGCTGAGCTGACCGCCCGTCGCGCTCACGCGCCGCGCCGGGCCGCGCGGCCCGGCCGTGGGGCGGGACAGCCCGACTCCGCCCGCACGGCCGCCTTCCAGATCCTCCAGGACGTGGAGGGCGGAGCGTACGCGGACCGTGCCGCCGAGCGGAGGCTCGCCGGCGTGCCCCCCGCCGAGCGACGCCTGGCCATGGAGCTCGCGTACGGCTGCATCCGGCTGCGTTCCCGACTCGACACCGAGCTGACCGAGCTGGCCGACCGGCCGCTCTCCCGTCTGGATGGTCCCGTTCTCCTTTGGTTACGGCTGGGCCTCTACCAGCTGCACGAGACCCGCGTGCCGGGGCATGCCGCGGTCCACGAGAGCGTCGAGGGAGTGCGTCGGAGCGTCGGCGCACGGGCAGCCGGCTTCGCCAACGCGGTCCTGCGGGCCGGGGCACGCCTCGATCCGGCCGAGCGCCTAGCCCTGTTTCCGTCTCTGGAGACCGACCTGGTCGGACACCTGTCGACGTTCGGATCCCATCCCGAGTGGCTGGTGCGCCGCTGGCTCGAGCGCTACTCCCGAGAGAGCGTGATCCGTCTCGTGGAGCTCGACAACCGTCCCCCCCCGGTGATGCTGCGAACGCTCGATCCGGTGGCGGACGAGCGGGCGGACCGCGAGCCCCGGCTGACAGCGCTCGATCGCTTTCCGGGCTCCTGGGAGCTGCGGTCCGGCGACCCGTCCGGGCTGCTCGCGCGGCTTCCTGCCATCGTTCAGGATCCTGCGGCATCGGCCGTGGTAGAGTACGTCGGGCCGTTGAGCGCCGGGCCGGCGATCGACGTGTGCGCCGCCCCGGGCGGAAAGGCGATCGCCCTCGCGTCGCGTGGTGAGGCCGTGCCGTACGTGGCGGCCGACCGCAGCCGGCCGCGTCTCGAGCGGGCCGTGCGGGCCGCTTCGGCGCTCGGCGTGGATCTGATCCCCCTGGTGGCCGACGGCCGCTCGCCGCCGCTGCGTCCGGCGAGCACGGTACTGCTCGATGTGCCCTGCCTGGGCACCGGTGTGCTTCGTCGGCGTGCCGACGCGCGGTGGCGGGCCGGTCCGGCTCGCCTTGCGGCTCTCGTTAGGTTGCAGCGCCAGCTGCTGGATGCGGCTGTGGATCTCGTCGAGCCGGGCGGGCTGCTGGTCTACGCGACGTGCTCTCTGGAGTCGGAGGAGAACGACGAACAGGTGAGTGGTTTTCTCACGAGACACCCGGAATTCGTCCGCGAGCCCGCGCCGGAAGGGCTGGCGATCCCGCCCGAGCTCATTGGGCCGAACGGGGAGCTTCGCGTGCTTCCCTGGCAGCGGGGGACCGACGGCTCCTTCGCGGTGCGGCTGCGCCGCTCGGCATGAGCTTCCAGAGGCGACGCGGCCTTGGCGGGCCGGCGACGGCGGTGGATCGGCAGCGCCTTCGGCGCGGTCTGATCTCGCTGGTCGTCTCTGGAGCGGCGCTCGCCACCGGCTACCTGATCGCCGCGAACCTCGTCTTCTCGTCACCGGACCGCACAGCAGCTTCGCTGGTCCGCGTGCCCAGACTTCTGGGCGAGCCGGCTGAGGACGCCCGCCGTGCGGTGGAACGGCTCGGCCTGGGCTTTCGCCTCGGCGCCGAGCTCTTCCACCCGGAGGCGCCGGTGGGCGAGGTCGTCGCGCAGCTGCCGCTGCCGGGTCAGTTGCTGGAGTCGGGCGCAGAGGTGGAAGCGATCCTCAGCTTGGGTCCCGAGACGGTGACGGTTCCGGACGTGACGGGGCTGACGGATGTCCAGGCGACGTTCGTACTGGGCCGACTCGGGCTGGGCACGATCACGACCACCGCCGCGTCGCACTACCGGAAGGGGCAGGTCGTGCGCATGGTTCCCGAACCGGGGGAGCGGCTCTCCCTTCCCGCCGAGGTCGAGCTGGTGGTCAGCGAGGGAAGAGACGTGGTCGCGGTGCCGGACCTCGAGGGCCGGCTGCTCGACGATGTCGAGGTGCTTCTGTCACGCATCGGGCTCGTCCTGGGAAGCGTAACGTTCGAGCCGGGAGCGGTGGGCGCTCCCGGCCGCGTGATCGGGCAGTCGCCGCCGCCGGGCTTCGGGCTGCGGGAAGGCGGTGAGGTGTCGGTCCGGGTGGCCGGAAGACCTTCGGCCGGCGCCCGGGGCGACGGGAACGCGGGGGGCGACGGGTAGGATGGACTGGTCGGCGGCCTTTCTCGACAACTGGGGCTATAAGGTGGCGGCGCTCATGCTCGCCGTTCTTCTGTGGTTCAACGTGAGCGCGGGCGAGCGGCGGGATCAGCCGGTGCGTACGAGGCTCGAGTTCGTCGTAACGGACACCTCCTGGGTCGTGGTCGATGTCCCGACGGAGGCCACGACGAACTTCCAGGGCCGCCGGAGCGACATCTCGCGGCTCATTCTCGATCCGCCCCGACTCCGTTACGTGATCGACAGCGTCACCGCGCCCGTGATGCGGATCCTCCTCCAGCCGGACATGGTCGCGTACGACCGGGAGTTGAGCGTCCGGCCCACCGACGTCAGGCCCTCCGCCGTCGAGCTCATCTTCGAACCCCGCGTCACCAGGGAGGTCCAGGTCGAGCCCGTGATCGAGGCTTCCGCGGCTTCGGGCTTCGTGATCGTGGGCGTGCCCGACGTCGACCCGGCCACGGTGACCGTGCGGGGGAGGCAGTCCGAGGTCGAAGCGCTCGTCGCCGTGCCCACGGAGCGTCTGTCGCTTCGCAACGTCGCCCGGACGGAGACGCACCGCCTCGCGCTTCAGCTCTCCCCGGAGCCGACCAGCCTGAGCGTCGAGCCGCTGAGCGTCCTCGCTACGATCGAAGTGGACTCGCTGGTGGAGCGTACCTTTGAGGTGCCGCTGCGTGTCACGGGCGCTGCCGCCGACGGGGTTCGGCTCGAGCGCGACCGGATTCTGGTCCTGGTGCGGGGGGCCGCCCGGAGGGTTCGGGCGCTCACCGTCGCCGCACTGGCGGCCACCGTCCGCGTGAACCGGCGCCCCGATGGGCCCACGGTGCTTCCCGTCCGGATCATCCTGGAGGAGGGGGCCGGGGTCACGGCGGTTCCGGAGCCTTCGAGGGTCTCCGTCACGCCCCTTCCCGCGGGCCCGGAGTGACCTGGCCCGGGGGGCCTGTACTGGGGATCGAGACCTCGTGTGACGAGACGTCCGCCGGTGTCGTCGAAGGGGGGAGCATCCGCGGGCACGTGGTCGCGTCTCAGGACGCGCACGCCAAGTTTGGGGGCGTTGTGCCCGAGATCGCCGCGCGTGCCCACCTTCGTCAGCTCGACTCGGTCGTCGCCGCAACGCTGGAGGAGGCGGGCCTCCGGCCGGCGGAGCTCGCCGGCGTCGGCGTGACGGCGGGCCCCGGACTCATCGGCTGCCTGCTCGTGGGCGTGAACTGGGCGAAGGCGCTCGCGTTCGGTCTCGACCTACCGCTCATCGGCGTGCACCACATGGAGGCGCACCTGTTCGCGAACTCGCTGGAGCAGCCCGATGCCAAGCCTCCTTTCATCGCACTCCTCGTGAGCGGCGGACACACCCTGCTGCTCTGGGTCCCTGAGTGGGGGCGTTACTCCCTGCTGGGCCAGACTCGAGACGACGCCGCCGGCGAGGCGTTTGACAAGGTCGGGCGGCGGCTCGGGCTGACGTATCCCGGCGGCCCGGAGATCGAGCGGGAGGCCGCTCACGGCGCTCCAGGGAGCTATTCGCTTCCTCGCCCGATGCTCTCCGCCGCGGACGGACCGGAGGATCGCTCGTACTTCGATTTCTCCTTCAGCGGGCTGAAAACCGCCGCTTCACTGCTTATCCAGGAGATCGAGAGCGCGGGCGACGGCGCGCTGGAGCGAGCGCGGCCCGACCTCGCGGCCGAGTTCCAGGCGGCGGTGGTCGAGGTGCTCGTGGAGAAGACTCTGCGCGCCGTGCGGCTGTACGGGTGTGGCCGGGTCGTAGTGGGCGGTGGGGTGGCGTGCAACTTGGCGCTCAGGAAACGTCTTGCCTCCGCTCTGGGCCCGGAGGGCGAGCTCTTCGCACCCTCTCCCCGGCTCGCGACCGACAACGGTGCCATGGTCGCACGGTTGGCCGAGCACCGCCTGGCAGCTGGCGAGCGCAGCGGCCTCGAGCTGACCGCCGACCCCTCTCTGCCGTTCCCGGGGCTCGAGCCAGAACGAGAGGGCGCGGCGGCGTCCCCCGCGAGCGCCTAGGCAGGTCGCTGACAAACCCTGGTGGGTCGCGCGCGACAGTCGCTGTCGCGCCTGTTACCGTCTTGTGAGTTGAAGACAAGGAAGGAGGAGGAGTCGATGCCCTGTGCGACCACGCTTCGCGCGGTGCCCTCGACGACGAGTGACGCCGTATTCGG
>JAPULH010000191.1 GCA_027295155.1 Gemmatimonadota bacterium
GGGATGTGCCCGCCGTTTGCCGCTCCTCCAGGTAGGCTGCCAGACGCTCCCGCGAGGCTCGCACGCTCCGTAGCGCTTCGCGAGCCGCCGACGCGTCCCCCCGCCGGGCGGCGGCCAGGCCTGTCGTGAAGGCGTAGGTGAGCCGAGGGGCGAAGGCGACGTCACCGACCGGCACGTCCCAGTCCAGCACCTGGTCGTCCCAGGCCTCCGCGTCGATGATGTAGCGGGCGCGCATGCGGATGAAGGACTGAGCGCCGGAGTTGTCGGGGTCGAGAGGATCGCTCAACGGGCGCCGGACGCTCTCCCCGGCCCGGATCACCGCCTCCCGGCATGCGGCGAGGCGAGCCTTCGCGTCGGCTGCGCGGCTCTGCTGAAGGTAGCCGTAAACCAGCCAGAAGTTGTAGTGTCCGCACTGCCGCGGAGCGCGGCCCCGTGACTCGAGAGCCGCGTTCATCACGGCCACGGCCGTCTCGTTCGCCTCGACCACTTCATCCCATAGCCCCAAGGCCACGAAGATGTGAGAGGTCATGTGCTGCGCGTGGGCCGCCTCGGGCGCGATCGCCGAGTAGGCCCTGGCCGCACGCAGCCCGAGCGGCGCGTGGATCGCGTCGTCGTACGAGTGGATCAGGTAGTGCGCGGCTCCCGGATGGTTCGGCTGGTCCCGGAACACCTCCTCCGCAACCGCCGCCGCCTTCATGTACGTGGCGAAGTCGCGGCCTCTGTGAGCGGTGCCGAGCAGCGACAGGGCGTAGAACGTCGCCGCATTTGGGTCGTCGGGATACGCCTCGTGAAGCCGTCGCATCGCCTCCGCGTACGCACGATCGCGCTGCTCCTTGTTCCCATTTCCGTACAGGATCTCGAGGGTGGCCAGGTACTCCTTCTCGCGGTCGGTCGGGGCCGCGGCGAAGCGTGCCTGCGCGGTCGGGCCGAGGCGATCGAGCACCTCGCGGGCCGCCTGCAGGTCCTGCTCCATCCACACCGGATGGTTGTACGTCATCGCCTCGCCCCAGTAGGCCATGGCGAAAGCCGGATCGGTCTCCTGCGCCTCCCGGAAGGCCTGCGCGGCCGCCTCGTACTCGAAGCTGTGGAGGAGCGCCAAGCCACGAAGAAAGGCCGCTTGCGCCTTCGGAGCCCCGGAGTCCGAGAACTCTACCTCGCCCACACCCGATGTCTGGGCGATCGCGGCGCCGGGGCCCGTCACGGCAAGCGCCAGGAGAAGAGTCGAGGGTCGGATCAAACGCGGGATCCAGCTCCTGTGCATGGCGGCTGCTCCTTCGGTTCACGGCGTGATCGCAGGCGGCCAATGTGAACAATCGGACCACAGCGAGTATACTGCTCATGGGCGGAGCAGTCCCGCCACCCGTCTCAGAGGTAAAGCAGTGCTTGCAGGATCGCGTAGCTTCCAGCGCTGTAACTTCTTCCCTTTCAGTGGGTTGTTGGCTCTGTGCGCCTGCGCGTCCGCAGGGGCGCAACCGGATGCGCTCGACGAGGGACCATCTCCTGCGGAAGCCGAGGCAACGGAAGCTCGGGACGAAGCTCAGGAAGCCGCCGGCCCGGCTCGGGCCGAAGCGCCGGAAGCGCCCGGGCCCCGACTGCCGCTCTATGCGGTCGGTGAGTGGACGGGCGTTCTCGAGCTCCCGAGCGGCCAGTCCCAGAACGTCGTCATGGCGCTGCGGGACGATGGCGGGCCTGGCCTGGCTGTCGGTCGTGCGCTGTACGCGAGCCCAACGCTGGCCTGCAGCTACTCCATGACGCTCTCGTCGGCCCTGGACGACGCCCTTTCCCCGGACGACGGCTTCGCCCTGGACCAGACGCTGTTGGAAGGGGCCTGCATCGAGCGTGGTCACGTCGTGTTGCGGCCGCTGGGCGACACGCTGCTCATCGGAGAGTGGTTCCTTCCGGACGGTACCCGCTGGCTCGCGGCGGGGCTGGATAGGAACCGGTCGGGCTACTTCGTGATCCTGGACAGCTACCGGAGGCTGCCCGCTCAGGTGAACCAGCAGGTGACGTTCTCGGGAGTAGCCGCGGGGCAGCACACGATCGAGCTGTACGGCCTTCCCGCAGGCTGCTCGGTGGTAGGGCTCAATCCCCGCGTTGTCACCGCTTCGGAGGGCGGGATCATCGACACGAAGTTCCAGGTCGTCTGCCCGGAAGACGAACCGCCGACGCGCGCCCCCTGAGGCCGCGCCGAACCGCCTACGTCGTGTGGTCGTCGCTGTACCGAACCTCCCACTCCTGCCTGCCGCCGATCGCGGCGAGAAGGCGCGTCTGTCGCTTGTTGTCGATGAGCAACCCGTCGAGATCGTAGCGGCGCACGAGGGTGTCGAGCAGCCGTCCTGCGCCGAGCCGCTGATAATCCAGCCACTGCTCGGCGGGATACAGCTCGATCCTCGTATCGATGAACACCGTGCGCTCGGGCGCCGCCCACATCAGGTAGGAGCCGTAGCCCGCCGATTGAAAGACGCGCTTCGGTGGCGAGGGATCCTCGCGGAGGAAGCGCACCGCGTTCAGAGGCGTGCTCGCGGAGATGACGCGCCTCACCCCGGGAGGGAGGGCCAGGCGTGGCTTGGTCCACGGCAGAACGGCGAACGTCACGAGGGCGAACGCGCCGAGAAAGGCGATGTTCAGCGTTCGGTTCCCCTGTCCGCCGGTGCGTAGGCGATCTCTCGACCGAGCGAGAGATGCAGACCTCGGCCGGGCTAGCGACGCAGCCTGCACCACAAGCAGGGAGGCGGCGGCGAGCCCGAACCACACGGCATGGCGCCATCCGCTGAGCGAGCGCCAGCACCGTCGTGAAGGCGAAGAACACCGTGCCGTCGAGAGACGCGATCGACGTCGTTTCCCACTCCGTCACCATGCTCCGGATCGTC
>JAPULH010000192.1 GCA_027295155.1 Gemmatimonadota bacterium
CTTGGCTGCTCGACCGACGGATACTCGAAACACGGCGCGTGCCGATCGGGCGTGTTTTTCACTCATGGGCTCGTATCGAAGGTAGCCCGACGGCAATCATGTTTGCGTTCCTCATCGTCCTGATCAGCGTCATCGCGCTCCTCCTCATCCTGATAATCCTGCTTCAAGCGGGGAAGGGTGGGGGACTGGCGGCCTCCTTCGGGGGCGCGTCGTCCTCCACCGAGTCGTTTATCGGCGGACGACAGGCGGCGACGCTGCTCACCAAGCTGACCTGGGCCGGCGGCGGAGCCTACATCTTTCTGGCGCTGGTCCTGGCGATCCTCTCCTCCCGATCGACGCAGCAGCCCGACTCCGTGCTCAGGAACCAGTTCGGGCCGGGAGGCCAGGCGCCCGAAGCCCCGACCTCGGTCCTCCAGAGCGAGACCGATGCCGGCGGCGCCGGAGACGACCAACCCGCCGGCGACGGATCCGGGGAAGAGGAGGACGGCGCGGGCGGCTAGCAGGTTGCTGAGGGCGCGTTCGGCTAGCCCGTCGGTGGGAGCGCGCCCGGTCGGAACGGCTCCTCCGGCGGAACGTCCAAGTACTCCAGGTACTTCTGTTTTTCCATCTGTCGCTCCAGCCACTCCTCGAACCCCGACGGAACCAGGCCGTCGGAGCTCTCGCCGCCGTGGGCGGCTCGCATGGCGAGCATGTTCGCGTACTCGTTCTTGGCATGGCCCGCATGGCCTCGCACCCAGCGCCACTCCACGCGGTGTCGACGGGCCTCTTCGACGAGCCGCTTCCACAGATCCAGGTTCTCGATCGACCCCGCCTTGCGGCGCCAGCCCCGGGACGCCCACGCGTGCACCCACTCTTTCATGCCCGTCGACAGGTAGCGGCTGTCGGTGGTAAACACGACATCGCACGGCCGTCTGAGAGCCTCGAGGCCGAGAATGCCCGAGGTCAGCGCCATTCGGTTGTTGGTCGTCTCGGCGTCGAACGAGAAGTAGTCCTTCCGCCTCCATCCCCGCCGGGCGTCGAAACTCTCGATCATCCCGGCTGCCGCTCCGGGATTGCCGCCCTCGAACTGGTTGCCAAGGCAGGATTCGTCTGCGTAGATGTAGATCTGGGTATGCTTCATGAGTAATTGGAAGGAGGCCGCGATCCGGTCGCAAGACGCCGAGGGATATCTCCTTCTCGAGGACGGGGAGTGTTATGAGGGCCGGCTGGCCGCCGGGTTGGACGGCGGGTTGGGCGAGGCCGTCTTCACCACGAACCACACCGGGTACCAGGAGGCTCTGACGGATCCGTCCTTCGCGGGACAGATCGTGGTCATGACGGCCCCGATGGTGGGGAACTACGGGACCTGCCGTGAGGACGCGCAGTCGCGGCGTCCCTGGGTCGAGGGCTTCGTGGTGCGCCGACTCTCGGACGGCGCACCGGGCGGTCGGGAGCCGCTCCGTGCCTACCTGGGGCGCCACGAGATTCCCACGCTCGTCGGCGCCGACACCCGGGCCATCACGCGGCATATCCGGGAAGCTGGCGCCATGCGGGCCGGGATCTTCCGGGCGAGCGTGCCGCGGGCGGTGGCGTCGTCACGTGTGGAATCGGAGCCGGCGATGGCGGGGCGCGATCTGACCACGGCCGTTACCACACCGGAGGCGTACGAGCTGGATCCGCCGGGGGTGACGAACGGCCGGGTCGTATGCCTCGACTACGGAGTGAAGCGCCGATCGCTCGACCTTATCCGAGAAGCCGGTTACTCGGTGCTCGTGATGCCGGCTTCGGCGGCGCTGGCCGATGTGCTCGCCGCCGGACCGGCCGGTCTGTTCGTGTCGAACGGTCCGGGCGACCCCGACGCGGTGCCGGACGCGCCGGAGAAGATTCGCTCCGTGTCCGACGCCGGTGTGCCGGTATTCGGGATCTGTCTCGGTCTTCAGCTGATCGCTAAGGCGTTCGGAGGACGTACGTTCAAGCTCTCCTACGGCCATCGGGGCGGGAACCATCCGGTGGTGAAGCTGGACACCGGCACGGTCGAGATCACATCGCAGAACCACGGTTTTGCGGTGCTCGGCTCCTCTGAGACGGTCGAGGGAGCAGCGGAGCTACGGGTGAGCCACGTGAACCTCAACGACGGCACGATCGAGGGGTTGACCCACCGTTCCCGCGCTGTGTTCGCCGTCCAGTACCATCCGGAGTCAGCTCCCGGGCCGCACGACAGCCGCTATCTCTTCGATCGCTTCGCCGAAGCGATGCACACAACTGCAAGTGCAGCAACCGGTTGACAGATTTCCCCCCTAGCGGCTAGCTTGTAACTGACCGGGCCTCCTCGAAGGAGGGGAGTACCTTTCGGGATCCGACCGCCGTGACGAGATGGCCGACCAAGCGCGCCGTGCCGCCCTGCTGAGTATCGGGCTATTGCTGCTCGTGTTCGCCGGGGGCCTCTACCTCTCCTCGCGATTGCTGCTCGGCCGTCCCGCCTTTCCGTTCGGGGGAGGAAGTGTCGCGGTGTTGCCGATCGTAGGCGTGATCTACGCGGAGCGATCGTTCGGCCGTGATCTGGTCGCGCTCCGCCGACGGGACGAAGTGAAGGCGTTCGTCCTCGAGATCCGGTCGCCCGGCGGGAGCGTGGGCGCCTCCCAGGAGCTCTACAGTCAGGTGAAGCGGCTTCGAGAGGAGGATGACAGGCCGGTGCTGGCGTGGATCGGCGACGTCGGTGCCTCCGGCGGTTACTACGTGGCCCTCGGCGCCGACAGCATCTTCGCGCTTCCCGGTAGTATCACCGGTTCGATCGGCGTGATCATGCAGTTTCCGCAGGCCGAGGAGTTGCTGCGCAAGGTCGGCCTCGAGATGCAGGTAGTGAAGAGCGGCGAGTTCAAGGACGTCGGATCCTTCGCTCGGCCTCTGACCGAAGCGGATCGTCTCGTTCTCGAGGAGCTCGTGAACGACGTCTACGAGCAATTCGTCGGCGTCGTCGTAGAGAATCGCGGTCTTTCGAGGGAAGAGGTGATCCGGGTGGCCGACGGACGAGTCATCTCCGGCGAGCGAGCCGTGGAGCTCGGTCTGGTCGACGGGCTGGGCACGTTGCAGGAGGCTATCGACCGGGCGGGCCGGATGGCGGGATTGGGTGAGAACCCGGCCACCGTTCGTCCTCGGCATCGGAAGATCGGCGTCTTCGATCTGCTCACCGGGGTCGCGGAAAGCACGGTCCGGAGCTGGCTCCCCTGGCTGAGGACCGCGTCGGCCTCCCATCCTCAGCTTCTCTACCTTTGGCGGTGACGATATGGCAGGCTCGATACGGCGAAGGCGTATGGACGCACCCAGCTGGAGGGACACAAGATGACCAAGGCGGATCTGGTGGAACGGGTTTACGAGGCGATTGGGCCGGGGGTCACCAAGAAGGATTGCGCCGCGATCATCGACGCCTTCCTGAACGCGGTGAAGCAGGCTCTGGCGAGCGGCCGGCACATAGAGATCCGCGGCTTCGGCACCTTCAAGGTGCGTCACCGAAAGCCGCGGCTGGCTCGCAACCCGAGGACCGGGGATCCGGTGCACGTGCCGTCGCGGGCCGTGCCCGTATTCAAGCCTTCCCGCCTGTTCAAGGAAGAGGTCGCAGCGGAGACGGCGCGCGCGGCTGAGGGCCCGGTCGAGAGTCCACCGGAACCCCCGCCGCCGAAAGATCCCTGGGGCGGAGGCAGCAGTGGTGGTTGGAGCGGCTCGACGTTTTGACGTTCTTGGAGGCTGTTGACCGAGCAGGGCCTGTCCTCAGCCTTCCAGATAGCGAGCCACTCGATCTAGGCCTTCCTCCAGGACGCTCTGCGTCACAGCGAAGTTGAAGCGCAGATAGCCGGGCGAACCGAAAGGCTCGCCCGGCACGCAGGCCACACCAGCTTCTAGCAGTTCCTCGGCCATCTGGGCCGAGGAACGCTCATCTGAGACCTTCGCAAAGAGGTAGATCCCCCCCTCCGGCTTCCGCACCTCTAGCCCGGGTAGCCGCCCGAGCTTCTCGACCCCCAGCGCCCGGTTCCGCTCCAGAACGCGCACGAACTCTCCGATAGCGGCCTCCCGCTCCTCTGTGCGGCCGAACGCCGCCGCCGCCGCGTACTGCGAGGGAGAAGCAGCCCCCGAGGTCGTCTGGCTCTGAAGGTCCGCCGCCGCTCCGATCAGCTCGGCCGGACCCTCCGCGAAACCGATTCTCCAGCCCGTCATGGCGAAGGCCTTGGAGACGCCGTCGAGCAGGACCACGTGCTCCGGGCGCTCGGCGACATCGTAGACGGACGGAGCCGAAGGCCCCTCGTAGTACAGCCGTCGGTAGATCTCGTCCGAGAGGAGCCAGATCCCGTGGCGGCCACACCACTCGGTCAACTCCTCGATGAGCGCGAAGGGATAAATGGCACCGGTCGGGTTGCTCGGGCTGTTGATGATCAGGCCGCGGGTGCGCGAGCTACGGAGCTCCTCGAGCGCGGCAACGGTGATCTGAAAGGCGTCCTCCCAGGTCGTGGGAAACACGACCGGCGTAGCGCCCGTGAGCCGCACGGCGGTGACGTAGGTGGGCCAGCCCGGCGAAGGCACGAGCACCTCGTCGCCGGCTTCGAACAGGCAGAACAGACAGTTGAAGAGAGCCTGCTTCACGCCGGCGCTCACCAGCACTCGCGATGGATCTCCGGAAGCGTGTCCGCACGTCTGCTGGAGATAGGCCGCAACCGCCGAACGCAACTCGGGCACTCCAGGCGTGGGCGGGTACTTCGTCCACCCCTCCTCGATGGCGTGGATACCCGCCCTTGCCGCGAAGGCGGGCGTCGGGAACGCGGGCTCCCCCGCCGAAAGGTCGATGATGGAGTGCCCGGCGGCGCGGAGCTCCCGGGCCCGCGCGGCGAAGGCAAGCGTTGCCGACGGCTCCAGGGCATCGATATTGCTGGAGAAGCGCACGGGCTGGTCGGTCATCCCGCGGCCCGACGGGCGGAGGGTTCGAGCAAGGCGCAAATTGAAGGGGTGTTCCGCATACGCTACTTTCCGACCGGAGACGTGTGGCGGTGGGCGCCGGACGGCGCAACCGTCGCCGCCGAGGCGGGATCATACCGGTCCCGGAGACGGGGCGTCAAGCAAGGTTAGACGACGCGCGGATATGACGAACGAGACGACCACGACCCTTCCCGCCGCCGCGGTCCTTTCGGCGGCGAAGCGCTTCTTCACCGGGAGCGAAGCGATCCACCCGGCGTGGATCGAAGCCGAGAGCGAGACGCACGTGAGCTTTGCGACCTTCCGGAGCAACGTCCTCGTATCCGCGTTCCCGGACCCGGAGCGGGAAGGGATGACCCGGGTGCGGGCATCGACTCTTCGCGATGAGGCCGCGGTCGGGAGGTTCCTCACCTACCTGCGCAGGGCATCGTGAGATTGAGCGTGCTCCTCTTCGCCCACTACCGCGAGCTGGTGCCCTCCCCCTCCGTGGAGATCGAGGTGAGGACGGGTGCGACCGTGCGCGAGGCCATCGCGCGCTTGCGGGCGATGCCAGGCTGGGAGGACCTTCCGGAGGAGCCGACGGTGGCCGTGAACCGGGAGTACAGTCAGCCGGACCGGGAGCTCCACGCCGGTGACGAGCTCGCGCTCATCCCGCCGGTGGCCGGCGGATGAAGGCCACCGGAGATCGGACCAAGGCTCCCGCCGGCGATCCGGATCCCTGCTTCGTGTCGGCGTGCATCACGGAAGAGCCGATCCAGGCCGAACGGCTTCTCGACCTGGGATCCCGAGCTGACGGGGCGCTGCTTCTGTTCGTCGGCCGCGTTCGGGATCACAACGACGGGCGACCGGTGGCCCGGCTCCGTTACGAGGCGTACACCGAGATGGCGGAGAGGGAGCTGGAGGCGATCCTTCGCGAGGCCGCCGATCGGTGCGAGGCCACTCGAATCGAGGCCGTCCACCGTACGGGAACGCTGGAGATCGGGGAGGCGAGCGTGGCGATCGCCGTGGCCTCACCACACCGCGCCGCGGCGTTCGAGGCATCACGCTACGTGATCGAAGAGATCAAGAAGCGGCTCCCGGTGTGGAAGCGGGAGGTGTACGCGGATGGATCCGACGCCTGGGTCCACGCCGCGTCCGAGGACCCGCCGCGATGAGAGACCAGTGAGAGGACCGCGATGACCTACGAGGAGAGACAGCTTCACCGGGAGCTCGGCGAAGCTTTGGAGGAGTTGCGGCAGGACCTGAGCACCGGCGACCCCTCTGAGCCGTTGACGCGTGCCGAAGCCCTGCGCATGGTGGAGCTCATCGAGGCCGCGCTCGAGCGCGTGAGCCCCGAGCGCTGGGATCACTACCTCACGGTGATCGCGGACGAGGTTACGCGGCGCGTCGGAAGCTTTCCCACACCTCTTTAGCTCGTAACGCGACCCGCCAGGGTTTCTTGAGCGACCTGCTAGTGCCGATGGCCGCGCTTTTTTTGACCTTGCGCCGACCGCTCCGGGAAGGGTAGCTTCGCCGCGGATGTGTCCATCGTACCTCACGATTCTGCAGCCACGACCCGAAGGCTGCACGCCGGCCGGACACGGGGGGAAGGCCGCTTGGACAGAATAACCGTGGTGGGCGCCGGGCACGTCGGTGCGACGACGGCGCAGCGAATCGCTGAGCGGGAGCTCGCCCGCGAGGTTCTCCTCATCGACGTCGTACCCGGACTTCCCGAGGGAAAGGCACTCGACCAGTGGGAGTCCGCACCGGTCGAGGGATTCGACACGCGGCTCCGGGGCTTGTCGAGCTACGAGGAGACGGCAGGCTCGGGAGTCTACGTCGTGACGGCCGGGCTCGCCCGGAAGCCGGGCATGAGCCGCTCGGACCTTGTCATGAAGAACGCGGCAATCATCCGCAGCATCGCGAAAGAGATCGCCGCCCACAGCCCCCAGGCCATCATCCTGATGGTCACGAACCCGCTGGACGTCATGGCGTATGTGGCCAAGGAGACGACAGGCTTCGATCGGCGACGCGTGATCGGAATGGCCGGTATACTCGACACGGCCCGCTTCCGCAGCTTCATCGCGCTCGAGCTGGATGTGAGCGTGCAGGACGTGCAGGCGCTCGTGCTCGGAGGCCATGGCGACAGCATGGTGCCGCTGGTCAGCTCCGTGTCGGTCGGCGGCATCCCCCTCACGCAGATGCTCGATGAGGAGCGTATCGAGGCCCTTGTCGAACGAACGCGCAAGGGAGGCGGCGAGATCGTCTCGCTCCTCAAGAGTGGAAGTGCCTACTACGCTCCGTCGGCCGCCGTGACGCAGATGTGCGAATCGATCGTCCGCGACAAGAAGCGCGTGCTCCCCTGTTCGGTCTGGCTCGAGGGCGAGTACGGGCTGGAGGGGCTCTTTCTGGGCGTCCCGTGCAAGCTCGGGCGAGTCGGGCTGGAGGGAATCCTGGAGGCCGAGCTGACCGATGGCGAGCGATCCGCACTCGAGCGCTCCGCGGCCGAGGTGAAAGAGACGATGGAAGCTCTTTCGGCCGAATAGGCCGCATGAGCCAGCCGACGAACGTCGGTCTCCGGAGCTGGATCGGGTACCGCGGCGGAAGCGGCTACCTCCTGTGGCTGCTTCACCGTGCGACGGGGCTGGGAGTTCTGATGTTCCTCGCCCTGCACATCGTCAACATCTTCCTCCTGGGCTTCGGGGAGGAGGTGTTCAACAAGCTCCTCTATCTCTACCAGGCCCCGTGGGCCCGGGCGATGGAGGTCTTTCTTCTCTTCGGCGTAACCTTCCATGCCATGAACGGCCTGCGGATCATCATCCAGGACGCCTTTCCCCGCGCCTGGCTGCACCAGCGTCGGCTCGTGGCCGTCGAAGTCGTGCTCTTCCTGGCCGTCTTTCTTCCGGCGGCTTGGATCATGGTGGCCGACTTCCTCGGGGGAGCGGGATGAGCGAGCGAAGCGAAGGGGGCGGCCACGACCGGCCCGCCGGATCGGGATTCGAGCCCAGGGCCTGGTTCTTCATGCGCCTGTCGGGTGTCGTGCTTCTCGGCCTCGCCGTCTTCCACCTTTACTGGATGCACTTCGCCATCGGGGTGGACAACATCGACTTCCAGACGGTCGTAGGTCGGTGGTCCAACCCGCTCTGGCGCATCTACGACTTCGCGCTTCTGGTGTTCGCGCTCTCCCACGGGTTCAACGGCCTGCGCTATGCGATCGAAGACTACGTGCGCCGACCGGGCAGGAGACGGATGGTGAAGAGCATCGCCTACGTCGCGGGCTTCCTCCTCATCTCGGCTGGCGCGTACATCATCTTCACCTTCGACATCGGGGCGGCGTGAGCAAACACGTACACACCTACGACGCCCTCGTCGTGGGCGGCGGCGGCGCGGGGCTCATGGCCGCCGTGTACCTGACTCGGCAGCCCGGCCTACGTACGGCCGTCCTCAGCAAGCTCTACCCCACCCGATCCCACACGGGCACCGCACAGGGAGGCATCAGCGCGTCACTCGGAAACATGGGGGAGGAGGACAGCTGGGAGTGGCACGCGTTCGATACGGTCAAAGGGGGCGACTACCTGGGCGACCAGGACGCCATCGAGATCATGTGCCGCGAGGCCCCCGAGGTGGTGTACGACCTCGAGCACATGGGCCTCCCGTTCAGCCGCACCGACGACGGACGGATCGCCCAACGACGTTTCGGCGGGCACACGCAGAACTATGGCGAGTCGCTGGTCCGCCGCTCGTGCTACGCGGCCGACCGCACGGGCCACATGATCCTCCAGACTCTCTATCAGCAATCGATCAAGCACGGCGTGCGCTTCTTCGACGAGTTTCAGGTGGTCGATCTGCTGATCGACGACGGCGGGTGCCGCGGCGCCGTCGCGCTCGAACTACGCACCGGCGACCTGCACGTCTTTCGCTCGAAGGCGCTCGTCTTGGCCACGGGAGGGTACGGCCGGATCTGGGAGATCACCAGCAACGCGATCACCCTCACGGGCGACGGGCTATTCGTCTCCGCCCGCTGCGGGATCCCGCTGGAGGACATGGAGTTCTTCCAGTTTCATCCGACGGGAATCTGGAAGCTGGGATTCCTGATTACCGAGGGCGTCCGCGGCGAGGGCGGCATCCTACGGAACAGCGAGGGCGAGCGCTTCATGGAGCGGTACGCACCGTCGCTCAAAGACCTTGCGAGCCGCGACGTGGTGTCGCGGGCCATCTACAAAGAGATCCGGGCAGGGCGGGGCATCGACGGAAGACGGTACGTGCACCTGGACGCCACACACCTCGGCGCTGACGTGATCGAACAGAAGCTGCCCGAGATCGCCGATTTCTGCCGGATCTATCTTGGGATCGACCCCGTGACCGATCCGATGCCGGTGCAACCCACCGCGCACTTCGCCATGGGGGGTATTCCGACCGACATTCACGGCGCGGTGCTGGCGTTGGATGGGAGCGTGATTCGCGGCCTGTATGCGGCGGGGGAGTGTGCCTGCGTCTCCGTGCACGGGGCGAACCGGCTTGGAACGAACTCCCTCCTCGACCTGGTTGTGTTCGGCCGCCGAGCCGGGATCGCCATGGCGGACCACTGTGCGGCGGCCGAGCTCCTTCCCGTCGGCGACGACCCGGCGGGACGCGCGCGCGCCGATCTGGAACGACTCTGGGCTACCGCGGGCAAGGACGGAGAAAAGGCGGCGGAGATCCGCCGGGAGATGAGCGAGCTCATGATGAACAACGTCTCCGTGTTTCGGACGGAGGAGCTCCTCATCGAGGCAAAGGAGAAGCTGGCCGAGCTAAAGGAGCGGGCCGATCGGATCGCGATCGACGACCCGAGCCGCGGATTCAACCTGGACCTGACCGAGGCGTGGGAGACGCAGGGCATGGTCGTGCTCGCGCAGGTGATCACCGAGTGCGCCCTCCATCGGACCGAGAGCCGGGGGGCGCACTCGCGCGAGGACTTCCCGGACCGGGACGACGAGAACTGGCTCAAGCACACGCTGGCCGTGTTGCGAGACGGCACGGTGGAGATCGGTTACAAACCCGTGTCGTTCACCCGCTTCGAGCCGAAGGAGGGGGTCTCCTGATGCGCGTCAAGTTCAAGATCTACCGGTACCAACCCGAGGTCCGCGAGGAGCCCTACTTCGACACCTTCGAGTTCGACGCCGAGCCCACCGATCGCGTCCTCGACGGACTCAACCACATCAGGTGGCAGATGGACGGCACGCTCGTGCTTCGCCGCTCCTGTCAACAGGGCATCTGCGGTTCCGACGCGATGCGCATCAACGGCGCCAACCGGCTGGCGTGCAAGGTCCTCATCGGCGACGTGGGCGCCAAGATCACGATCGAGCCGCTCATGGGCTTCCGTGTGATCAAGGACCTGGTGGTCGACATGGATGACTTCTTCGAGCAGTATCGCTCGGTGCTGCCCTACATGATCACCGAGAAGCCGCCGCCGGAGGTGGAACGGCTGCAGTCGCCCGCCGAGCGGGAGGTTTACGACGACACCACCAAGTGCATTCTCTGTGCGGCGTGCACGACAGCCTGCCCCTCGTTCTGGTCGAATCGGGATTTCGTGGGGCCGGCGGCGATCGTGCAGGCACACCGCTTCATCTTCGACAGCCGGGATGAAGGGACGGACGAGCGCCTCGAGGTCCTGGGGGAGCGGGACGGCGTGTGGCGCTGCCGGACCATCTTCAACTGCACGGAGGCGTGCCCCCGAGACATCAAGATCACCAGGGCGATCGGCGAGGTGAAGAAGGCCATAGCCCTGAAAGGCGCCTGACGGGGCCCACTGGAGTTCTTCAGCGACCTGCTACGTGATCGGGATCTCCGTCTCGTGGAGCGGGCGGGTCACCGAGACCGACGTCTCTTCCGACAGATCGAGAGTGCGCGACACCTCGACGGGTTTCCACAGCGAATCCCACACCGTCCGGATCACCGGCCGCATGAGGTTCGCCGGGTTCGTCCCGACGACGCGCCCGATCTCGCCCGTGCTCAGCAGGACGAAGCTGTCGAGTGGGAAGGCCGAGATCTCGTCCACGAGCGCGGCCACCACCTCAGCGGACAGGGATTCCTCCCTGAGCCCGACCACCTTCTCCAATGCCTCATACGAGGTGAAGAGCGACCGATAGGTGCGGGGGTGTGAGAAGGCCTCGAACACGTCTGCGACCGCGATCACCCGGGCAAGAGCGTCGATCTCCTCGCCGGTGAGGCCGGCCGGGTACCCTTGACCGTTCATGCGCTCGTGCTCCTGGAACACAGCGCGCCGCAGCCAATCGTACTTTTCTCCGAACCGCTCCACGATATCGGCCCCGTAGCTCGGGTGCTGGCGAACGAGCTCCCACTCCTCCTCGTTCAGCTTGCCCTCCTTATGGAGGAGGCTCT
>JAPULH010000193.1 GCA_027295155.1 Gemmatimonadota bacterium
ACCCGACGCCTGTTCCGTTCGAGCCAGGTGCGAAAGGTTTCCATCAAATGAGTGCCGCGCGAGCCATCGCCGCTGGGCTCACGTTTCGTCCCCTGGCCGAGACCGCGCGAAGCATCATCGATGAGTTTCTTGCCAGAGACGAGGACTGGGCGTCAACCCCGAGGCGCTTCGGTCTGTCCCTCGAGCGAGAGGCCGAGGTTCTGTCGGCCTGGCGGGAACGAGTGGGGTAGCTGCTACTGGCACAAACTCCGGCCTATTCGATCTCCGCACCCTGACGGATCCAGGCCGCGATCAATGCCCGTTCGTCGTCGGTCATCCCGGTGAAGTTCCCTAGCGGCATGACCGTCGACTCCACCGCGGTGGCGTAGATGCGATCCGCATAAGCCCGGATGAGCTCGGGCGTATCGAACATCACCCCCGCCGGTGGCGCGTCGAAGAGTGCGTGCGAGGGTTGCTCCGAGTGGCACACGGCGCAGCGCCCGACGATCACGGCGCGGACGGCCTCGAAGGAAACGATCTCCCCACCCTCGCGGTCGGCCAGCCGGGGTCGCGACAGTCCGGAGGACACGAAGGCGAGCGCCACCATCGCCAGCGCGGCTCCCGGGAGGATCCAGGCGTTGTGCCGACCCCGGTTCCTGAGGTTGAAGTAGTGCCGCGTGCCCGCCCCGATCAGCGCCAAAGCAGCCAGGATCGCCCAGTTGTACCGGTGGCCGTACGTCATGGCGTAGTGGATGCTCACCATGATGAACAGCACCGGCAGCGTCATGTAGTTGTTGTGGAGCGACCGTAGGGCGGCGTGCTCGCCGACGGCACCGTCCGGCTCACGGCCCGCCACGAGGTCGGCCACCATCTCTCGCTGGGCGGGAATGATCACCCGGAACACGTTGAGGGCCATGATGGTGCCCAGCATGGCGCCCATGTGGATGTAGGCGGCCCTGCTTCCGATGAACTGGACGAGTCCCCAGGCGATCAGCGTGGCGAGCAGAAACCCGACCGTGGCGAGGGCGGGGGTTCGCCGACCCAGGGGAGAACGGCACAGCGCGTCGTACACGAACCAGCCGCCGATCAGCGTGGCCACGCCTACCCCAATCGCCGCGCCGGGAGAGAGCCCGCCGGGGACCACCATGTAGACGTCGGCGCCGAGGTAGTAGACGAGCACCAGCAGAGCGAGGCCGCTCAGCGCCGTCAGATACGCCTCCCACTTGAACCAGTGGAGCTCCTCCGGCATCCGGTCCGGCGCCACGCCGAACTTCATCACCCGGTAGAACCCACCTCCGTGGACCGACCACAGCTCGCCCGTCACCCCCTCCGGCGCGTCCGTGGGTGTGGTCAGCCGGTCGTTCAGCCAGTTGAAGTAGAACGAAGTGCCGATCCACGCGACGCCGGCAATCACATGGATCCACCGTACGGTCAGTTCGAGCCACGCGACGGCCAGCGAGCCCACTTCGGCGTCCCCCTGGTTTTGAGATAAGTGCATGTGTGAGACGGGTCGGTGTGATTGTCTACCCTGGGTGCCGAGAGCGAAAGGGCGTTCCCCCGGGCCGTTGCCGCCACCCGCCCGATTCCCGAGTATCCGACACGTGTCGCGTACAAGGACAGGAGAGCCGATGAGGCTTCGCACAAGCATGCACTGCGCAAAGGTTTCTGGGACGTGAGACGGCGTGAGGGGCTGGCCAAGCTCTCGGGGTCCGAGCTTTATGTGGACGACATCCCGGCGCCGGACGCGCTGTGGGGCGCCACCGTCCGAAGTCCGGTAGCGCGGGGGAGGATCCGCGAGATACGGTTCGGGCCGGACATCGACTGGACCGGCTTGGTCGTGGTCGATCACCGTGACATCCCGGGTGCCAACGAGGTATTGCTGATCGAGGGCGACCAGCCGGCACTCGTGAAGGACCGGGTCATGCACGTCCACGAGCCGGTCGTCCTTCTCGCCCATCCGTCCCGGGACCTGGTGCGGCGGGCCGCCGCCTCCGTCGAGGTCGTCGTGGACCCCGAGCCGGGTGTCTTCGATTTCAGGGCGACCCCTTCCTCCGAGGGCATCCAGTACGGCGGCGACAACGTCCTGTCCCATCTCACCATCGTCAAAGGAGACGTCGAGGCGGCGCTGGGTCGGGCGCCGTTGGTGGTAGAGGGCGTTTACGAGACCGGGGCGCAGGAGCACGTCTACCTGGAGCCCCAGGGCATGCTGGCGTGGGTGGAAGACGGGATCGTCACGGTCAAGGGCTCCCTGCAGTGCCCCTTCTACGTGGTGAAGGCGCTGGCTAACGCGCTGGGCTGCCCCCCCGAGGGCGTTCGCGTGATCCAGGCGGCCACGGGCGGAGGCTTCGGCGGCAAAGAGGAGTTTCCGTCCAACGTGGCGATCCACGCCGCGCTCCTGGCCATGAAAGCCGGGCGGCCGGTGAAGCTGGTCTACGAGCGGGGCGAGGACATGGCGGCCAGCACCAAGCGCCACCCGTCACAGATCCACATTCGGACCGGTGTCGCCCGGGACGGTCGGCTCCTGGCCCAGGACATTTCCGTGCTCCTGGACGGCGGAGCTTATGTGACCCTCTCCCCGGTCGTGTTGAGCCGGGCGATCATCCACGCCGGTGGGCCGTACGCCTGCGATGACGTTGGCGCCCAAGGCGGTCGCGATCTGCACCGCCGAGAGCCCGATGCCGCCACAGCCGTGGACGGCGACCCACTCGCCGGCCGAGACGCGCGCCTGGTCGACGATGCCGTGGAACGAAGTCATGTAGCGGCAACCGAGGCTCGCGCCCTCGACGAAGCCGATCGCCTCGGGCAGCGTGACCAGGTTGACGTCGGCCTTGGGCACGGCGACGTAGCGGCCGAACCCGCCCCAATAGGAGAAGCCCGGCGTGAAGCCGCGCGTGCACAGGTTCTGCATGCCCTGGCGACAGAACTCGCAAGTCCCCTCGCCCTGGCAGAACGGCACGATCACCCGGTCGCCGGCCTCGAAGCCCTTGACCTCGGCGCCGACCGCCTCGACGACGCCGCAGAACTCGTGGCCGAGCACATGGGGAAAC
>JAPULH010000194.1 GCA_027295155.1 Gemmatimonadota bacterium
AGATCACCACGTTCTCGGCAAGCAGGGTCAGCACCAGCGCCGAATCCCCGGTGGCGAGCGCATCGTGGAAGGCTCTCACGACGTCTTCCGGCCTGCCGACGTCCTGAGCAGCGAGGAGCATGGCAGCGAGCGGCGAGCACGCGAGGAGCGTGGCGGCGAGCGGCGCGCCAGCAAGCAGCGCGGCGGAAGCACGGGGCGCAAACGCGGCACGGGGCACGGACTCTGTACGGTTCAATGCGGTCTCTCTCTTTCTCGATTGTCGCCTCGCGGTGAGGCCTGCAGCAGTCGCGGCGCCCGGCGGCGCAGTCTCAGCGCCCGGCCCAAATCCCAGCACGCCGGCGAGCAGCGCGGCGGCAGTCGCGGACGCACGCCGAGGTCTCAACGCGCGTAGACGGCCACGTGCCAGACAAAGGTTCGCGCCGAATAGCGGGGCTCGAACCCCGCTGCGCGAACCGTGCGATCGATCTCCTCTGCAGGGTGCACGAAGACCCGGAAGGAGCTTCGTCGCAGCGCGTTCATCAGATTGATGGCCGCGATGACCGCGCGGACCGGCCACCGGTCTCTCGGGAACACAAGGCCGTACACCCGCCGCGCCTTTGACGCCGAGGCCTCCACAAGCGTGGGCATGTCGGGATAGCAGCAGACGACGCGGTCCAGGGTGACGATGTCCACCTCCTCGACGTCCGGAGCGATCTCCACGAAATCCCCGAGAAGGTATCGGGCCTGCTCCGCGTATCCACGCTCTTCGGCTTCTGCGCGGCACGTCGCAAGGTACGCCTGGGACGCGTCCGCCGAGTAGATCTCCGCGGCGCCCCGGGCCGCCAGCTCGTGCTGGATGACGCCGACGCCCCCGCCTATGTCCAGAACGGAGGCCCCTTCGACGCCGCGGCTCACGATTCCCTCGAGCAGCAGCCGGGTCGACTTGTCCGGGCCCTTCCGGCGGTACTTCTTGAGCTCCTTCCGGGCCCTCCTGTCGCTGAAGAAGTCGTCGGCCCCCTGGCAGTGGCAGCAGGTGGAAAGGTCCATCCGGTCTCAGGCCTTCACATCGGGTCGTCGCACGCCCGGAAGCTAGCCCTTATTCGCCGTCAGGTGAAGTCGAGGCGAAGGACCGCCTCAGAAGAGCACGCCTCCGGTGAGCACGAACTGCTCTCCTCCGGCCAGCTCGACCCGCAACTCGACGAACGGGTTCACCTTGCCTCTGCCGAACAGCGTCCCGCCGAGCAGGTTCAGACCGAGGTCCGTGTCGGACGCGCTCTGTCCGTCGTCGAACTCCTTCGACTTGTGGGCGATGTTCAGGCCTCCGCCCGCGTACGGCGCAAGGCTGGAAGAGGCTGCTACCTTGAAGAAGTAGGCCAGGTTGCCGTTGAGCTCCCAGTAGCTGCGGTCCTCGCTCGGCGGCTCATCCGGGAAGAACCAGTCGAACGTCCCGATTATCGCCAGGCGCTCCGGCGACCTCAGACCGACATGGAGGCGGGCGCCCACCCCGAGATCCTGATCGCTGCCGAAGCTGAGCTGTCCCCCGAAGCGTGCCTGGGCGTCGAGCTGGGACGCCCCGAACAGGCCGAGAGCCACAAAGATCAGCGCCGCTCGCTTCATTTCACTCCTCCTCGACTCCGAGGAATTCCTTCTAGGCTCGCGGATCGAGCCCGTCGGAGAGCGCTGCAACTGGGGTGCCGGAAGGCGCTAGGCGGAGGGCAACGGCCTACTCGACTGTGGTGACGGGAGTTACGTGGCGGACGATCTCCGCTCCGAGAGCTGGCCCGGCGGCGGCGTCAGGGAAAAAACGCCGAGCCGTGCAAAGCTCGCCTGTCGTCCCCCTCGTCGAGATCGACCTCCAGTTCCTCCCCTTCGTCGAGGTCCTCGTCAAAATCGTCCCCTTCGAGATCCTCGTCGAGGTCGTCCCAATCCTCGTCGAGGTCCTCGTCCCAGCTCTCCTCCTCTTCCTCGTCCTCGAGGTCCCCGTCGCTCCACTGAGCGGTGAGCTCCTCCAGCTCGAGGGGCCTGAAGTCGGACAGCTGAAGCGGCACCTGATCCTCCTGGGGTGTGATGCGGCCTGGCTGAACTTGCCCGTTATTAGTGTGGGCTCAGACGGCTGTCAACGGTCACGGCGTCGTTGCCGCCGCGCGGGTTGCCGGCGTAGGTTTCCGATCGCCCATGCGAAGATCCCGCTCACTCCGTCTCGGTGCCTCCGCCTTCCGGCTCGCCGACTCCTGGATCGGCCCGTCGATCGCCACGGTTCTCCTGCTCGGCTTGGTCGCGGCATGCGACAAGCCGGGTGCGTGGGGCGAGCCGAGCAGCCTCATCCTGATCGCTCCAAACGAGGTGTGGGAGCTCGTGGAGGACAGCACGTATGTGGCGCTGGAACCCACGATCCTCACCACGCGTGAGGAGACGAAGTTCAACGTGACGCAGGTGGATCCGGGGAACCCGAGGCTCCCAGAGCTCCTCGCGTTCCGGCAGGTGATCATCATGGGCACCCCGGACGATCCCAACGTGCTGGCGGCGGCTGACCGGGCAGACATCCGGATGATCGAGGCTCCGGAGGTCTTTACGGCAGAGGATGTCTGGGCGCGCGGACAGTTCGTCGTGGTTGTGGTCGTCGAGACCGGGAGGGAGGCTGACACGTGGCTCGAGCGGCTCGGCGAGTTGATCGAGCTGATCGATGAACGGTATCACGCGTTCGTGATCCGGCGGATGTACGTCAGCGGTGTCGACACGGTCACGGCAGATTCCCTCCGGGGTCGCTTCGGGCTGAGCATTCGGGCGCCGACCGTGTACGATCTCGTGATTCGGGAAGGGCCGCGCGACACGGTCGTGATCATCCGGAACGACAACCCGGACCCGAGCGAGCTCGTCCGCTCGATCCTCATCACGTGGCGACCGAGGCTCGTGGAGCTGAGCGAGGAGATCGCTCTGGATTGGCGGGCCGCGATCGACAGCGTGCACTACAACGTCCCACAGCGAATCGAGCCCTCGGGCCGTGAGCCTCGGGCCCTCAGGGTAAACGGGCAGGAAGTGCTCGAGGTGACGGGCACCTGGATCGACGAGGGTTCCTTCCCGGCTGCGGGGCCGTATATCGCCTGGCTGGTGCAGTGCCCCGACAGGACCGTGTTCATCGACGCGTGGCTGTACGCACCGCGCAAGCCCAAGTACGAATATATGATCCAGCTTCGATACATACTGAACTCCTTCAGCTGCGAGGACATCGGGTAAGCGCGTTCTCGCCTGCAGACCACGGCGGGCCGCGACCGATGGATACGGCATGTCCTTCGTTCATCTGCACACGCACAGCGAGTACTCGCTGCTGGACGGCGCCAACCGCATCGACGATCTGGTCGACCGGGCCGTTCGGCTGGGGATGCCCGCCATCGCCCTTACCGACCATGGCAACCTCTTCGGAGCCTGGGAATTCCAGAAGAAGGCGCGGCTGGCCGGGATCCGCCCGATCATCGGATGCGAGGCGTACATCGCCTACGGGGATCGTCGGGTAAAGGTCAAGCCGCCGGACGCACCGGCCGAGTACGCCCACCTCGTCCTCCTCGCGGCGAGCAACGAGGGGTATCGCAACCTCGTCCGGCTCTCGTCGATCGGCTACCTGGAAGGCTTCTACCGCCGGCCGCGCATCGACCACGAGGTCCTGGAGAAGCACTCGGAAGGACTGATCGTGCTGAGCGCCTGTCTGTCGGGGGAGGTGGCGAAGTACCTGCAGCTCGGACGCTACGAGGATGCCCGAGACACGGCCGCATGGTACTCGCGCGTATTCGGTGAAGGCCGCTACTGGCTGGAGGTGCAGAATCACGGTATCCCGGGCCAAGCCGACGTGAACGACGGCGTCTTCCAGCTCGCCGACGAGCTGGGCATCGGTGTGGTCCTCACCAACGATGCCCATTACCTGAGGCGAGAGGACGCCGACGCTCACGACACGCTTCTCTGCATCGGGACGGGCAAGGACAAGGCAGACACCAACCGGCTCCGCTTCCACGGTGAGGAGAGCTACTTCAAGTCGGCCGAGGAGATGGCGGCCCTCTTCCCCGGCCGGCCGGAGGTGCTGGAGAACACGCTCGACGTCGCCGAGCGGTGTGAAGTCACGTTCGAGCGGCACTACTACCTACCGAACTTCCCACTGCCCGCGCCGTTCGACGACGACGTAGCCTACCTGCGCCACCTGGTCGAAGAGGGCACGCGCGAGCGGTACGGCGAGCCGATTCCGGACGAGGCGAGGGAGCGGCTGGAGTACGAGCTGGACGTGATCGCGAGCACCGGTTACGCGGGCTACTTCCTCATCGTGTGGGACTTCATCCGCGCCGCGCACGAGCGCGGGATCCCGGTGGGTCCCGGACGGGGATCGTCCGCCGGCTCCCTGGTGGCGTACGCCCTCCACATCACCGATGTCGATCCTCTTCGCTTCGATCTCCTGTTCGAGCGCTTCCTCAATCCCGAGCGCATCTCGATGCCGGACATCGACATCGATTTCTGCTACGAGCGCCGCGGCGAGGTGCTCGACTACGTGCGGGAGAAGTACGGCAAGGGATCGGTCGGCCAGATCATCACCTTCGGGACCATGAAGGCCCGCGCCGTAGTGCGGGACGTGGGCCGGGTGCTGGGCTTCACTCCGGCCGAGACCGACCGCCTGGCGAAGCTGATCCCCAGCGGACCGGGCTACTCTCTGCCGGTGCGGGAGGCGGTCGAGAAGGTCCTCGAGCTCAAGGAGGCTTACGAGGCCGACCCGCGTACCCGGACGCTGCTCGACTACGCGATGCGAATCGAGGGGCTCTCCCGGCACAGCTCCGTGCACGCAGCGGGCGTCGTGATCGCGCCGGGGCCGCTCGAGGAGTACGTGCCGATCTGCACGGACGCGAAGAACGGCGGTGGCGCGGTCATCACACAGTTCGACATGAACGCGCTCGAGGACGTGGGGATGCTGAAGATGGACTTCCTCGGCCTCCGCACGCTCACGGTCATCGAGTACGCTGCGGAGGCGATCCGCGAGAAGGGCATCGAGATCGACTGGGACGAGATCGGTCTGGACGATCCCGCGGTCTACGAGATGCTGGCCAGCGGCGGAACCTCGGGCGTCTTCCAGTTCGAGTCCTCTCTCGGCACCGACAAGCTGAGGGCGATGCGCTGCGACCGGTTCGACGACCTCATCGCCGTCAACGCCCTGATCCGCCCCGGGCCGCTCGACTCGGGCATGACGGACGTCTTCATCCGTCGCAAGCGCGGCTTCGAGCCGGTGGCCTACCCGCACCCCGACCTGGCAGAGCTTCTGGAGCCCACGTACGGGGTCATCACCTATCAGGAGCAGGTGATGCGGGTGGCGAACCTTCTGGCCGGGTTCTCGCTCGCCGAAGCGGACGTGCTCCGCAAGGCGGTCGGGAAGAAGGACGCCGAGCTCACCCGCGAGGTGCTTGACGATTTCGTGAAGCGGGCGATCGAGCGCGGCGTCAACCCTGAGAACGCTCGCGAGATCGCCGAGCTCCTCCGAACGTTCGGCCGCTACGGGTTCCCGAAGGCGCACGCGACCGCGTACGCGATCCTCTCCTACCGGACGGCGTGGCTCAAGGCGCACCATCCGGCCGAGTTCATGGCGGCCCTGCTCTCCGCGGAGATCGGCGATACGGACGGCGTGGTGGGCTACATCGCCGAGGCGCGTAGCCTGGGCCTCGAGGTCCTTCCGCCGAGCGTGAACGAGTCGCGCTATCGCTTCACCGTGGTCGGAGGGGACGTGATCCGGTTCGGGCTCGGCGCCATCAAGGGCGTGGGCCATTCGGCGACCCGAAACATCATCGAGGCTTCGGCCGAAGGACCGTTTACCTCGCTCTGCGATTTCTGCCTGCGGATCGACCTCAGGCTCAACAACCGTCGTGTGCTCGAGGCCCTCATCGAGTCGGGGGCCCTGGACACGCTCGGCGACCGGGCCGCGCTGATGGCGGGGCTGGAGGTGGCTCTCTCGGAGGCCCAGGCGAGGCAGCGCGAGGAAGAGGCCGGGCAGACCACGCTCTTCGGCGAAGGGGTGCATGAGCGGCCTGAGCCGCCCCTGCCGGACGTGCCTCCGTGGGGCGAGCGGGAGCGGCTCCAGCGAGAGAAGAAGGTGATCGGATACTACACATCCGGGCACCCGCTCGACCGCTACCGCGATCTGGTGGACCTCTACGCCCTGGAGGCGCACTCCGGGAACCTCCTCGACCTGCGGGACCGAAAGGTGGAGATCGCCTGCGTCGTCACCGAGGCGACGGTTCGCACCTCGCGTCGCGACGGGCGGGAGTGGTGCCGCCTGACGATCGAGGACTATCACGGCACCGCCACGGCGCTCGTCTTCGGGGACACGTGGACGACCCATCGCGACCTGCTCACGCAGGACGCGCCCGTGCTGATCAGGGGCGCCGTATCGGGCCGCTCGCGCGACGAGGAGAACCCGCCCATCTTTGTGGATTCGGTCGTTCCGCTGGCGGAGGTCCGGCGAAGCGGGCAGGTGGGCATCTGCATCGAGCTGGACCACGAACAACCGCCGCCGCCCGATGTGTTCGGCAAGGTACGCTCACTGGTCGAGGGGTCGCCGGGCAGCGGGCCGCTGCTGGTGGAGTGGAAGAAGGCCGGCAACGGGAGCGCGCCGCGCTTCGCCTCCTCCCTCCGGGTCTCGCCGAACGCCGACCTCCTGGCGGACCTGAGAGCCTTGCTGGGCAGCGAGCGAGTGCACCTCGTGCTCGAATGAGCGCACAGGAGGAAGCAACCGACGTGTCCGAAGAGATCCGCGAGCCCAAGGTCGCGATCCACGAGCTCTCCCGGTACGAGCGCGTGAAGCTGGCACGCCACCAGATGAGGCCGTTCACGCTGGACTATGTGGACTACCTGTTCAGCGACTTCGTGGAGTTGCACGGCGACCGCAACTTCCGAGACGATCCGGCCATCGTGGCCGGCTGGGCCGACTTCAGGGGACGGAGCCTTATGGTGATCGGCCACCAGAAGGGCCGCGACATGAAGGAGAACGTCCACCGCAACTTCGGCTCGGCGCACCCGGAGGGGTATCGGAAAGCCCAGCGCCTCATGCGGATGGCCGAGAAGTTCGGAAAGCCGGTCGTGACCTTCGTGGACACCCAGGGCGCCTACCCCGGGATCGGTGCGGAGGAGCGAGGTCAGGCGGAGGCCATCGCCCGAAACCTCTTCGTCATGTCCGGCCTTCGGACGCCGATCGTGAGCTGCGTGATCGGCGAGGGCGGGAGCGGTGGTGCCCTCGGAATCGCCGTAGCCGATCGTGTGCTGATGATGGAGAACGCGATCTACTCGGTGATCTCGCCCGAGGGTTGCGCGGCGATCCTCTGGCGGAGCCGGGATGAGGCGGAGCGGGCGGCCGAAGCGCTCAAGCTCACGGCCTCCGACCTGATGGGGTTCGGTATCGTCGACGAGCTCATCCCCGAGCCGGGCGGCGGCGCGCACGTGAGCCCCCGGAGCGCGGCGGAAGAGCTGGGGAAGGCGCTCGCCCGGGTTCTGGACGAGCTTTGCGCGATGGACATCGAGGAGCTCGTGCGGGCCAGGCACGAGAAGTACTACGCCATGGGCCGGTGGGAGGAGGTGCAGGAATGAGACACCCCGGCAACGGTTCCACCGGGGACAACGATGGCGGGAGTCCTTCGCCCATCCGTCCCACACCGGTTCGTGAGGTGATGTCGCAGCCGCCGAGGCCGGTGACATCGCAGCCCCCGCCTCCGGTAACGTCGACCGACCTCCAGATCCTCCTTGTCCGATTCAAGGGCCTGCGAGAGGAGTTCTTCAGCTTCCGGAGCGCAGCCCCGGCCCGGGAGCGAGAGTACGTGATCGTGGAGGCCAGCCGCGGGCAGGATCTCGGGTGGGTGAAACGCGCGATCGATGCCGCCTCCCATAAGTGCGGAGGGGGCTGTGACGACGTGGCCGATCGCCCCGTGGTTCCTCCATCCGAGAACGTGATCCGGCGCGCCTCCCCGGCCGATGTCCGGCGCGCGAAAGAGCTGCGGGCCGAAGAGGACGACGTCC
>JAPULH010000195.1 GCA_027295155.1 Gemmatimonadota bacterium
AAAAAAAGGGCCACCCCGGGGTGGCCCTTTGCTCAGGAACCCGGGCGGTCGTCTTCGCCGCCGGTATCCGGCGACACCGCGGCCTCCTCGGAGTCTCCGCCAGACACCGTCGGAGACCCCTCGTCCGAGGACGCCTCGGGCGCGGCCGCCCCCTCCCCGGAGTTCGCTGCCTCGTCAGGAGCAGCCGCCCCCTCTCCGGAGTCCGTGGCCTCCTCGGCGCCGGATCCGGTCGCATGGAGCCGCTGCGCAATCATGTCGGGCTTCGGGCGCCGCCGCGGCTTGCGGCGCTTCCTACGAGGCGCTCCCTCTCCCGTCTCGCCCATGTCGGAGGAGTAGGTGTAGACCTCCTGCTCCCCACCCGCGGCCACCCCCATCGCCGGAGCCTCGCGCCTCGCACTCTCCACCGCTTCGGCGATCACGTGGGTGATCAGCGACACGGAGCGGATCGCGTCGTCGTTGCCAGCGATCGGCACAGTGATCACGTCGGGATCGGCGTTCGTGTCTGCGATCGCCACGATCGGAAGCTTCAACCGGTTCGCCTCCTTGATCGCGATCTCCTCCCTCTTCGCGTCGACGACGAACACCAGACCGGGAAGCCTCGTCATGTTCTTGATCCCGGCAAGGTAGCGATCGAGCTTCAGCCGCTCGCGCTCGAGCAGCAGCCGCTCCTTCTTCGTATAGAACTCGAAGGCACCTTCTTCGACGCCGCGCTCGAGCTCCTTCAGCCTATTGATGTTCTTCTTGATCGTCTGAAAGTTGGTGAGCATACCGCCCATCCAACGCTCGGTCACGAAGAACGCTCCGCAGCGCTCCGCCTCCATACGCACGAAGCTCTTCAGCTGAGGCTTGGTACACACGAAGAGGACGTTCTTCCCCGCCAGGACCGTCTCCCGGACCAGCTTCTTGGCTCGCTCCAGCTCCCGGAGGGTCTTCTTGAGATCGATGATGTAGATGCCGCTGCGCTCCGCGAAGATGTACTTCTTCATCTTCGGGTTCCAGCGGTGCGTCTGGTGACCGAAGTGAACGCCCGCTTGCAGCAGGTCCTTCAAGCCGACATCCGGCATTCCTGTGGCGTCTCCTGCGTGGAGGGAGGTTTCCAAGGGGAAGCTACCGCTTCGAGAACTGGAAGCGCTTCCGGGCCTTCGGCTGTCCCGGCTTCTTCCGCTCGACGACCCTCGGATCCCGCGTGAGCAAGCCGTGCGAGCGCAGCACGGGCCTGTTGTCGGGGTCCGCCTTGACCAGCGCGCGTGCGACGGCCAGCTGAACAGCGCCCGCCTGCCCCGTTTGGCCTCCACCCCTTACCCGAATACGGAGGTCGTACGAACCCTCTGCGTCCGCCAGGCCGATCGGTCGCTCCGCGAACTCCCGGTGGCGGTGGACCGGGAAATACTCCTCGAGTGAACGGCCGTTGATCGTCCACTCGCCGCTTCCCGGACGCATCGTAACGCGCGCCACAGCCGCCTTTCGGCGACCCACGGTCTGAACCAAGGTATCCGTCAAACTCCCTCCGGTCGTCGGGCTAATGGCCGAACTCGAGTGGCTCCGGCATCTGCGCCTCGTGCGGATGCTCCGCCTCGGCGTACACCTTCAGCTTGCGAAGTGTCGCACGGCCGAGAGAGTTCTTGGGCAACATGCCCTTCACCGCCAGCTTAATAATCCGCTCGGGGTGCCGCTCCTTCATCCGGAGGAACGGTATATGGCTCTCACTGCCGATGTAGCCGCTGTGGCGGAAGTACGTCTTCTGCGACGCCTTCTTCCCCGTGAGACGGATGTGCTTCGCGTTGACGACGATCACGAAGTCGCCCACATCCAGGTGTGGGCTGAATGTGGGCTTGTGCTTGCCCCGCAGGATCGTCGCGACGGACGACGCCAGGCGGCCCAGCACCTGGTCCTTCGCGTCGACGACAAACCAGCGACGCTCGATCTCGCCCGCCTTGACCGTGTACGTCTTCATCCGGCCTCGTGCGCCCGAGCTCTCGGACGCGTCCTTGTTTGGGGTTCCACGGGCTCCAGCCAAAAAAGGAGCCGCCCGATCACGGGCGGCTCATAGCGAATCGCTCGCAGCCTCAAAGTCTATTTGTTGGGTGGCAAAGTGTCAACCCAAAAAGCTCTTCAGGTCGCGGCGGAGAGCGCCACCCCTGAGCCGGGCGAGCGCCCGCTCCCGAATCCGCCGGACTCGCTCACGCGACACCCCGAGCCGGGCCGAGACATCGGAGAGGCTGCGCGGCGCCTCATCACCCAGCCCAAAGCACATCCTCAGTACGCCTGCCTCCCTCTCGTCGAGCAGGGTCATGCTGGCCTCGAGCACGTCGCGAAGGGCCGCCCGATCCACCTGGGCCCCGGGGTCCGCGTTCGGCTCTCGAGAGACGAGCTCGCCGAGGAGGATCCCCTCCCCCGGCCCAACCCGCGAGTCAAGCGACAGATAGCGGATCGGCGGATCGCTCGCTCGCTCCCGTCCGCATCCGGCCGGCCCGCCGCCGGCAGGCTCCCGGGACCGCCTCACCGGTACGCGCACCAGGGCCGAATGCTGCCGGATGCCCTCGAGCATGGACTGCCGGATCCACCAGACGGCGTAGCTGGTGAACCTGACCAGCCGCCGGTCGTCGAACCGCTCCGCCGCACGAATGAGCCCCAGGTTGCCTTCCGTCACGAGATCCTGCACCGGCACCCCGAAGCGGCGATAGCGTTTTGCCACGGCGACCACGAAGCGGAGGTTGCACGCCACCAGGCGGTCGAGGGCGGCCCGATCACCGGCGCGGATGCGACGCGCCAGCGACATCTCCTCCTCCTGGCTCAGCAGCGGGTGGCCACCGATCTCCTGAAGGTACTGGGCAAAGGAGTCCCTCGGGACGCGAATCGGCCTCCCGGCTCCCCGCCCCCACGTGGGCGTGGCTTTCATGCGCTCTCGAATGTGTTGGGAGGGCCTAAACTAGATCGCCGCCACCCCTCCGCCGGCGGCGGGCTCTACCGAATCAAGTTGAGCAGCCGATCCCAGCGAATCTCCGTCAGCCACGGAAACGGCACCAGGCGCTCGCGATCGTAGGAGTAGTAGATGATGAGCGGTCTTCCCTTGATGGCATTTACCGGCACGAAACCCCAGTACCGGGAATCCTCCGAGTTGTCGCGGTTGTCTCCCATCACGAAGTAGCGGTCCCCAGGCACGGCGATCGGCCCCCAATTGTCACGCGTGGGCCGGTACTCGCTCCGGTCCTTGCCGTCGCGAACGAGGTAGGTGCGCTGCCACCGGAACTGCGGACTGTACGGGTCCTCGAACGGCCGCGAGTGCTGCGCGTACGGCTCGTCCGCTCTCTCGCCGTTCCGGTAGAGGATCCCGTCCCTCATGTACAACGTGTCTCCCGGAGCGCCGACGATCCGCTTCACGTAGTTCGTACGCTCCGGCTGACCCGCAGACGGCGGCGGCTCGAAAACCACGATGTCGCCCCTATCCGGCCGGTCCAGAGCCGGAAGCCTTGCGCGCGTTCCCGGGATCTCCGCCCCATACACCATCTTGTTTACGAGGAGGAAGTCCCCGACCAGCAGCGTCCCCTCCATCGAGGCCGTCGGGATCTGGAACGCCTCGACCACGAAGGCCCGGACGACCAGGAAGAGAACGAACGCCACGAGGATCGACTTGGTCCACTCCCACACCCACCGCATCCCGCCGGCTGTCTGGGCGGACGTGCCCTCCGTTCCGCTCTTCTCCTCCGTCATGCTCGACTCCTCAATCTCCCACCGCCATCTCGCTTCGTCAGGCTGCCTGCCGATACACGAACGGTTCGAACCCGTTCCGCCTCTCCCCCCCGGCCGGCAGCCGCGAAGCCAAGGTAGGGCTCCCGATCAAGCGGGGCTCATCCGCGGACACCGGCCACCCGCCGGAACCCGCCATCCCGGGCCGACGACAGGGTCGACGACAGGGTCGACGCGCTACCAGTCCACATCGATCTGCGCCCGTTGAAGCCGGCCGCTGTAATCGACGTAGGCCACCTTGGTTTCCGAATAGAAATCATACACCTCCCACCCACCCTCACGGTGGCCGTTCCCGGTCTGTTTCATGCCTCCGAACGGCAGGTGGGCCTCCGCTCCGATCGTGGGGGCGTTGACGTACGTGATGCCCGTGTCCAATCGCTCGATAGCCCTGAACGCGGCGCTCACATCCGCCGTATAGATGGAAGAAGACAGGCCGTAACGCACGTCGTTGTTGATCTCGATCGCCTCGTCGAGATCGGAGAAGCGGACCACCGAGAGGACGGGCCCGAAGACCTCCTCCTGCTCCAGCCTCGTTCCCGGCCTCACTCCGGTGAGCACGGTGGGCTCGAAGAAGTGCCCGTCCGCGAGTGCTTCGTCGTCCGGCCTCGCTCCACCGCACACGACCTCGGCTTCTTCCTCTCGGGCGATGTCGACGTACTGCTCCACCGTCTGGACCGCGTCGGCGTGGATCATCGGGCCGACGTCCGTCCCACCCTTCAGTCCGTCGCCCAGCCGCAGCGCACCGGCCTCACGCACGAGACGTTCCACGAAGTCGTCGTGGATCGCCTGGTGAAGGAGCAGCCGGCTCGTGGCCGTACAGCGCTGGCCGGTGGTCCCGAAGGCACCCCACAGAACGCCCTCGATCGCCAGGTCCATGTCCGCGTCGGGCATCACGATCTGCGCGTTCTTCCCCCCCATCTCCAGCGACAGTCGCTTGTGCATGCGCCCACACGTCTCGCCGATCACAGACCCGATCTCCGTGGATCCGGTGAACGAGACGCCGGCCACGTCCGGGTGCTCGACGATGGCCCGGCCCACCCTGGAGCCCGCCCCGTGGACCAGCTGCAGGCAGCGAGGCGGCACGCCCGCCTCGAGGAGAATCTCGACGAACAAGTGCGCGGAGTGTGGAACGACCGCGGCGGGCTTGAAGACCACCGCGTTCCCACACAGCAGGGCGGGGAGGATCTTCCAGCTTGGGATCGCCACCGGGAAGTTGAAGGGGGTGATGATGCCGAAGACGCCGATCGGCCTGCGGTAGCTCATCGCCCACTTGTCGCGCAGCTCGGAGGGCACGGTGCGGCCGAACAGGCGGCGTCCCTCGCTGGACGCGTAGTAAGCCGTGTCGATCGCCTCCTGCACGTCGCCGCGCGTCTCCTCCAGCACCTTGCCCATCTCGCGCGTCATGGCCCGCGCGAGCTCCTCCTTCCGGATCGCCATCAGGTCGCCGGCCCGCCGCAGCGCCTCGCCGCGCTCCGGAGCCGGCACGCGCCGCCACTCCTCGAAGCCCTCGATCGCCGAGGCGACGGCACGCTCCACATCCTCCGCCGTGGAGAGCGGGAATTGCCCAATCAGCTCCGAGTTGCGAGCCGGGTTTCGGTTCTCGTGGAAGTCGCCCGAGGCGGGCTCGCTCCACCGGCCGTCGATGTAGTTGAGGAAGCGAGCGGCTTCCGCCTTCATGTCGCCACCTTCCGTGCTGTCTCGTTCAGGGTCGGCCTTCATGCATCGCTCAGGGCTGCAAGCGGCGGACGATCAACTCGTTCTCCACGATGCTTACGCCCGAGATCTGGGGCGGCACCGGCACCATCATCGCTCTGGGGTTACCGGGCGCCGTGGAGAAGCCCAGCTGCCTGATCATCCCGGGGATCAGGAAGGGAGGCACGGGAAAGAGCCCTGCCTGAAGCCGTATGATCGACAGTTCGCCCTGAGCAGGGCCCGTGACCCGCGGATAGAGGAGAGCCGTCACGCGCGCCGTGTCGCCGATGAACTGCCGCAAGCGCTCGGCCGCATCGGAGTCCATGCGATCCGCCAGCTGCTTCAGATTGAGCAGAGCGCTGATCTCCACCGTCGAGTCCTGCAGCGTCGCGACCGGTTCCGAGATGCCCGGCGGGAGCACAGAGGCCGCCCTGAACAGGACCAAGCTCTGGACCTCCGCTTCGCTCAGGCGCGTCTCGGGCGGCGCATCATCGCCCGCCAGCGTCAGGAGCTTTTCCTCGGCCCGCGCGGCGAGCTCCTCGCTCGGCTGGTGGATCACCTCCACGACCGCGGTTCGGCCGCTCCACCATTCCTGAAGCTCCGGCCAGTAGAACACGGCGGCGCCCGCCCCGATCGCCAGAAGCGTCAAGCATCCGACGCCCGCCAAACAGCTCCGAATCATCCTCACTTCGTCATCCTCGTCCCAGGCATCAGCCTCCGGCGGCCGCTCGACATCCAGCGAGCGACGCCGACTCCCGAACCTCGTACACCGCTCCCGTCGGTCGAAGACGGCTCTCCATCAGCTCCACGCTCTCGACCGTCCACGATCCCCCGATCACGGCGCGCCGCGCCAGGCTCTCCAGCCGTTGTGCGTCGACCGCGCTTCCACGGCGTACCCGACCGAGGGTGATGTGGGCGCTGAGCCCGCGCTCCTCACGCTCGATGCCCAGCTGCTCCAGCGCTGCCTCGATCTCTCCGTGCAGGCAGGCGAGCTCCGGAATCGGGCCGACCCCCACCCACACGACCCTCGGCCGCCGCAGGCTCGGAAAAGTTCCCACACCGCAGAGCCCCAGGTCGAAGGGCGCGTGCCCGGACGCCACGCGCCGCAGCGACGCCGCGACCTCATCCGCCCGCCCCTCGGCGAGCGAGCCGATGAACTTCAGGGTGATGTGCAGCGCGCCCGGGTCGACCCACCGGACGCCGCCCAGGCGCCGCAGCTCGATCGTGCCCGCGCTGATCCGCTCACGCACCGCCTCCGGCAGGTTGATCGCCACGAAGAGCCGCAGGGACATCTCTCCCTCCCGAGGACAAGGTTAACCTGATCAGGCCCGGTGGCGTGGTGCAAGCACCCGCTTGCCAGCCGGAGCGAGCGGCGCCCTATTGACGCCATGACTCGCTTCCAGATCGACGTTGCGAAGGGCGAGCTCTCGTTCGCCGCCGGCCACTTCATCACGTACGGAGGCGGCCGGTGCGAGCGTCTCCACGGCCACAACTATCGAGTCGGCGTCCGCATCCGCGGCGAGCTGAACGAGGACGGGCTGGTGTACGACTTCGTGGCGCTCAAGCGGCGAATCGCGGCCCTCGTGGCCGACCTGGACCACAAGATGATGGTCCAGACCGAGAACCCGCTTCTCGAGGTGGAGAAGGACGAGCGAAGCGTCCGCGTGCGGCACGGCGGTAACGACTACCTCTGCCCGCGCGGTGACGTGGTCCTGCTGCCGATCAAGAACACGACGGCCGAGCTGATCGCGGAGTACCTGGCTGGCCGCTTAGTCGAGGAGATCGGGCCAAAGTCGAGGGCCAGCCTCGTCGACCTGGCCGTGGAGGTCGAGGAGTCGCCCGGCCAATCGGCCACGTTCCGCCGTTCGCTGTAGCCCGCCAAGCCCGCCGAGCCGAGCCAGCCGCACCGAGGAGGCCCATTCGTGCTCCCCGAGCTCAACTTCGAAGGGCTGCCGCTGTGGCTGCTCGCGCTCATTGGGCTGGTCGCGCTCAGCGCCATCGCCAGGAGCGCCAGTTGGATCGTCGAATCCGCCTCTGGACTGGCCAGAAGGCTTGGCATCTCTGAGCTGATCATCGGGCTCACCGTCGTGGCAGCAGCAACGTCGGCTCCCGAGTTCGGAGTCACGGTCCTCGCCGCGTTTGAGGGCCGTGGCGACATCTCTGTCGGCAACATCGTAGGCTCGAACATCTTCAATCTCGGCTTCGTCCTCGGCGCCGCCGCGCTATTCCGGACGATCCCTACCAGCCCGCAGCTCCTATGGCGCGACGGGTTGGTCCTCCTGACGTCGAGCCTCGTCCTTCTGGCTCTCGTAGGGATCGATCTCACGCTCGATCACCGCGACGGAGTGCTGCTCTTCGCCCTGCTCCTTCTGTACTTGGTTTGGCTTGCCAGGAACCGAAAGGTGGTACCGGGCTCCCAAGAGCAGCTTGCATTGGAGGCGATCCATGAGGCGCCGATCGGCCGGACGCGGGCGATTCTCCAACTCACAGGTGGGCTGGTCCTTCTCGGCGCGGGCTCCCACTTCCTTATCGAGGCGGCCAGCGCCGGCGCGTCTCGCCTTGGCGTCAGCGAGTGGGTGATCGGCGTGACCGTCGTCGCCGCGGGGACGTCGATCCCGGAGTTCGCCACAGTTCTGGCCGGTCTGGCGAAGGGACGCTACGGGATCAGCGTGGGAAACATCATCGGCAGTGATATCTTCAACGTGCTCGGGGTCCTCGGGCTGGCCGGCATGCTTCGCCCGGTTGAGCTGGACGTGCTTGCGAGGGCCTCGCTGGGCTCGTTGTGCGCCATGGTTGTCATCGTCATGGTGTTCATCAGGAGTGGCTGGCGTGTCAGCCGCCTGGAAGGGCTCATCCTAATCCTCATCGCGCTGTCCCGCTGGATCCTGGACTTCGCTTTGCACACCGGAAGGATCTGAGCTGGATACCTGAATCCATGGACACGTTCTCTCTGCTTCGCGACGTAGTCATCGTACTGGGGGCCGCCCTCACGCTCGGGCTTCTCTCGGCTCGCCTCGGTCAGAACGCCCTCGTCGGATTCCTGCTCGCCGGCGTCCTGGTCGGACCGCACGGACTGGGGCTGGTACGCGCCGTAGCCGAGATCCACGCCATGGCGGAGATCGGAGTGGCACTGCTGCTCTTCACGATTGGTTTGGAGCTGCCATGGCGGCGTATCCGGGCACTGGGCACGCGCGGTGCGGGGGCCGGCGTCCTCCAGATCGTCCTGACGGGCGCGGCAGCCGCTCTCGTCGTACACGCCGTTGGTCTCCCCCTTCCGGCCAGCATGGCTCTGGGGCTCATTATCGCGCTCAGCAGCACGGCGGTCGTGTTCCGAGTGCTGGCCGACCGCGCCGAGATCGACAGCGTGTCGGGTCGAGTGACGGTCGGCATCCTTCTGATCCAGGACATCGCCGTCATACCGGTGCTCCTCGCGGTGCCCTTTCTCGCCGGGGCTGGAGCAGGGGCCGGCGTGCATTGGGACCTCATCCTCACGCTTGTTCGCGCCGTGCTTCTCATCGCTGCGATCTTCGCCGTTTCGCGAACGGCGCTGCGCGCGTTCCTCCACATAGGTGGTGGCTCCAGGAACCGCGAGCTGCTGGCGTTACTGGCCGTCACCTACTGTCTCGCCGCTACTTGGGCCGCTCATGCCCTGGGACTTTCCCCGATCTTGGGCGCGTTCGCAGCCGGCATGGTCTTGGCGGATACGGATTTCGCCAGCCAGGTGCGAGCCGACGTGGGCTCGCTGCGGGCCGGCTTCCTCGCCCTTTTCTTCGTTTCCATCGGCATGCTGGCCGATACGGAGTTGCTGGTAGGGAACGCTCTGCCGGTCGGAGCTCTGATCCTGGCGATCGTAGCCGGGAAGGTGGTCATCGCCGGCATGGTGGTGCGCTCCCTCGGCTTTTCACCTCAGACCGGAGTGCTGACCGGTCTGGCGCTGGGCAACATCGGTGAGCTTTCCTTCGTGGTCGCGGAGGTCGCGCTCGACTACCAGGTGATCACACCAGGCCTTTTCAACCTTCTTGTCTCGTCCTCGGTCGTCACCTTGCTGCTGGCGCCGTATCTGATCGCCAGTGCACCGCGGCTCGCCGGGCTGCTCTACGGACGTGCGCCCGGTAGGCCCCGCTCCTCCTCCACCGAGAACGGTAAGCCTGAGGAAGAGCCATCGGGGCACGTGATCGTCGTGGGTTTCGGGCCCACTGGCTCCAGGGTCATCTCGGCGCTCGAGGAAGTGGGCACGCCATACCTTGTGCTGGAACTCAACCCGCGGGCTGTGAAGGAGGGGCGGGCCGCTGGGATGAGGATCAAGTTCGGTGATGCCTCCCATGGTGAAGTCCTGAGAGAAGCAGGCATTCGGACGGCGATGGCCCTCGTGGTCACGGTGCCCGAACCGAGGACGGCAGCGGCGATCGTGCGCGCGGCCAGAACCTTCCGATCCGACCTCCCCGTGTTGGCTCGCGCTAGGTACGCTCGCTACGCAAAGATGCTGGCGGAGAGCGGGGCCGACGCCGTCTTAAGCGAGGAGGACATGATGGGCAATAGGCTGGCGGCGGCCACCCTCAGGCTCGTCGGCCTGGTCTCGGAGGGCGTGGCCCGCGTGGAGGGCGCTCGGCGATGAGCTTCGAGATGGCGTTCGTCATCGCGGTCCTGGTGATCGCGTTCTTCCTGTTTGTCACCGAGCGCTACCCGATCGATCAGGTCGCCCTGGCGATCCCGGTGGTCCTTCTGCTCGCTGGTGTCCTGAACGCCGAGGAGGCCCTCGCCGGATTCAGCAGTCCCGCCACGGTCACCGTGGCCGCCATGCTCGTCCTGGGACTCGGACTCGCGAAGACCGAAGCGGTGGAGGAGATCGGCCGCTGCGCACGAACCGCTCCCCTGGGCCCTCCGATGACTCGCCTCCTGCTGCTCTGTGTCGTGGTGGCCGCGCTTTCCCCGTTTCTGAACAACACCGTCGTCGTTGTGATCTTTATCCCGGTCTTTCTCGGGCTGGCGCAACAGGCCCAAGAGGCGCCGTCCCGATACCTGATGCCGCTCTCGTTCTCCGCCATCCTCGGGGGAACCGTGACCCTGATGGGGACCTCGACGAACCTGGTGGTGTGGGGGCTCGCCCGGGAGCGGGGATACCTTGGTCTTCATGCCGGCGATCCTGCTCTCAGGCTTCATGTTCCCGGTGAGCAGCATGCCCGGCAGCTTCCAGTGGCTCGCATTCCTCAACCCGATGCGCCATTACATCGAGATCGTCCGGGCGATCTTCCTCAAGGGAACGGGAGGCCCGGCTCTCTGGCCACAGTACCTGGCCCTGCTCGCGCTGGGGACGGCCCTCCTCTGGTTCGCCTCGTGGCGCTTTCGGCAAGCCACGGATTAATCAACAGCCGTGGGCGATGTGGCCGCAAGTTTGGCGCTCATAGCGGCTTACGACTCTCACGGAGACGCCGCTCAACGACCCTGTAGAACCCGGTACTGTATAGCTTCAGCCACGTCGTCGGGCGTAATCCGGTCCCGCCCCGCCAGGTCGGCGATCGTGCGGGCTACTCTGAGGATCCGGTGGTAGGCCCGCGCGCTGAGCCCGAAGCGCTCCACCGCCGCACGTAGCCGGTCCTCTCCCAGAGCGTCCAGCCGGCAAGCCTTCGCGATCTCCCCGGCGCCGATCGCGGCGTTCGCCCGGCCGGCCAGCCGCCCGGCGGCTCGCTCGCGCGCCTCGGTCACCCGCGCTCTGACGCGCGCGCTCGGCTTCCCGTCTCGCTTTCCCCTCAGGTCGCGCCAGCCGACCGCCGGCACGTCCAGGTGCATGTCAATCCGGTCGAGCAGAGGCCCGCTTACGCGCCCCACGTAACGCCGCACGGAAGCGGGATCGCAGGCGCACGGGCTCTCCTCTCCATCGGCGGCGCCCAGGCCGCACGGACAGGGGTTCATCGCCGCGACCAGGGTGAAGCGGGCGGGAAAGCTGACCGCCGTCCTGACCCGCACGATATGCACGACACCCTCCTCCAGCGGCTGCCGCAGGACGTCGAGCGCCCGGCGCCTGAACTCAGGCAGCTCGTCCAAGAAGAGCACGCCACGGTGCGCCAGCGACACCTCGCCGGGCCTCGGCACGGCCCCGCCGCCGACGAGACCGGACTCGCTGACCGTGTGGTGCGGCGACCGGAAGGGTCGGCGGGTCACGATCTCGCCGTTCGGAAGGCGCCCGGCGACGCTGTGGATGGCGGTGACCTCCAGACACTCCTGGAGGTCCATCGACGGGAGTATCGAGGGAAGGCGTCGGGCCAGCATCGTCTTTCCGGCCCCCGGCGGGCCCCGCAGGAGGAGGTTGTGCGCTCCGGCCGCCGCGATCTCGAGCGCCCGCTTCGCCCGCTCCTGACCGTGGACGTCGCGGAGATCCGGCTCGTCCGGCCCGCTCTCCCGACCCGGCACGTTCGGGGCGACGTCGCCCGCAGTGGGAAGCGGCCGCGCGCCGCGCAGAAAGCCGATCACCTCCTCGAGCGTAGCCGCGCCCAGCACTTCCAGGCCACGAACCGGCCGGGCCTCACCGAGGTTGGCGGCCGGGACGATCAGGCCATCGACATCGCCGGCCCCAAGGAAGTGGAGGGCGATCGGGAGCACGCCCCGGACGGGGCGCACATCTCCCGCCAGACCGAGCTCCCCGAGCATCGCGTAACGCCGGGCGCGGTCGCCGGGCACGTCCCCCGCCGCGGCGAGGATTCCCACGAGGATCGGGAGATCGAAAGCGGCGCCGTGCTTGCGCACGTCGGCCGGCGCCAGGTTGACCGTGATGCGGAGGCCCGGCACGTGAAGACCGAGCTGAACGGCGGCGGCCCGTATGCGCTCCCGGCCCTCTCGCACGGCGCTCTCGGCCAGACCCACGATCTGGATGAGGGGCGTGCCGCGCGTGATCGCAACCTCGACCTTGACGCGGACCACGTCGAGGCCGACCAGGCACGCCGACGAGACAGTCTGCAGCATGAGCGCAGCGTGCGACGCCGCCTCAAGCGCGCGTCAACCTGGGTTCAGCGGTACCGCCGGCCACGCGTCGGCCGTTTCAGATGGAGCGGAGGCCCGCGTAGTGGTCGATCGCCTGCCGAATCCGCTCGAACGCCGCCTTCTTCGGATGCCCCCCGAGCAGGGCGGTCTCCTTCCCCTCCAGGTCCTTGTACACCTCGAAGAAGTACCGAACCTCCGTGAGCAGGTGGTCCGGCAGGTGGCCGATGTCGCGGATCTCAAGAACTCCGATCGGGCGGGCGGCTCGCCCGCAGAAGTGACGTGCGCGGAGCTTGTGTCCGCGGACCCGCCGCGAGAGCTTGATCGGTACTGTCAGCGCGGTGCGGTGGAGCGGCTCCGCCCCGTGTTCTCCTCCAAATGTGAGGCCCGTTTGTCGGAAGCGGCTCCTTCAACGCCATCTGTCTCCACGCCAGGGGCTCCGATTCGATTGGCGGAGCTCTCGTGGACGGAGGCCGCGTCCCGGTTCCGCCGCGACCCACGGCTACTGCTGCCGGTCGGAACGTGCCTCCAGCACGGGCCGCACCTTCCGCTCGGAGCCGACGCCCTGATCATCACGCGTCTGGGGGAGGCTATCGCCGCTCGATACGATCTCCTCGTCGCCCCCACGATCCCCTACGGAGCCGGCTCGGCGACCGACATGGAATACGCCGGAACCGCCTCCCTCTCCAGCAAGACGCTGCACCGGGTGCTGAACGAGCTGGTGAGCTGCTGGGAGGCACAGGGGGTGGAGGAGCTCGTCCTCCTGACAGGGCACGGATACGGACCGCACCTCTACGCGCTCGCCACGGTCGTGAGCGAGAGCGCACGCATCCGCTCGGTGGACCTTCACGCGATCGATCTTTCCGCCTACCTCGAGAGCGCCCACACGCGCGAGCACGCCGGCGAGCTCGCCACCTCCCTCATGCTCCACCTGGCCCCGGAGCTCGTGCGGACCGATCGGATCCAGGATGTGCTGCTGCCACCGGAGCGCGTGCGGAAGCTGGTGGCCGGAGAGGAGCCCGTGCCACTTCCCGGATCCATAGGGGTAGTGGGCAGGCCGTCGATCGCTTCCGCCGAGAAAGGACGGGCGATCTATGAGTACCTCGTCGATCACATCGGGAGAGGTCTGTTCGGCCCGCCGGCACCTCCGGACGTCACGCAGCCATCGGCGCGCTCGCACGTCACGCAGACGCCGGCCCGGCACGTCGGAGGTGGAAGACCGCACGATGATTAGCGAGCTCGGGCGAACCCGCCACGCCCGCCGGGCAGCGATGCTGGCGGTCCTGCTTGCCGGCGCTTCGGCCGCTGACCGGGCACTCCGCGCCCAATCCCCCGAGGAGCGCGACTCCGGCACCTTCGACCTTCTCGTGAACGGTCGCGTCGTGGGCACGGAGCGGTTCGTGGTGCGCCATGATGGGACCTCGATTCGGGCCGCCGCCCGCGTCACCCTCGAACCCGGCGCCGACGCGCTGGTGGGGGGCGAGATCCGGCTCCTGCTGGACGCCGACTTCAGACTGAACCGCTACGAGCTCAAACCGGAGGACGGGCCGCTCCGCTCGGTCGTCGGCATCCGGCAGGGGAACCGGCTCCGGCTGCAGACCGACTCGGAGGAGGGAGAGCGGGTGAAGGAGTTCGTCGCGCCGCCCGGGCTTTCGATCCTCGAACGGGGCATCGCTCACCACTATTTCCTGCTTCTGCAGCAGCTTGGCGACGACTTCGGAACGGCCACCGTATCACTTGTCGTGCCTTCGGAGGGGAGGCAGTTTCGAGCCACCGTCCGTGAGGAGGGAGCGGAGAGCGTCCGCGTCGGGGAAGGAACCGTTCCCTCCCGCAAGTACGTGATCGAGGGCGGGGGGGAAGTGCACGCGGTGTGGACCGGGGAGGACGGCCGGGTGCTTCGCGCCGAGATCCCCAGCCGGGGTTGGGTGGCCAGACGGCGGCCGTGAGCGGAGGAGCGCGAGGATGAGCGACGTGGATGACCAAGTGAGCGACAAGCCGGAGATCCCGGCCCTCCCGGCCCGTCTGGCTCAGGTCGTCTTCTCGCCCGGAGCGCTTTTCGAGAGGCTGAGAGAGAGGCCGGTCTGGCTCGGCGCGCTCCTCACCGCCGTCGTGCTCAGCGTCGCGGCCAACCTGCTGATCCCGGAGGAGCTCATCCGTCAGCTCATCATGGAGCAAATGCCCGACGACGCCGATCCGTCCGGTGTCGAGACGGCGCTGCGGATCGCCGGCATCCTGCGGCTCGTCGGACCTATCGTGTTCCCACCCCTGCTGGCGGTGTTCCTGGCGGCCGTGGTCCTTCTCATCTACAACCTGCTCGCTGGAGGAGAGGCCTCCTTCGCTCAGGCCATGAGCGCGACGAGCCACGTCCTGTTCATCCCGACGCTCGGAGGATTGCTGACGGTTCCCCTCATACTTGCCGCCGGGGACGCCCAGGTCACACTGGGACTCCACCTCCTCGTGCCGGGGCTCGACTCAGAGGGCTTCGCCTACCATTTCCTGCACGGCCTCAACTTCTTCGGCCTGTGGGCCGCCGTCGTGCTGGGGATCGCCGTGAGCCGGATCTATCGGCGACGCTCCGCCGGATCTTCCATGGCGCTGTTCCTGTCGCTCTACGTGGTCATGGTCGTGATGATGGCAGCCGTCGCGGCTCTTACAGGCTGACGCGCTGAAACTGCCGGGCCGCCCGCGGCGTACCACTACCCGAGGCGCAAAGCGAAACACGTGAAACGAGATAGAGGAGCGTCGACGGCATGAGCCGGGGCAGGAAAATCCTGATCGGCACGGGAGTTACGCTTGTCGTGGGTGTCCTGGCCACCCGGGCCGTGACCGCCGGCGGCGAGGACGCGGTCGAGGTGCGCGTCAAGAACGTCGAGCACCGGGACCTCGTCGCGAAGGTCCGGGCGAGCGGCCACATCGAGCCCAGGCGATCTGTCGACATCAGCGCCGACATCTCCGGGCGGATCGTGGAGCTGCCGATCGAGGAAGGACAGAACGTCCGGGAGGGCGATCTGCTGCTGGTCATCGAGGCCACGCAGTACGAAGCGGCGGTCCAGCGCGCGGAGGCCGGCCTGGCCGAGGCGCGGGCGCGGGAGGTGCAGGCGCGAGCGGACTACGAGCAGGCTCGGCGCGACGCTGACCGCTTGAGCCAGCTCAAGGCGCGCACCGAGGACCTCATCACCGACCAGGAGGTGGAGCGGGCGGTCACCCTGGCAGAGGTGAAGCAGGCGCTCTGGCAGGCCTCCAAGCACGGCGTGGAGATGGCGAGAGCCGCGGTGCGGGAGGCGCAGGACCGGCTGGACAAGACGGTGATCCGCGCCCCGATGAGCGGCCGCATCACGCGCCTCTCCGTCGAGAAGGGCGAGACCGCCATCGTCGGCACGATGAACAACCCCGGGAGCCTTCTGCTCACGGTCTCCGATCTCTCGGAGATGGAGGCCGTGGTCGAGGTCGACGAAACCGATGTGCCGGAGATCTCCATCGGGGACTCGGCCTCGATCGAGATCGACGCCTTTCCCAACCAGCGGTTCACCGGCCGCGTGACCAAGATCGGCAACAGCTCGATTCGTCCCCTCCGGTCGAGGACGTCCACGGCGAGCGAGCAGGCGATCGACTTCGAGGTGCGGATCTCCCTCGACACGCCGCCGGAGGGCATCCGGCCCGATCTGTCAGCCACCGCCGATGTCATCACTGCCACGCGCGAGCAGGTGCGCGCCATTCCGATCATCGCCCTGACGCTGATCGACGAGGACGACTTCGAGTTGATGGAGAACGAGCTGATGGCGGAGGACTCGGCCCGCATCGCAGGTCGTGACGCCTCACAGATCGAGGGGGTGTACGTGGTGGAGGATGGTGTAGTCCACTTCCGATCCGTAGTGATCGGGATCACGGGCGACAACTACTTCGAGGTGCTTGACGGGCTACAGGAGGGGGAGACGATAGTCTCGGGCAGCTATCAAGCCATCCGGGAGCTGAGGGACGGCGCTGCCGTCAAAATCGAAGAGAGCGACGAACGGAACTCGCGAAGCGGGAACTGAGACGCATGGAAGGCTCGGATCAGACGGTCATCGTGACGCGCGGCCTGTGTAAGGAATACGACATGGGCGCCGAAATCGTGCATGCGTTGCGTGACGTCGACATCGCGATCCGGCGCAACGAGTTCATCGCCGTGATGGGCCCGTCCGGCTCGGGCAAGTCGACGCTGCTGAACCTGGTCGGCTGCCTCGACACCCCCACGGCCGGCGAGTACATCCTCAACGGGAGTCCGGTGCAGAATCTGAATGACGACGAGCTGGCCCGCATCCGAAACCGCGAGATCGGCTTCGTCTTCCAGACCTTCAACCTCCTGCCGCGGGCCACGGCGCTGCACAACGTGGAGCTGCCGCTGATCTA
>JAPULH010000196.1 GCA_027295155.1 Gemmatimonadota bacterium
CAGCGTCAGCACGTTCAGCGAGAAGCCACCCAGGTAAAGGAGATTAACCGCGATCAGCACGCTGAAAACGATCGTAGCGAAGACGATCGTCACCGTTCGGGCCGAACGGAGGAAGAGCGTCAGCACCAGAAAGATGACGAGCACCGCAGCGATGGCCCGGAGGCGAAGATTCGTCAGCTGTTCCTCGATCTCTTCGCTCTGGTCCGAGTCGAGCTCGAGCGCGGCTCCGGCCGACAGCCTGCTCTGCAGCTCTTCGGCCTTCGCCTTCACGGCCTCGGCGACCCGGATCGCGTTGGAGCGCGGCTGCCGGGTCACCACCAGCCAGATCGCCGGCCAGCCATCTATTCGGCTGTATTCGTACGGGTCGGCGTGTCCGTCGCGGATCCGGCTGACGTCCACCAGCCTCACGGGCCCTTCGGGACGAGCGGCCACAACCAGGGCTCCCAGCTCCTCGACATCTCTGGGGCGCGAGCGGACCGCGAGGGCGACCCGCATGCCGTCGAGCTCGACGGAGCCCGGCGCCCGCAGCTCCGACGCCTCCTCAATGAGACGTCGGACGTCGGGGAGCGACAGGCCGAGCGCCGATAATCGCTCCCGGTCCAACTCGATCAACACCTCCCTCGCCTCACCGCCGTATATCCACACCGCCGCCACGCCGTCCAACCCGAGCAGAGAAGGCCGGATCTCTTCCTCGGCAATACGCGTCAGGTATCCGGTGTCATACGGGCCGGACAGCCGAAAACCCAGGAACGGCCTGCCCTCCTCCGCAAACTCGTCGGGCACGTAGGGCTCGACGGTGCTCGTGACCCCCTCCGGCAGCTCATCTCGGAGCGCCGACACCCGCTCGCCCAGCTCGAGCCGGGCGAACTCCATGCGAGTGTCTCGGGCAAACTCGATGTCGATCCGCGCGATGGAGCCAGCCCCATACGGATCAATGCGCGAGAGGCTCTCGACGGATCGCACGCCGCGAACCTGTCGGGCGGCCGCTTCGATCCTCGCCGTAACCAGCGCTTCAAGCGCCTCCGGCGAGGCGCCCGGCCACTCGGCGCGAACTCTCAGGCGTGGATAGGTGACATCCGGCAACAGCTCCAACGGAATGAGCCGGAACGAGTAGGCGCCCAGCAGCAAGAGCGCCAGGTAGACGGCCGCGGTCGCGATGGGACGGCGGATGGCGAGGCTGATCACCGGGCGACCCGACCGGCCGATCCCGTGGGAGCGCGCACGCTCTCGCCCCAGGCTGCTTGGAGCGAGTAGAGCACGGGCACGACGATCAGCGTGAGGAGGGTGGCAGAGATCAACCCTCCGATGACGGCCACGGCCAGGGACGAGCGGAGGTCGGCTCCAGCACCCCATCCCAGCGCTAGCGGCAGGAGGCCAAACACGGTCGTGGCGGTCGTCATCAGAATCGGCCGGAGACGCAACCGACCCGCTTCCATGATCGCCGCCCCGATCGGCAGCCCCTCCCGGCGTCTTCGGTTGATGAAGTCGACCTTCACGATCGCGTCGTTCACGACGATGCCGGTCAAGATGACCAGGCCGATGCCACTCATCAGGTTGATGCCACCGCCGACGATCCACAGGGCCGGCACGGCTCCGACCGCCGCGAGGGGCACTGCGGCGAGGATCACGGCCGGCTGAACGAGCGACTCGAACTGCGCCGCAAGAATCAGATAGACGAGGAAGAGGGCGAGGCCGAAGGCAAAGAAGAGAGAGCGGAAGCTATCGCGCATCTCCTCGTTCTCGCCGCCGATCACCACCGTCGTGCGCCGGGGTCTCGGCAACCCCTCGAGGCGCGCTCGCGCCTCTTCGACCACCTCCGCCAATCCGCCGCCCGTCACGTCGCCCAGCACCTTGACCGTGCGGGTCTGGCCCTCCCGGAGGATCTCTACGGGCCCGTATCCCTGCCGCACTCGCAGGAGCTCGCCGAGTGGCACGTCGCCGAGCCGAAGCGCCAGCACGTCCCGGAGCCGCTGCCGCGCTGCTTCGGGAAGCTGCACGCGGATGTCCACCTTGTCGGAGAACTCCGTGAACGGCTCCTCTGTGCGCACGCCCCGCAGGTAGGACTCGATCGTGCTGGCGACGTCGTGCACGCTCAGTCCGAACCGCGCGGCCCGGTCTCGATCGACCTCGATCTCGAGCTCCGGCCCTCCGAGCCGCATCCCGATCCGCACGTCTCGGAGATGGGACATCCCCGTCAGGCGGGCCTGCACCGACTCGGCCACCGCGATCAGGTCGCTAAGCTCCCCTCCCTGCACGCGCACGGCGAGGTCGGCCTCCCCGAGCTCGAGTGTCCGGCCCAGAGCGGTGGACCGTCCCGTCTCGATCGCCACGGCTTTCGGGTCCACACCGGTCTGCAAGAGCCGGGATCGAAAGGTCGCGACCACCTCGCGCGTCGCGGGGCCGGCTGGATCCACGCGCACCTCGAGCACCGCGCTGTTGAGGCCGGCCAACTCATCGGCCACCAGCCCCCCCCGGCGCGGCCGTCCCACGCGGCTGAAGACCCCATCCACGCCGTCCAGCGCCAGAAGCACCTCCTCAAGCCGGGCGGCGGCGTGATCGGTGGCGGGAAAGGGCGTGCCGACGGGGAGTTCTAGCTCGACCCGAAAGTGCCGCTCGTCCACCTCCGGCATGAGCCCGCGGGGGAGCACGGTGGCGAGCAGGAGGGCCGACAGAAAGCCGGTCGCCGCCAGCCCTAGGACCGCGGGCCGGTGTGCGAGCGACCAGCCGAGCGCCTCCTCGTACCGCCTCGCCAACAAGCCGAAGGCGCGATCGAAGGCTGCCAATCCGGGACCGGCCAAGCGCACAGGCCTCCGCTCGCCTCGCAAGGCCCGCCCCCTTGCCCCCAACCCCTCGAACCGGGCTGCCAGAACCGGCAGGAGGGTGAGCGCCACCGGCAAGGACGCGCTCAGCGAGAACGCCACAGCGAGCGAAAGGTCGCCGAAGAGGGCTCCTGCGACGCCCTTCACGTACAGGACGGGCCCGAAGACGGCGATCGTGGTCAGCGTGGAGGCGGTGATCGCCCCGGCCACCTCCCGGCTTCCCACCGCGGCCGACTCGCCGGCACTCCGCAGGGCACCGCCCTCGTCCCGGTGCCGGAAGATGTTCTCGAGCACGACGATCGAGTTGTCGACGAGCATTCCCACCCCGAGGGCAAGCCCGCCGAGCGACATCAAGTTCAGGCTGACGTCGAAGGCATAGCAGGCAGAGATGGCTGCAAGGATCGAGATCGGAATCGCGAGGCCGACGGCCACCGGATAGCGCGGATCCCCGAGAAACAGAAAGAGAACAAGGAACGCCAGGACTCCCCCGAAGAGGAGAGCCTGAACCACGCTCGTGATCGCGTCTCGAATAAACTCCGCCTGGCTGCTCGCGATCTCGAAGCGCAGCGAAGGGAACTCCACGCGGAGGTCTTCGAGCACTTCGGCCACCCGATCGGCGACACGCACCGTGTTCGCGCCCGACTCCTTGAAGACCCGGAGCCCGACGGCGGGGATCCCGTTGAAGCGTGCCGCGCTCTCCTGCTCAGCGAACCCGTCGCGCACCTCGGCGATGTCCAAGAGACGAACCAGCGTTCCTCTCTCCGACCGAGCCACAACCACTTCCCCCAGTTGTTTCACTTCGGTGAACTGACCGAGCGTGCGGAGGCTGTAACGGAAGCGACCCCGTCGAACGCTGCCTCCCGGCGCGGCGTAGTTGGAGCGGTCCAGCGCCTCCGTCACCTCTGCCATCGTGACCCCGTGTGACTGGAGGCGCACGGGATCGAGCAGCACCTGGATCTCGCGCTCGCGGCCGCCGCTCAACGCCGCCAGAGCCACCCCGGCCTGCTGCTCGAGGCGCCGGGCGAACACGTCCTTGCTCAACTCCCGGAGCTCGACCGGATCGGCGCCCGAGACCGCAAGGGTGAGAATCGGATCGCTCGCCGGGTCCGACCGGAGGATCACGGGTCGGTCGGATGTGCGCGGCAGGATCGCCCGCAGTACCTCGAGTCGCTCGCGGAGGTTGAGCGTCGCGAACTCCATGTCCGTGCCCCAGTAGAACTGGAGCCGCACGAGCGACTGACCCTCGCGGGAGCGCGAGGTGACACGCCGAACACCCGGGATCTGGCTCACCTCTCGTTCGATCGGCTCCGTCACGAAGCGCTCCACCTCCGGCGGCGCCGCGTCCCGGTAGGGCGTCCACACCGAGAGGGTCGGGAACGCCACGTCGGGGAGCAGATCGATAGGGAGCCGAGTGAAGGAGATGACACCGAGCACCGCGATGCCCAGATAGAACATCGCGGTGGCGATCGGCCGACGGATGCTGAGATCGGGGAGCCCCATGCGCGGGCTCAGCAGGTCGCTGAAGAACCCTGGCGGGTCGCGTTACGAGCGCCGGACCCACCTGCGGTGGGTGCCCGACAGATCCAAGGCGGCGCGACGACGCGATACCGTGCGTATCGGGGAGGAGCGGCAACGCCGGAGATGCCCCCACGCCGCCGTAACGGTAACAAGCGCGTGAGCGCTTGTCGGGGCGCATGGGGATTGTGGCCGGATAC
>JAPULH010000197.1 GCA_027295155.1 Gemmatimonadota bacterium
ATCGCCGAGCACGCCCCGACGCTGACGAGCAGCAGCTCCATGGGAGCGAGAGCGGCCGCCTTGCCACCGTCCACCGCCATCGAGACACCTCGCGACGTTGCCTCGAAGCGAAAGTCGTCGTCCCACTTCAGCTCCACCGTGGTCAGTTTCTCCGTCATCTCCTCGCGCTTCGTTAGAGCCGGCCTCGAGAGACAGCATACCGGATTCGCCCTACCCGGACGAGCGGCCGTCCCCGATCTTGTGACGATGAACCAGGGGCGTCGCACCTCCGCCTGGGCCCGGACCCTCGACCGCGTTCGGTGGATCGGTCCCGGGATGGTGATGGCCGCCACCGCCATCGGTGCCAGCCACCTGGTGCTCGCGCCAACCGCCGGCGCCGCTTTCGGTTATGCTCTCCTCTGGGTGATACCGTTCAGCCATCTCTTCAAGTATCCCGCGTTCGAGTTCGGACCTCGATTTGCCGTGGCGACCGGCACATCTCTGCTGGACGGCTACGCGGCCGTCCCCGGACCGCGCGGCTGGGCGCTATGGATCTTCCTCGCGGGGACCATCGTCCAGGGCGTGACCGTGCTGGCGGGAGTCCTGGGGGTGAGCGCAGCGGTGGCCGCCGCCGCCCTCCCTCCCGGCATTCCGATCCCTCTGCTCAGCCTGCTCATCGGCCTCCTGTGCGCCCTTCTCCTCTGGTCGGGCGGGTTCGACGGCCTTTCCGGCCTCAGCAAATGGATGCTGCTCGGCCTCTCCCTCATGACCGTGGTCGCCTTCGTCTCGCGGCCGCCGGCAGCCGGCTTCTGGACGGGGCTGGTCGTGCCCACGATCCCGGCTGGGTCGTTGCTCCTGTTCGGCGCCCTTCTCGGATGGATGCCCACCGGCATCGATGTGTCGGTGTGGCACTCGCTGTGGGCGCTGGAGCGACGCAGCACCTGGGAGGCGACAGCCGGCAGAGCCGGTCATTCCGGCAGCAAGGGTGCCCTCCGCGTGGGCATCGCTGACATGCGCTTCGGGTACGGGCTCTCCTTCGCCCTGGCGGTCATGTTCGTGGTGCTCGGCGCCGAGGTGCTGAGGCCACTTGGAGAAACCCCTGCGGGCGCGGGCGTGGCGATCACGATCGCTCGCCTCTACACCGAGGTGTTGGGCGCCTGGGTGTATCCCTTCTTCCTGGCGGCGGCGTTCCTGGGGATGTTCTCCACGGCATACGGCGTGCTCGATGGCTTCCCCCGAGCGTTCCGCGAGACGATTCGACTGCTGCGGCGACGCGGGGGGGGACCGGGAGCGGAGCGCCGGACCGGAGGTCTCCTCTACTGGGGATTCTTGCTGGGCAGCCTCGCGCTGGCGCTCGCCGAGACGGCCATAATCCCGGACCCCGTGATCCTCGTGACGATCGCGGCGGTGGCGTCGTTCCTTATCGCGCCGGTGCTGTATGCACTGAACTACGTGTGTGTGACGCGTCTGATCCCGGACCCGGAGCTCCGCCCCGGGGGAGCCCTCCGGACCTGGGCGGCCGTCGGGATCGTATGCATGCTGGCGGCGACCGGACTTTTCCTGTACCTCCTGGTGGCCGGCTGACCGGTCACCGGGAGCGGCTGACCTGCCACCAAGACCGGCTGACCCGCCACCGGGAGCGGGAGCGTGATCTCGGGTAGGTGAAACCCTCTCCGCGAGTAGCGCGTACGGCTCAGTGAGATCCAGCTAATCGGAGGCCTGGAATGTTCGAGATCATCGGGCTCGCTGCCACGGGTGCGGCCGGCTTCTTCGGATACGTCAAGTCGCGTCGGTTCGTCCGGAGCCGACTTCGCTTCGTCGACGCGGTCAAGAAACCGTATGTGCCGGTGCTGGCCGGCGGTGTGGCCGCCCTGGCAGCCGCGCCGATCGTTGCGCTTCTGCCGATCGTTGGTACGGCGACAGCGATCGTCTTCGGAGCGAGCGTCGGCGTGGGCGTGGCCTCGGCTCGCAAGGACATCAACTCCGGCAACCCGTAACCGACGGCCCGCCGGCCGTGCCGGAACGCGGGTGCCACACCCGCCTTGCCGTGCTATGCTGCGTGAATGCACGATGATGGAGACTCGTTCCATGCGCAGGAGCGGGGTTCACACGCTGCGACTGGCGCCCGCCTGACGCCTTCGTTCCGATTCGAGGCCCGTGGGCGTTCGCGCGTGGCCAAGCATCTCGCCACGGCGGCCGTCGCAGGGCTTCTGCTGATCGCGATGCCGGGCCGGACTCCTCGGGCAGCTTCGCCGGAGCCGGGCGAATCCGTGAGCGCCGGCAGGCCCCACGTGCGCTTGCTTCACACAGAGCCCGCGGACGGCGACACCGTGACGGCAGATCTCCAGCGGATTCGTCTCGTCTTTAGCGGCGCGGTGGAGGAGGCCTTCAGCGAGATCCGGCTGGCAGGCCCCGCGAATCTGGACCTCAGGCTCGATGTCCAGTCCGACACGAGGACCGACCGGGCTCTTCTGGCGCGAGTACCCTCGCTCGAGCCCGGCGCCTACCGGGCGTCGTGGCGGATCATGTCGACAGACGGACACACGAGCGAGGGAAGCTTCGTGTTCTTCGTGCAGCTCCCAAGGCCGCCATCCGCCGGCGACAACGGCGAGACGGAGACCGCCCCTGCGGGCGGCGTCGACGAGTTGCCTCCTCCGGCGCGCGCCGATTCCATGGGCCTCGACGTACCCCCGTCGCTCGCTCTCTCCAGGGGCGCAGCGGTCGCCGCCCTGCTGGCCCTGGGCGGCCTCCTGGCGATGATCGCCTGGATCGCTCCAGGCCCTTCGCGCCGTGCCCAACGGCTGGCGTACGCGCTCGCCTTCCTGGTGCCGATCCTCCTCGCCGGTCACATCCTGCTCTGGTTCCGAAGCGTCAGCCCCGGCGGAGCGCTGGATCTGGAACGCCTCCCGGCGCTGCTCGGAACGCGGGCTGGCGGATTGGAGATCCTGCGGCTCGGGCTCGCCGTCGCGGCGGTCGGCACGTTGGCCTTCGGCCGACACGTTACGTCGGCAGCCCTGCTGACCTTTCTTGCCGTGGTAGTGAGCGGTGGAACGGGACATGCGCTCACGGCCGATCCCGACGTGTCGGTGCCGGCGAAGGCCCTCCACCTCCTGGCGGTTCAGCTGTGGCTCGGAGGGCTCCTTTACCTGGTGGTGGAAGCGCGTGACGATCCCGCCTATCGCACGACCGCCCGGCGGGTGTCGAGGATCGCGCTGCTGGCTGTTCTGACGCTGACCGTTACGGGTATCATCCAGGTGCTCGTGACATTGCCTACGCTCGGATCCGTGCTCACGACGACGTACGGCCGGCTCGTTCTCGCGAAGACCGGGGGGCTCGTGATCCTGGTTCTGTTCGGCTACCGGAACCAGTTCCGACTTCTACCCGCCCTCGAGGAAGGCGGAGGAAGCCGAGGCCTCCGCACCTCCGTCATGTGGGAGACGCTCGTGATGGCGGGCGTTTTCATGCTTGCGGCCCTGCTCGCGTATGTCCCTCCAAACCCGTAGCTGCGATTTCGCAGGTAGCGCGGCGCTCGACGGCTGCGTGACCCACGGATTGGGCCGAGAGCCGGCAACCAGCGCCAACCGCCGCAGGATGGCGTGGGCCCTAGGCCTCGCCGCGACCTACATGGTGGTCGAGATCGTAGGCGGCCTGGCCTCCAACTCGCTGGCGCTGCTCGCGGACGCCGGGCACATGGCAACGGATGTCGCGGCGCTCTCTCTCGCCATTTGGGCGATGTGGCTGGCCGCGAAGCCGGCCACGCCGCGCCGCACGTACGGCTACCACCGGGCCGAGATTCTCGCGGCGCTGGCCAACGGCGTCGTGCTGGTGGCGATCTCGGGCTTCGTGTTCTTCGAGGCCGCTCGTCGGTTCCGGGACCCGCCAAACGTGATCGGCGGCATGATGATGGCCGTGGCTCTTGGCGGCCTGCTGGTGAACGGTGCGGCTGCCTGGCTCCTGCACGGAGGACGGCACGAGAGCCTGAACGTGCGCGCCGCCTGGCTGCACGTGATTTCCGATGCGCTCGGCTCGGTCGGCGTGATCGTGGGCGCGGCGCTCGTTCTGGCGTTCGGCTGGAGGTGGGCGGATCCGGCAGCAGCCTCCCTGATCGGTGCGCTGATCCTCTACAGCTCGTGGACGTTGCTCAAGGAGGCGGTTGATGTTCTGATGGCCTCGGCTCCGGGCGCGCTGGATACCGGCGCGGTTCGCGCCGCCCTCTCAGAGGTGGACGGCGTCGCCGGGATCCACGACCTGCACGTGTGGACCCTGACGTCGGGGATCGTGATGCTCACCGCGCACGCCACCCTCGAGCGGTCCATCGACGCGCAGCGGGCCCTACGAGGGATGGGCGAGGTGGTACGCGAGCGCTTCGGCATCCGTCACTGCACGATCCAACCGGAGGTCGGAGCCGCCTTCCCGGGGGAGCCGCCCCCCTAGCGATCTTCCGGAGTGACGGTCAAGGCCGCCGTCTTGCCACCGAGCACACACAGCCTATGTTGGGATAGCTGACCATCGGTCCCTACGTGAATAAAGTGCGGCTGGTTGCACGCAGTTGTCCTCGCACGACCCGAGTCGTGCCCATTGTCCCGCCCCCTCCCCAGGAGGTTTGAGATGCGCAGGACCATCACCGCCTTCGCCTGCCTGGTGCTTGTCGCCGCGGTTGGCCGAGGCAACGCACTCGCGCAGGACGCCGAGTATTCGGCGCCTGAGATGGCCGGGCCCCAGTATCGTGAGATCACGGAGTTCGAGGTTTCCCCCGGCGACGCGGCCGCGTTCGAGATGGCGATCGAGAAGATCGTCGCCGCGGCCGAGCAGGCCGGCCTGTCGGCCGATTTCGGATGGCTCGTCGTCCGCGACGGCTCCGACTTCACGCTGGTCTTCCCGTTCGAGAGCATGGCGTATTTCGACGACGAGGAGGTGTGGATGCGCCAGTTCCAGGGGACGCCCGGCGAGGCCACGCTCATGGAGGCTTTCGGCGACTTTACCGGCCTCAACTACAGCAGCGCGAGCCACGTCATCAAGGTGAACCCGGAGCACAGCTACCGTCCTGCCACGCCGATCGAGAACCCGAGCTACGTCCACGTGATCCGCAACTGGGTGGCGCCCGGCCAGCAGGAGGCGCATTCGGAGAACACCGTGAAGCTGATGGCCATCATCGAAGAGATCGGGTTTCCGTACGAGGTGTACGCCTTCGAAGGCGTCATCGGGGACGGCGGCCTGCGGTCGTACGTGATCCCGTTCGACAACATGGCCTCCTTTTACGGAGACAACTCCATGGGCGCCTACCTGGCCCAGCACGAGAAGGCTGAGGAATGGGAGGCTCTCCTCGGCAAGCGCATGAAGCTGCTCCGGGATTCGGAGGACTTCGACGCGGAGGTCGTTCCCGGCATGACGTACATGCCCGAGGCCGAGATGGCCGATGCCGGCGGCTCCCAGTAGGACGCGTTGATCAGCTGCAGGTAGGACGCGTTGATCAGAGCGGGTAGGATCCTGCCAGCGCGAACGGCGGGAGGAGGAGGTCGGACCCTTCTCCCGCCGCTCTCATCCCCACCGCAGTAGGGGCCCGCAGGTGCGGGCCTGAAGCTCAGTGACCTCGGCGCAGCTCGGCGGAAGTGCTACGGCCGCGGCGGGGCTGCGCGAACTTTCGAACCACCTCGCGCGTTTCGGTGTCGACGGCGACGACGCCCGTCGGCACGCTGAGGAACGCCCGGATACCGTCGTTGGAGAAGAGGATGTCGGCGGGCACCTCAGGAAGCGCGATGCTCGCCACCTGCTCGCGCGTACGGGCATCGAACACGCTGATTTCCGGGCTGCTCCTGTGAAGCACCCATACCTCGGAACCGCTCGGATTGAACTGAAGACGAACCGGCCGGAGGGCCCCCGCGAAGAAATCGTCGAGCTTGCGATCGGTTCGGACGCTCAGAACCGAGATCGTGTGCGAGCCGCTGTTCGCCACCCACACCTCGCGCCCGTTCGGCGAGACGTTGACGTCGGCCGGTCCGGTACCGGTGGAGATCGGCCAGGCGGAAACCTTCTGGCGGTCGATCACGGTCACGACGTCATCCAGGATGTTGGCGATGTACAGCTTACGGTCGTCCGGGGTGACGTCGACCCGGTGGTTGAGCTGTCGGCCGGTCTTCCACACCATCAGCAGCGTGCCGCTCTGCGCGTCCAGCTCGAGCACCGCGCCGTCCTCGGCGGCGGTCACCCAGAGTCTCGAGCCCTTGCGGTTCAGACGCAGACCGTGCGTTGGGCTGAAGTCGCCAAGCTCGATCACGGAAGCCAACGATCGCCTCCAGAGGTCGACCACCATAACGGACGACGGCGTGCCGACGACGTACGCGTACCGCCCATCGGGCGAAACGATCACGTCGTGAGGCCCGTCGGCGAGCGGCAGCCCACGGATGAGGTCGAGCGAGATTACGTCGAACAGCAGGGTCCCTCCCGCCGGATCTCGAACGGCGAGCGCTCCCTGCGCGCCGGCCTCGCCGGACGTGCCCACCAGACACGCCAGGAGGGCGCAAAGCGTGAAGGTCGTTCGCCTGATCATCGTCGGTAAATCGTTTCCTCTCCCTGTGGGGTTTGCAGCACGCCGCGGGAAGCGACCCACGTCGCGAGCCTCGCTCCTGCCACCCGGTGCTCCGCCCGGTTCCCGTAACCTCTGGGGGGGCGCAAAGATAACAACGTGCCGTCCGCCGGACGATAGGCGGGGCAAGAAACGTCTTGAGGCACGACGCGTGCCAGGTGGCGGTGTCACCTGATCGAGGGGCGGCGGCCGGCGTGCCGGTGTACCGCCACCGCAACCTCCAGGTCGTGTTCGCGGTCACTCTGGTCGCCGTGCTCGCCGTCTCCAGCATCACGCCCGCGCTCCCGAAGATCGCCCGGGAGCTGGGTGTTTCTCCGGCACGCATCGGTTGGCTGATCAGCGCCTTCACGCTGCCTGGAGTCGTGCTCACCCCGATCTTCGGGCTGATCGCCGACCGGGCGGGCCGCAAGACCGTGCTCGTTCCATCGCTGCTTCTCTTCGGCGCCGCAGGCACGGCCTGCGCCCTGACGCATGATTTCCAGACGCTGCTCCTCCTCCGGGTCCTTCAGGGCGTGGGCGGCGCGTCGCTCGGCGCCCTCAACCTGACGATCATCAGCGACCTCTACTCGGGACCCGTCCGCACCGAGGCCATGGGCTACAACGCCAGCGTCCTGAGCGTCGGGACCGCGAGCTATCCGGCGATCGGCGGCGCACTGGCCCTCCTGGGTTGGAACTACCCGTTCCTGCTCTCACTCCTCGCCTTTCCGGTGGCGCTGCTCGCCCTGAAGGGCTTGCCCGCCGCCTACCCGACCGCCAACACGAGCCTGAGCGCGTACGTGGCCAGGGTGGGGCGAGCTCTGGCCACCCCGGCGATCGCCGGAATGATGTTCGCGACGGTCGCGACGTTCATCATGCTGTTCGGTGCCTACCTCGTCTTCTTGCCGGTCCTGGCGGCAGGATCCTTCGGCGTCAGCAGTCTGGTCATCGGGTTCATCATGTCATCGGCGTCGATCATGACGGCGATCACCTCCTACAGGCTGGGCTACCTGGCCAGGCGGTTCGGGCAGGTTCGGCTTGTGCGGACCGGGTTCGTGCTGTACGGCGTGGCGATGATCGGCTTCCCGCTCGCCCGGGAAACCTGGCAGCTGGTCCTTCCTGCTTCGCTGTTCGGCGTGGGAGCTGCCCTCTCGATTCCGACGATTCTGTCGATGCTGGCCGACTACGCGCCGGAGGATCAGCGGGGCGCCTTCATGTCGATCATCGGAATGCTGCTCCGACTCGGACAGACACTCGGCCCCATCCTGATGGGAGCCGTGGTCAGTGTCTGGGGCCTCCACGCAGCGTTCGGCGCGGGAGCCGCGATCGCTTTCCTCACGCTGATAGTGGTGATCGTCACGCTGCCGAACACGAGCCACCACCACCCAAACGAGGCAGGAGAACTCCCATGACTCTCACGCGCCTGACGCCCTCGGATAGCTGCATCATGCCGGCACCGCGCCGCCCGAGGCTCGGGTGGCCCGTGGCGACCCTCGCCCTGCTGCTGGCGTCGTGGACCTCGTGCGCGCCCGCTGGGGACGGGGCCGGCGGCCCGGAGACGGGCGCCGTGCCCTCCGGGCCCAAGGCTCCCGCACCCGATTACCGGCTGAGCGCGGACGACACGCACAACCGGTTCAGCGCCACGATCGAGCCCGTGCTCCGCGTGCCGTCCGGAGCCGTGATAGAGGTGTTCACGAAGGAAGCGACGGACGGTCAGCTCACGCCGGAGTCCACGGCCGAGGATATCGCGAGCGTGGCGTTCGACCCGATCCACCCGCTCACCGGGCCGGTGTTTGTGGATGGCGCGGAGCCGGGAGATGTCCTGGCGGTGGTGCTCCACGAGATCGAGATCGGAGAGTGGGGATGGACGGCCATCTTCCCGGGTTTCGGTTTCCTGGCGGACGAGTTCACCGAGCCGTATCTGAAGACGTGGCGCTTCGCCGGGGGCGACACCGTCGCCCGGCTATCCGATCGGATAGCGATCCCTCTGCACCCCTTCGCCGGCGTGATGGGCGTCGCGCCGCTGACGGATTCCATGCTCTCGACGATCCCGCCGCGCGCCAACGGCGGGAACATGGACAACCGGCACCTCACGGCCGGGACGACCGTCTACTTCCCGGTGTTCGTCGAGGGCGCCCTCTTCTCGATCGGAGACACGCACGCGGCCCAGGGCGACGGCGAGGTGTCGGGAACGGCGATCGAGGCGCCCATGCGGATCGTGTACGAGGTAAGCGTCATCAAGGGTGGCCGGAGCCTTCCCGAGCCCCAATACGAAACGGATGAGTACTACGCCGTCACCGCCTTCGCCCCGACGATCGACGAGGCCGCCAGAAAGGCGACCCGCTACATGATCGACTACCTGACCGCCGAGCACGGTCTCTCGCGGGCGGACGCCTACGTTCTGGCCTCGCTGGCGGGCGATCTCAAGATCTCGGAGGTCGTGGACGTTCCGCACGTGCTCGTTTCGATGCACATGCCGAAATCCGTCCTCGGGCTTTGAGGCGCCGGCCCACGTGCGGCGTGTCCCCGGCAGACCGTAAGGCGGGGCCCGACCGGGGGTCAGCCGAGCGTTAGCCCAGGGCCCAGGCTGCGCCTCCCACGAGGGCGCCCACGATGAGCGCGAAGACCACGTACACTGCCCAGCCGATGAGAGCCGTGAGGATCGCCTTCCCGGTATCGATATCGAGGGCCTGGCGAATGGCGATGATGCCTGCCACGAGGAGCCAGATCCACACCGCGAGACGGACCAGGCCGCCCAGAAACGGGATGATGCCGAGCACGTACAGCACGCCGGGCGACTGGGCGAAACCAAGCGTGCGGAGAAGCTCGCCCCATGTGGCCTTGCCCTCGAAGAGGGCGGTGCCGATCAGATACGTGACACCCGACCAGATGAGCCACCCGGCGAACGCTCCGATCAGCCCGGCGATCAGCCCCCCGGTTCCGGACCCCGCGCCGCCGATGGCGGCGGCGAGGGCGACGATCGCCACCACCGTAGCCGCTTGAAAGGTCGCCGTCGTGTCGTGCTCGACCTCTTCATACGTGTCGATGTCAAGCCGGGCGGCGCCCAACATCCGTTCGATCAGCGAGCTCTTCCGTCCCATCTCCATGCGGCCTCCTGCAGCGGTGGCGCAGTGGAGCCGCCGCGGCTCCTTGGCGCGTCGGCGGCCTGCGCCGGGTTCACCTTGCGCGTCGTAAGTATAGCTCCGGCCCGGGCGGCCTGACGATGGCGAAGATGTACGACGCGATCGTGATCGGCCTGGGAGTGATGGGAAGCGCCACGCTCCGCACCCTCGCCGGCCGGGGCCTTCGCGTGCTCGGGCTAGACCGGCACGAGCCGCCGCACTCCTTGGGATCCTCCCACGGTCGAGCCCGCATGATTCGCGAGGCCTATTTCGAACATCCCCTCTACGTTCCCCTGGTGCGACGGGCCTACGAGCTGTGGGAGGCGCTCGAGGAGGAGAGCGGAGAGCGGCTTCTGTACATCACGCGGGGCCTCTCCATCGGCCCGCGTGGGTGTGAGATGCTGAATGGGGCTCTCGAGAGCTGCCGCAGACACGGCATCGAAGCCAGGCACATGGACGCGCCGGAGTTGAAGCGTGCCTTCCCCGCCATCGAGTGCGATCGGGAAACGGTGGCCGTGCTCGAGCCGCGAGCGGGCTATCTGCTGCCGGGCCCCTGCGTGGCGGCCCTGCTCGACTCCGCGAGGCGAGAGGGCGCGGAGGTCCGATGCGAAGAGGCTCGGGCGTGGCGAGGCGACGGCGCCGAGGCCCGGGTCGAGACATCCGCGGGTGAGTACCGGACCCGCTCGCTCGTGCTCACAGCCGGGGCCTGGATGTCCTCCCTCCTGACGGACCTCCGGCTCCCACTCACCGTAGAGCGCGTCCTCCAGCTCTCGTTTGCGCCGGCCCGACCCGAGGAATGCACGCCGTCCGCGCTGCCGGTGTTCGTCTGGGAGTACGAGCCCGGCAGATTCTGGTACGGCTTTCCGGCGATCGATGGCGCCGTGAAGGTGGGCCTGCACGGCGGACAGCCCGTCGCCGATCCTGACGCCGCATCCCGGGAAGTGACCGAAGCCGATGCAGAGGGGGCCCGCGGCCTGGTACGAAAGCACCTGCCCGCCGCCTACGGCACGCTCGTGGAAGCCAACATCTGCTTCTACACGAGAACGCCCGACGGGCACTTCATCGTCGACCGCCATCCCGACCACGATCGGGTCGTGATCGTGAGCGCCTGCTCGGGACACGGCTTCAAGTTCGCGCCCGTGATCGGTGAGATCGTCGCGGATCTGCTCACGGGGAATGCCGGCGCCTTCGACCTCCAGCCGTTCTCTCTCGCACGGCTGGGACGCTAGAATGCTGTTGAAGAAGTACGTTCAACGTCCTTCTACGCCAGCCACTTATGGTACAGCTCGGGCCTTCGATCTCTCCAGAAGAGCCGCCGGGCCGTGGACGTGCGGCAGAGCTCCAGATCCACGTCGGCGAGCAGCAACTCCTCCTCCCCTGCGGCCGCGCGCGCGATCACCCCACCCTCCGGATCGACGACGAACGACTCGCCGGCAAACTCCATGGCGTCTTCGGTTCCGACCCGGTTGCACAGCGCCGCGAAATATCCGTTCTGGAACGCCGC
>JAPULH010000198.1 GCA_027295155.1 Gemmatimonadota bacterium
GGCTACCCGACGGTGACGGCGAGATGTGATTGAATTCTGAAGATCTGACCCCTACTCAAGGCGACTTGATGACCACCATCTTCTCGATCTGCATGTCGTGGATCGTGTAGGGGATTCCGCCGATTCCCAGCCCCGACTCCCGCAGCCCCGCGAACGGCATCCAGTCCACGCGGAACGCCGTGTGCTCGTTGATCATCACCGCAGATGCGTCCAGCCGGTCCGCGGCCCGCACCGCCGTGTCGATGTCACGCGTGAAGACCGCCGCCTGAAACGCGTATGGGAGCGCGTTGGCGCGAGCGATCGCATCGTCCATCTCCCGGAACGGGTAGACGCAGATGACCGGCCCGAAGATCTCCATCGTACTCACCCTGGCGTCGCCCGGTGGATCGTAGAGAACCGTCGGCCTGTAGCATGAATTGGAGATGGATTCTCCGCCCGTCAGGACCTCGGCGCCCCCCTCTGCCGCCTCCCGCACCCACTCTGCGACGCGCTCGACCTCGGCCGGCCGGATGAGTGGGCCGACCTCGGTTTCCTCGCGGGTCGGATCGCCAACGGGCATTGCGCCGGCGAGCTCCGCCAGCCGGCCGCCCACATCGCGGGCGATATCCTCGTGCGCGAACACCCGCTGCACGGAGACGCACACCTGTCCCGCGTGGTACAGCCCGCCCTTGGCGAGCCGCGGCAGCGCACCCTCGAGGTCGGCATCGGCGGCCACGATCACGGGCGCGGCCCCTCCGTGCTCCAGGGCGCACCGAGTGCCCGGCGCCAGGCGAGATCGGAGCATCCATCCCACCTTCGCGCTGCCGATGAAGCTGAAGAAGGCCACGCGCGGATCGGTGACCAGGGCGCCGGCCACGTCCAGATCGCTGACGACGAGTGCCTGGCACCACTCCTCCGGAAGTCCCGCTTCCCGCAGGATCTCGACGAACCGGTAGCCGGAGAGCGGAGTCGCCTCAGCCGGTTTTATGATGACGGGACAGCCCGTGGCCACGGCCGGACCCACCTGATGCACGATCAGGTTCAGGGGATGGTTGAACGCGCTCGCAGCCACCACCACGCCGATCGGCTCGCGCCGCGTGAGCGCGATCATGCCGAGCGAGGCGGCGTTGCGCTCCATCGGAATCTCCTCGCCGGCCGAGGTGCGAAGCTCGGCGACGCAGAGCTTCAGGCTCTCGATGGCCCTGGCGACCTCGACCCGCGAGTCGACGAGCGGCTTCCCACCCTCCCGAGCCGCTCCCACCGCGAGCTCTTCGGCGCGATCGCCCATGATCGCCGCCGCCCGTTCCAGGATCCCGATTCTCTCGACCGGCTTGAGCCAGGCATCCCGGTCGCGGTACAGGCGCGTAGCGGTGCTCAGCGCCAGATCCGCGGCCGCGTGGTCGGCGCTCTCCAGGGTGGCGATCAGGGAGCCATCATAGGGCGCGCTGACCTCGAGCGGCTCGGGCCCCGGCTTCGCGCCGGGGATCATCAGAGGTAGTGTATCGCTCATCCTCCATCCCTCAGATCGGGCAGACGAGCTGGCCCAGCTTCTCGGTCAGCTTGAGGTTCTCGGCGTAGTCCACCGGGCAATCGATCACCGAGACGCCGTCGTGGGAGAGGGCCTCCTGCAAGACAGCGCTCAGCTCCCCCGCGCTCTCCACCCGGAATCCTGCCGCTCCGAAGCTCTCAGCGTACCGGACGAAGTCGGGATTCGTGAAGCGGATGTGGCTCTCCCTGCCGAAGTGAATCATCTGCTTCCACTTGATGAGCCCGTACTCGGCGTCGCTCCAGACGAGCACGACGATCGGCGTCCCGATGCGGATCGCGGTCTCCAGCTCCTGCGAGTTCATGAGAAAGCCCGCGTCTCCCGTGACCGCCACCACCGCCCGGTCCGGGTGGGCGATCCGCGCGCCGATCGCGCCGGGCAGCGCGATCCCCATCGAAGCGAAACCGTTCGAGATGATGCACGTGTTCGGTCTCTCGGCCTGGTACATCCGGGCCACCCACATCTTGTGAGCACCGACATCGCTGATGACGATGTCCTCGGGCTCCAGCGCCTGCCGCAGGTCCCAGAGGATCTTCTGAGGCTTGACCGGAAAGCCCGTGTCGGCGGCGTGTTCCTCGAACTCCTCGAGGATCGTCCGGCGGAGTCCAGCGGCGGGCGAGCCCTCCGCCGGCGTGGCGCTCTCGGCAATCGCCGTAAGGGCCCTTCCGATGTCTCCCACCACGCCGACCTCGAGGATGTAGTGCTCATCCACCTCGGCGGGGCTCGCGTCGATGTGGATGATCTTCTTGTCCCGGTTTGGGTGCCATAGGTACGGGTGGTACTCGATCATGTCGTAGCCGATACAGATGATCACGTCCGCCCGGTCGAATCCGCAGGAGACGTAGTCGCGCGACTGCAGGCCGATCGTCCCGAGACTCAGAGGGTGGGAGCAGGGCATGGCGCCCTTCGCCATGAACGTGGTGGCCACGGGGAGGTTCAAGGTCTCCGCGAACGCCACCAGCGCGGCGGAGGCCCGGGCCCGAATCACACCGTTGCCAGCCATCACCACCGGGTAGCGAGCCTCGGAGATCACGCGAGCCGCCTGTTCGACCTTGCGGGACGGCGGATCCGGTGCCGCCGCCGCCTGCACTCGGAGCGGCTCAGCGTCGGCCTCCTCCAGCGCGGCGATATCCTCCGGAAAGTCGATGAAGCTGACCCCGGGCTTCTCGGCCTGGGCCACCTTGAACGCCTTTCGCACGACCTCCGGAACTGTTTGCGGCGCACGGATTTGCGTGCTGTATTTTGAGATGGGTTCGAACAGGCGAACGAGGTCCAGATACTGGTGGCTCTCCTTGTGCATGCGTGTGGTCGCCGCCTGGCCGGCGATCGCCACGACCGGCGCCCGGTCCATGTTCGCGTCCGCCACGCCCGTGATCAAGTTCGTGGCGCCCGGACCCAGCGTGGCCAGGCACACGCCGGCCTTTCCCGTCAATCGGCCGTACACGTCGGCCATGAACGCAGCTCCCTGCTCGTGGCGGGTGGTGACGAAGCGCAACGTGCTGTCGAGGATGGCATCCATCACGTCGAGATTCTCCTCGCCGGGGATCCCGAAGACGTGACCCACGTCCTCGTTCTCGAGGCAGCGTACGAAGAGCTCGGCAGCTTTCACGGCATCTCCCTTCCGGCTTACCTAAGTGCGGCCAGCGAAGTGCGGCCGATGAAGTGCAGCCAACATAAGCTGGGAACCCGCGCGGGGGCACGACCGGTTCCGCCCACGCCGGGGCACGACACCGCACGGGAGCGCCAGGGTTTCCTTCGGGACCCGACCGGGTGCAGAATCACCAGGGGAACGGCAGGTCAACGGAAATCAGCAACGCAAGGATACAGGTGCGATGAACGCGTTCAGTGGGGTTGGAGGGAGTGTTGCGGCCGTGGCGGCCGCGGCATTCGCCATCGTGGGCCTCTCGCAGCCACTCGTCGGCCAGCCGAGCCCGGGGGAGCTGGAACTCGTCGACAGCGTCTTCGTGTCCCAGGCCGGAGACACGGTCTCGGCGCAGTACGGTTACCTGTGGGTTCCCGAGAGCCGGACGAAGCCCGAGGGACGGCTCCTCCGGCTCGGCTTCGTCCGCTTTCCCAGCACCTCACCCGATCCCGGTCCGCCGATCATCTATCTGGCGGGCGGGCCAGGGGGCTCGGGCATCGACGCGGCGCGGGGCATCCGCTTCCCCGTCTTCATGGCGCTTCGCGAGGCGGGGGACGTGATCGCGCTTGCGCAGAGAGGCACCCGCGGCTCGATCCCCTTGCTGGCGTGCCCGGAGCCCTGGGCCTACCCACTCGAGCAGGTGCTCACGCGGGAGGCGTTCCTCCAGAGCATGCTGGCGTGGTCGCGACGTTGCGTCGATTACTGGAGCGCTCTGGGGATCGACCTGGCGGCGTACAACACCGTCGAGAGCGCGGACGATGTGGAGGACCTCCGCAAGGCTTTAGGCCTGGATCAGGTCAGCCTGTGGGGCATCAGCTACGGCACGCACCTCGCGCTGTCTGTTCTCCGGCGGCACCCGACGAGCGTCCATCGTGCGGTCCTGGCGGGAGTCGAAGGCCCGGACCAAACTTACAAGCTTCCGAGCAACCAGCAGGCAGTCCTTGAGCAGGTGCACAGCATGGTCCTTGCCGACTCGGCGGCCGGCGCGAGCTTCCCGGACTTCCTGGGGAGCGTGAAGATGGTGCTCGACACCCTGAAGGAGGCTCCCGCCGCGGTCACCGGACGGGATCCGAACACGGGAGAAGCGGTCTCGGTCACCATCGGCGAGTTCGATCTGCAGTGGCTGACCGCCGGCTCGATCGGCGACCCGTCCGTCCTGAGTCAGCTCCCGTACGTCTACAGCCTCCTCGCGGCTGCCGACTTCGCGTCGATCGCCCCCTTCGTGGCGGGCAGCCGTACCCGAAGCATGCTCGCTATGAGCTTCGCCATGGACTGCGCCTCGGGAGCCTCAGCGCAGCGACTGGAGGAGGTCCGGCGCGAGTCGACCGAGACGCTCCTCGGAGACGCAATAGACTTCCCCTTCCCGTACATCTGCGACGCGTGGCCTCATGCCACGCTGGGGGACGCGTTCCGGTCGCCCGTGCACTCGGATGTGCCGACCCAGTTCATCAGCGGCACTCTAGACGGCCGCACGCCGGTGAGCAACGCGGAGGAGGTGCGCAGCGGCTTTCCGAACAGCGGACACCTGATACTGGAGGGTGCGGGTCACAGCGATGGGCTGGTGCTGTCCACTCCGCGCATCCGGGAGGTCATGGTGGAGTTCCTGAAAGGTGGGGCCCCGGCGGATGAGCGGGTCGCGGTGCCCTTCCGGATCTTCGTCCCGGAGCCTTAGCCTGCTGTCGTCACCTCTCTCCTCCAGCTCGGTCTTGTTGCAGAAGAGCGTAGATCCGGCGGAAGATCGGCTCGGAGGCGTCACCCCTCACCTCCAGGTTGGACATCAGTCGCTGCGTCGTGAAGATCCGCACGGTCGTCTCGGGCCCTGTCCGGCCAGGCGTGCCCGGCTTCTCGATCTCAACCCGGATCAGGGTCCCGGCGTCGAACGGGGTCGGAAACTTGTCGGCCCTGATAACGTGGCTGCTGCCGTCCACGTCGTAGTCGCCGCGGATCTTGAACCCCTGCTGCAGGACGGCCGAGCGGGTTACGAGAACGATCTTTTCGTACGCGCCGTTGAACACGGCGTAGCGCCCCTCCTCGTCGGCCGGGGCCTCGGCGCTGGCGACCGTTCCTGCGGGGGGGTCGCTCGGCCCTCCTCCGCTGGCGCATCCGGCCAGAGCGCTCACTCCCACCATGAGAAGAGCGAGGCAGCAGGCTGGCGCTCCCCCGGGATGGAAAGCCACGTCTGCTCTCTCGAGACGAATCGAACTTCGCAACGACACGCACCTCTCGGGCGATGAATCCGTCCGGCCGCTAGGCCGGCCACCACCGTGATGCTACCCGAAGGGTCGACGGGAGATCTGTCCCATCGAAAGGTGCGGAAACGCGCGAGCGCGGCTGGGGCGACCGGATTCCTGCCAGGGGCAACCGGACTCTATCTCAGCGATCTGACACGGGGCACCCAGATTGCTGGTAGTCGAGCCCGGCGGCCTCGGCCTCTACGAGGAGCGCCTCGACCGGTCCGCCGGCCGCCTCTGCCCGCGACACGGCCGTTGCCTGTGACGCGGCCGCTGCCTCGAGCAACGTGGCGTAGGCGGCTTCCACTCGGTCATACGCCGCTCCGAGAGCGGCGCA
>JAPULH010000199.1 GCA_027295155.1 Gemmatimonadota bacterium
GTACGCTAGAGGGGTTTTGCTTCGGCAGATGCGGCAAACACCTCCAGGGGACTGGCTCTTCCCCGCGGAGCGAAACAATGAGAAGCCCGTCGGCGTCTCCGCCATGAGTCGCCGTCTCAGGGAGGCCTACGAGAAGGCCAAACTGCCTAGGCTGGAAGGGGGGCTCTGGCATCCGTGGCGCCGGAAGTGGGCGACGGAGCGGAAAGGCATGCCGGTCAAGGACGTGGCCGCAGCGGGCGGCTGGAGCGACATAGCGACGCTGCTCAAGTCGTACCAGCAGAGCGACGAGGCAACGCTGACCCAGGTCGTCCTCGAGGCACCGAAGCTCACGGCCGAGGGCGGCGACGGGACCAAAGTTACCCCACTTCTTACCCCACCCAAGCAGGCGGAGCGGATGCGAAGATCCGGCAACGAGTGACCGGGTAAGGAGTTACAAGGTACACCCGGAGAGATTTGAACACGCGACCTCCTGAAGCAGAGTCGGATGGCCGCGGGAGCGCAAAATCAGGGCGATGAGCACCAGGTGGGAGGACGAAATGGTCGAGTGGGAGCTTCAGGAGGGCCTCGGTTTCGAGGACATCCTGTACCACAAGTGTGATGAGGGGATCGCCAAGGTCACGATCAACCGGCCGGAGGTTCGCAACGCGTTTCGGCCGCTGACCGTGCAGGAGATGAGCCAGGCGTTCGTGGACGCCCGCGACGACCTGGACATCGGCGTGGTGATCCTGACGGGGCAGGGCGAGAAGGCGTTCTGCTCGGGCGGTGATCAGCGGGTTCGGGGCAAGGGCGGCTACGTGGGCGCCGACGGCATTCCGCGGCTCAACGTCCTGGACTTCCAGCGTCAGATCCGGACCCTTCCGAAGCCGGTCATCGCCATGGTCGCGGGATACGCGGTGGGGGGCGGGCAAATTCTGCACATGCTGTGCGACCTCACGATCGCTGCGGAGAACGCGATCTTCGGCCAGACGGGACCCAAGGTCGGCAGCTTCGACGGAGGGTATGGTGCCGCGTACATGGCGCGTATCGTCGGTCAGAAGAAGGCGCGGGAGATCTGGTATCTGTGCCGCCAGTACAGCGCCCGGGAGGCGCTGGAGATGGGACTCGTGAACGCGGTCGTGGCCAACGAGGAACTGGAGCCCGAGACGGTCCGGTGGTGCCGCGAGATCCTCGGGAACAGTCCCACCGCGATTCGCTGCCTCAAGGCCGCTCTGAACGCGGATTGCGATGGCCAGGCCGGTCTGCAGGAGCTCGCCGGCAACGCGACGCTGCTCTTCTATCTCACCGAGGAGGGCCAGGAAGGCCGAAACGCCTTTCTCGAGAAGCGCGCGCCCGACTTCCGGAAGTTTCCGCGGTTCCCCTGACGGAGCGGTCGAAGGCGAAGCCGGGCTCTGCTCGGGCGTGGGTGATTGCCGCCCGGCTTCCCACGCTGACGGCGGCGATCGCGCCAGTGGCCGTCGGGACGGCCTGTGCTCTGGCGGTGGGCGGCTTTCGGGTCGGTCCCTCCCTCGCCGCCCTCCTCGGGGCCCTCGCGATTCAGGTCGGCGCCAACTTCGCCAACGACGTGTTCGACTACGAGAAAGGTGCCGACACCGACGAGCGCCTCGGCCCGCCGCGAGCGGTACACCTGGGCCTGCTCACCGGCGCCGAGATGCGGCGGGGCATGTTCGTGGCTTTTGGCGTGGCCATGGCGGCGGGCGTGTACCTGACGGCCTCGGCCGGCCCGGTAGTGGTTGTCATCGGGATCGCCTCGATCCTCGCCGCGATCGCCTATACAGCGGGCCCGTTTCCACTCGGATACAACGGGCTGGGAGACCTTTTCGTGCTGATCTTCTTCGGCTTCGTGGCCGTGTGCGGGACGACGTTCGTACAGGCGGGCTACGTGCCGGCGCTGTCCTGGTGGGCCGCGGTGCCGGCCGGGGCGCTGGCCACGGCGATACTCGTGGTGAACAACCTGCGAGATCTGGAGACGGACGCGCGTGCGGGAAAGCGAACCCTGGCGGTGCGGTTCGGTCGACGGAGCGCGCTGATGGAGTACTACGGACTGTTCGCCGCCGCCTACGTGGTCCCCATGGGTCTTGTCTTGACGGGAAGGCTGGGCGCCTGGGCGCTTCTCCCGCTTCTCACCGTTCCCGCGGCCCTCGCCCTCGCCCGCGCGGTGGCCCGCGAGCGCGGTGCTCCGATGAATCGTCTTCTGTTCGGCACGGCCCGCCTCGAGCTAGTCTTCGGCCTCCTGTTCGCCGTCGGAATTGCCCTCGGGGCCACGCGTTGAGGATCATCGAGGCCGAGCTTCGCGAGTTCGGCGGACGGCTCGGCGGTGAGGCGGCCGGCCTCGGCCGGTGGGAGGAGCGAGGCGGCCTGCTTCTGACGCTCGGCGACGCGGAGGGAGGGCGAGGGCAGGGCGAGGCGTCTCCGCTCCCGGGCTACTCTTCCGATACGCTGAGCGGCGTTCGTCACGAGCTGTCGGCCATCGAGTGGGCGCGGCTGCCCTCCGTGGACCTGGACCGGGCGCCGCTCCCGCAGGTCGAGCGAGTGGTGGGAGCCGCCGGGCTGCGCTCGCCGTCGGCTCGGCTGGCAGTCGAGACGGCCCTCCTTGACCTGGCCGGTGGGCGGCTCGGCCTCCCGCTCTACCGACTGCTCGAAGCGGGCCATGGGGGCACATCCGGCGTCGTTGAGGATGCGGACGCTCGTGCCGTGCCCGTCCCTCTCGCGGCTCTGCTCGCGGGCGATGTTCTCCGGCATGCCGAGCGGCTGGTCGAGGAGGGATACGGCTGTCTCAAGCTGAAGGTGGGGGGCGCTCCGGACGCCGATCTCGCGCTGCTCGAAGCCTTGCGTAGGGAGGTTGGGGCCGCGGTCGCTCTGCGGGCCGATGGGAACCGGAGCCTGCCGGCGGCCTCAGCGGAGGAGTGGCTTCGAGAGGCCGCTGGGTTCAATATGGAGTTCGTGGAGGAGCCGGTCGCCTTTGAGCGTCTGCTGGGGCTGGCGGCCACGCACGTGCCGATCGCGCTGGACGAGTCGCTTCACGCGCCGGCACAGCAGGCGCCTCTCGCGCCGCTCCGGGAGGCGGCCACGGAGGCAGCGGAGGAGTTCGCAGCCGATCGGATCTCCGAGGCGGCCGATGCGGGCCGGTGCAGCTTCGTCGTCCTGAAGCCGATGGCGCTCGGCGGGCTGGGCCGCTGCATGCGCCTTGCCGCCACCGCCCGGGCTCGGGGCGCGGAGGTCGTGGTGTCGCACCTGTTTGACGGGCCCGTGGGCCTGGCGGCCGCTGCCGAGCTCGCCCTCGCCCTTCGGCCCACGCCGGCAGCCGGGCTCGCGCCTCACCCGGGGCTCGGCGTCTGGCCGGCGGCCGTCTCACCGGCGTTCCAGGGAGCGCGGCTCGCGCTTCACGATCGGCCGGGTCTCGGCCTCCCGCCGCTCGCGGCTGCCCCGTGAGCTCGGGTCGCCTCAGCGCTCTGGCGGCCGCGCGCGAGGTGCCCGATCGACTGGCGCTCATCGCGACGGACCGACCGTACACCTTCGAGCAGCTCGGGCGCGTCGTCCGGAGCGCTGCGGGCTGGCTCACCGGTCGGCTGGAGCAGGCGGGAGGAACGATCGAGTCGTGGGAGCCGCGGCCGGGGATCGCCACCGGGCCGTTCGGCGCTCCGGTTGTGGCCGTCGTCGCGGAACGAACCCTCGAGACGGTCGCCATCCTCCTCGCGCTCTTCGAGCTCGGCGTGCCGGCGCTTCTTCTCCATGCCCGGCTGACGCCGGCCGAACGCCAGGCGTGGG
>JAPULH010000002.1 GCA_027295155.1 Gemmatimonadota bacterium
CGAGTTCGCCCGCCTGTCCATCCACCACTCCCGATGGGCTCGCGCCTACTACGAACTCCAGCGGGAGCGGGGCAAGGGCCATCACGCCGCCATTCGCGCACTCGCCTTCAAGTGGATCCGTATCATCTGGCGCTGCTGGCAGGACCGTACGCCCTACGACGAGGATCGCTATCTCCGCGCCCTGCGAGACCGCGGTTCGCCGCTTGCACAGCGCCTCGACCTCGCCCCGGTCGCCTGAACATGCCACTGCCCCATCGACCACGAACCCTTGACGGACCACCTCAGATGTCTGCGCGCGGCCGCACCCCATTACTCGGACAGGCTCCCGGACGGAGAGCGGTTGTTGATACAGGGAGAGGTCGCGAGAATCAAGCTATGGGTGGATCGTTCTCGGCGAGAGGTCGAGGCTTTCAACCCTTGTCCCTAGCGGGGTGCCCGGTGACGAGATACGCTCCGCCTCGCCTGCGAACCACGGCTTGCATAGAGGACAGATGACGGAACGAACCCCACGCTCCTTCGTACCGGCAGACTACCAACCGCCTCTTTCCCAGGACCGGTTTCTGGTGCGCGAGCCTCCGGATGCCGAGGCCGTTCCGATGGACGTGTTGTTCGTCGGGGGAGGTCCGGCGGGCCTGGCGGGCGCGATCGAGCTCGCCCGGCTCGTTCGCCGGGATGCCGAGAGCGGCGGCGGCGTCGGCGAGATCGAGATAGGCGTGCTCGAGAAGTCAGAGGTTCTCGGGGAGCACTGCCTCTCCGGAGCGGTCGTTGTGCCGGGGCCGTTTCGCGAGCTCTTCCCAGCCGTGCCGGAGGAGGAGCTTCCGTTTCGCAGGCCCGTCCACGGAGACCGCGTCTATCTGCTCACCGAGCGCGGATCGCTACGGCTTCCCACGCCCCCGAGCATGAGGAACCACGGGAACTACGTGGCCTCGATATCCGAGATCGTCCGCTGGATGGGCGAGCGGGCCGAAGCAGCCGGGGTCAGCGTCTTCACCGGGTTTCCGGCGGACGCGCTGCTCGTGGAGGGAGAACGAGTGGTTGGGGTCCGCACGACGCCTTCCGGACTCGGGCGTGACGGCGCGCCGGGCTCCGGCTACGTGCCGCCCACCGACCTCACGGCGCGAATCACGGTTCTGGCCGAGGGGACGCGCGGCTCCCTGACCCAGGCCTACCTGGAGTGGCAGGGCATAGGGTCGGAGAACCCCCAGATCTTCGCGCTCGGCGTCAAGGAATTGTGGGAGACGCCCGCGGGACCGGAGGCCGTGATCCACACGCTCGGCTGGCCGCTTCCGCCGGACGTCTTCGGCGGCAGCTTCATGTACCCGATGGGGGAGAACCTCGTGTCGCTGGGCCTGGTGGTTGGCCTCGACTACCCGCAGCACTCACTGGACACGCACGTTCTCCTTCAACGGCTGAAGACGCATCCCCTGTTCGGTCGCTTGCTGGCCGGGGGAGAACTGGTCGAGTGGGGAGCCAAGACCATCCCGGAGGGCGGCTATTACGCTATCCCCGAGCGCCTGCACGGTGACGGCGTCTTGATCACGGGGGATGCGGCGGGACTCGTCAACGTGCCTTCACTCAAGGGAATCCATTACGCCGTGCTCTCGGGCATGTTTGCGGCTAGGGCCGCGTTCAGAGCGCTCGAGTCCCGAGACACGTCGGCGGAGGCGCTCTCAGTGTACGACCGGCGCGTGCGAGACAGCTTCATCGTCCGTGACCTCCACCGCACCCGGAACATGCGACTCGCGTTCAAGAAGGGCCTCTATGTTGGGGGGATCAAGGCGGCCATGATGACGCTCACGAGGGGGGTGTTTCCAGGCTCCCGGATCGCGGCGGAGGCGGACCCGACAGCACGGCGCCAGGTCGTTGACATGCCGCCGTTCACACCGGACGGGCGGCGCACGTTCAGCAAACAGGACGCCGTCTTCCGGTCGGGCAACGCGACGCGAGATGACCTGCCGTCTCATCTGGTGGTGGGAGAGGACATCGATGGGGACACGGCCTCGTTCTACGAAAGCATGTGCCCGGCCGGCGTGTACGAGCGACGAGGGGACGGCCTCGTGGTCAACGCGCCGAACTGCGTGGACTGCAAGGCGACCGATGTGCTCGGCCCTCGCTGGACGCCGAGGGAAGGTGGAAGCGGACCCAGCTACAAGCGGATGTAGGCTACAACCGAAACGACCTCGCCATGACCGAGCCGTACATTGCCGAGCACCGCGGCCGGCTCTCTAACCTCCTGCTGCCGCTCGCCAGATACGTGTTCACGAACCTGACCGTGACGCTCCTCGGGATTCCTCTCTTCTTCATCCTCAACCGGACCACCATCATCGGTCGAAGCGAGGTCCCGCACCGGAGAAACACGCTCCTCCTCTGCAACCACCAATCGATGCTCGACAGCTTCCTGGTCGGCGTATGTGCCTACTGGCCTCGCTCCTTCCTGAAGCCGTTCCTGATCCCGTGGAACCCGGCGGCCCAGGAGAACTTCTACAATCCGTGGTGGATGGGGCTTCTCTCCGACCTGTGGAAGTGCATCCCAGTCAGGCCAGGAAGGCGAGATCCCAAGGCGCTGTATCGGATGATGCGGGCGCTCGAGTCCGGGACCATGACCCTCTTCCCCGAAGGCACCCGCACGAGGGACGGCTCGATCGGCCGTGGCCGTCCCGGAGCCGGCCTGCTGATCCTGGGAAACCGGCCCACGGTCGTCCCGGTCACGATCGATGGGATGGACCGCGTACTGCCGATCCGAAGTCGCTTTCCTCGGCTCTTCCAACGGATCTACGTCTACTACGGTGAGCCCCTCGAGTACTCCGACTTCCTCGAACGGTCTCGCTCGAAGGAGACCGCGCAGCAGCTCGTCGACCGGGCCATGGAGACGCTTCGGAAGCAGCAGGCCCGAATTCAGGAGCTGAGGAGCCGGCCGTAGCAGGTCGCTGCCGCGATGGCAGATCGGCTGCCCCTCCTGCCAGCGATGCCCGATAGGCGTGCACACTTGGCAGGAAATACCACCGCTGAGCGCCGTTACGCGTGGTACGACGCTTGCCCCATAGAGGGATTCGAAGGCAAGCGCGCGAGCGCGACAGCGGCGATGCCCCCAAGGGGCTCAGCCTTCGCGACGAGCGCACCCGAATAAATCCAGTGAAAAGGAGATCACGATGCTACCGACCACAATCAACAGACTCCCGACCCTTTGGCCGACTAACATCGCCTACGAGCTGGACCGGCTCTTCGACGACTTCTACACCCGTCCAGCCGTGGAGTGGACGGGGTGGAGGCCGCGCGCCGACCTGTTCGAGACGGACGATGACTATCGGCTGGAGCTGGACCTGCCCGGCTTCCGTGTCGAGGATGTCAACGTCACGGTCGATCGGGGCATGCTCACCATCAGCGGAGAGCGCGAGATCGTAGCGGAGAAGGAGGGCGAGAACTATCACGTGCGTGAGCGGCACGTGGGCAAGTTCGCGCGCGGCTTTTCTCTCCCGACCCACCTCGACGCCGAGCACGTGAAGGCCAACCTGGAGAACGGCGTGCTCACGGTGCTCCTGCCCAAGCTCGCCGAGGCGAAGCCCAAGCAGATCGAGGTGGTGGTCAAGTAGTCCGGGAAGGCAGCGGTTTCGAGAGGGCCGGCCAACGCCGGCCCTCTCACCTCCCTGGGGCGGTGACGGGCCTGGACAATCGGGGCTCCAGGCATCATTTTTGTATTTATGTATGTGTTCCTTGCCCTTCTCATTGCTGCCCTGATCTGTGGCATGGGCGCCGGCCTGGCGCTCGGTTGCCGCCTTCCCGAACTCGACGCCCGCAGCCGGCAACGCGGGAGCCGCACACGGACCGATGATCCAATCAGATCAACTGGCATAGGTTGATTGAGTTACACAATTCCAGCTGAAGTACTCTCTACGCCCGCACGGGTCGGTCCATCCACCTTACCACGAGGTAGTCATGACGAGTCATTTCCTGGACGAAACCGGCCGGCGCTGGAAGGCTTGGCTTGCTTCACGCAACGTATACTGGCCCGATCCGGACGAGCCGGCCGCGCCGGAGGACTGCGAGTCCGTGATCTTCGTGTGCTTCTCGGATCCTAGCGAGCCGCAGCGACGAGCCTCCCTGCCCGTCGGACTCTTCGCGTCGCTCTCTAACGATGAGCTGAGGGATCGACTTCTGACCGCCACGGCCGACACCGTGCTCAGCTGAGGCACCTTTCGTGACACATCCACGAGCCACGGTGAGCACCGCCAGGAACGTGCCTAGCGACCAGCGCTCCTGAGCGCACCCGACCGGACTTAGCAACGCTTGCGCGACATCGAGGTTCGATCGGGAGCGCTCGAGAATCTCGACGTCGACCTGATCGCGGTTTCCGCGCCCGGAGCACTCGCCGGGCCGCTGGCCATCTTGGACGGGTGGCTTGGCGGCGTCATCGACCGGTGCATGGAGCAGGGCGTGTACCGCGGCAAAGCGGACGAAACGAGTTTCTTTCCGAGTCCGCCCGGCCATCCGCACGTGCTTCTCGTCGGCGTCGGTGAGGGCGCCGGCACCGCTGATGACGAGTCTCCGACGGCTTCCCAGATGCGTGCGGTGGCAGGTGTTGCCGTGCGCTTCTGCCGCGAGCACCGGCTCTCCTCGCTAGCCCTTCTGTTGCCAGAGGCCGCAGGCCGAGCCGAATCGGTGCAGGCGGCCGCCGAAGGGCTGATGCTCGGCGACTTCTCATACGACGCTCTACGAGCGGAGAAGACGCGCTTCGGCCGGACGGCGCCCTCTCTGGCGCTCATCTGGTCCGAGGAGGCCGCGGCCGGGGCCGAGGCAGCCGCGTCGACCGGCCGGACCATCGCCGACGCTCAGAACTTCGCCCGCGACCTGGTGTCGCGGCCAGGCAACGTGGCCACCCCTGTCCGGCTTGCGGAGGAGGCGGAGGCGCTGGGCGAGCGCGGCATCGCTGTCCAGGCGTGGAGTGCGGAGAAGCTTCGTGAAGAAGGCTTCGGCGCCCTGCTGGCCGTGTCGAAGGGCTCCGCGGAGCCTCCGCGCTTTATCATACTGGAGCACCGCGGCGAGGGAGGATCGCCGATCGTGCTCGTAGGCAAGGGAATCACCTTCGACAGCGGCGGCATATCGCTCAAGCCCTCCAAGGGCATGGAGGAGATGAAGTACGACATGGCCGGGGCGGCGGCCGTGCTGGGCGCCATCCGGGCGCTGTCCGATCTGGGAACCTCCCGTCGGATCGTCGTCCTGATACCCACAGCGGAGAATCTCCCCTCGGGCAACGCCGTCAAACCGGGCGACGTGATCCGTGGTGTCTCGGGCCGCTCGATCGAGATCGTGAACACCGACGCCGAGGGCCGGCTGGTCCTCTCCGACGCACTGAGCTACGCGACCCGCCTCGGTCCCTCCGCCATCGTGGATGTCGCAACCCTCACGGGCGGCTGTGTCGTCGCGCTCGGGCGGCATGCCGCCGGGCTGATGAGCAACGACGACGAGCTGGCACGCGCCCTGGAGGAGGCCTCGATCCGATCCGGCGAGCGCGTCTGGCGACTTCCCCTCTGGCCGGAGTACGGCAAGCAGCTGGAGTCGGACATCGCCGACATCAAGAACAGCGGCGGGCGAGAGGCGAGCCCGATCACGGCCGGGTACTTCCTCAAGGAGTTCGTGGAGAACGTCCCGTGGGCGCATTTGGATATCGCCGGTACCGCATGGGCGGACGAGGCCCGGGCCCATCAGCCGAAGGGCGCGACGGGCGCCGGCGTACGCCTCCTCGTGGAATGGGTGCGAGGCGCTCGCTGACGGCGCATGGCCTGATCCGCCGACGGCCACCTCCCGGCTTGACACGCCGGCCGGTGGCGCGCCGCGCCGCTCCGATCGCCGTGTGGACAGCCGTCTCACTGCTGGCAGCCGCGCGACCCGTTGTCGCACAGGAGGATCGTCCGATCCCGCCTCCCGACAGCGCGAGAGCAGACTCCACCCGGCTTCCGGAGGGTGTCGAGATCCTGCCTGACAGCATGCGCATCGACTTCCCGCCGGGGGCCGAGGAAGAAGCCCCGGAGCCAGAGGAGGGGAAGCGTGTGCCGGGATATCCAGAGGCTTCGGCGCTTCCCGATTCGAGCTTCTCCTACGAGGTGCGGGAGTGGAGTCGGGAGGAGGTCATCTCCTCCAACGCCTTGAGCCTCATCGGTTTTCTCGAGGACGTGATGCCCGGTTTCACGACCGTGCGTGCCAACTACTTCAACGGAGCGCATCAGCTGACGGACGGACCCTTCGGCGCCGGGTTCGTTCGAGTTCTGGTCGACGGCCGGGAGGTGCCACCTCTGGAATCCGGCCAGGACGATCTCATTCGGTTTCCCCTCGTATACCTGGACAAGCTGCGTGTACGGCGGAGCTCCTCTGGGTTCATCGTCGAGATCTTCACACGCCGCCAGCACGAGGCCAGAGCGTACGCCCGCGTCGGTGGAGGGACCGGCTCCCCGAAGCTGGACCTGGTCAGCGGGATATTCAGCAACGGGTGGGGAAGTGCGGTCACGGTGGCCGCAGCGTTCGATGTTCTGAACGTGCGGAGCGGAGATCTGCTGTCCGACCGGCTCGACTTTTGGGCCACGCTCGCGTGGATGCCGCGCAGCAATCGGACGGGGTTCCAGCTTCAGTGGAAGAGCCAGAGCATCGACCGTCTCGGCGACGACTCCGCGGAGCTGAAACGCCGCGACGTGGCCTTCACCGGCCGCAGTCAGATCTCGTCGACCCTGGTCGCCGATCTCGCTCTCAGCAGCACGGCGCTCACCGTGCTCGACTCGCAGCTCGTCGAGGTCAACCGGGCGGGGATCGCCGTTACCGGCTCTCCTCGCTGGGGCTTCGCTCGAGCGGAGGTCGCCGTCCAGGGCGGCGGGCCCGCGTACCCGAGCGTGGCCGGCGGCATCACGGCCGGCGTGCGGATCGCGAGGCTGCTCGGCCTTGACGTGGAGGTCGAGGGCTCCACATGGGACGGCTTCGATGCCGGCTCGGTGCGTGGAGGCTTGGCGATCGGGCCGTTCACCTCGGCCGCTCTGGTGATCCGTGCCGGCGGCGCGACGGGAATCCGCGGGGTGTCCAGGCCGCTCTCGGGCACCGCCGACTCGCTCTCGTTCGACGCTTTCACAAGCGGCCTGGAGCTCAGCCTGGGTCCCTACGACCTGGGGGCGCGGCTGTCCTTTCAGAGCGTGAGCCGTCAGCTTCCGTTCGGGGCCGCATTCGACGCGGTGCTGCAGCCGGGTCCCGGTGTGGACGTCACAGCTTTCGAGGGCGAGCTGAGCGGCCCGATCGTGCCCCTGGGGGTCCTGATCAAGGGCTTGAGCCCCCTTGTGATCACAGGATTCTGGCGGCACCAGACCACATCGGCTGACGCCCAGGCGATCTACCTGCCGGTCGATGTCGCGCGGGGCCGGCTGGGTTTCACCCAGAGGTTCTTCAAGGGAGACCTGCTCGTGCAGCTGGGGCTCGGCTTCCTCTACCGCAGTGCCATGCTCTCCTCGGCGCCCGGAGTTCCCAACCCGCTCCCCGTGCCCGAACAGCGTCGCCTGAACCTCGACCTCCTGCTGCAGATCAAGGACTTCCAGATCTGGCTTCGCGCCGACAACCTGACGGGCACCGAGGACGAGGACGTAGTGGGCTTTCCGTATCCGCGGAGCCTCACGCTCTTCGGCGTAAAATGGGAGTTCTTCAACTGATGCGAGCCACGCGATAGGTTGGAACGCCAGCGATGATACGAAGCATGACCGGATTCGGCTCGGCGAGCCGCGAGTTCCCGGACGGCACGCTCACGGTAGAGCTCAAGTCCGTCAACCACCGTCACCTCAACATCTCGTTCCGGCTGCCGCCGGGAGCCGACGCGTGGGAGTCCGAGCTACGAGCTCGACTGGGCCAGCGAGCTCGTCGCGGCCAGGTGAGCTTCGTGGTGCTGGCCGAAGCGGCCCCTGGGAGCGGTGGCGAATGGCGGATGGACCGCGAGCGGGTCCTGGCCTCCCTGGAAACGCTGCGAGCGCTCCAGGAGGAGTACGACCTTCCAGGCGAGATCGACCTCTCCCTGGTCGCGCGCACGGCCGGGGACCTCCTGCGCCAGGAGCGGATGGACCAGCTTGGCTGGGTGGACGCCGATATGCTCGGCTCCGTCGTCGACGATGCCGTCTCCCAGCTCGTCGGCATGAGAGAAATCGAGGGAAGGCGCCTCGAAGACGATCTGTTGGCTAGTCTCGACGGCGTAGATGACAGGCTGGACGACGTAGAGCGACTGACGCCCGAGCGCTTGGAGCGGGAGCACGAGCGCCTCAGGCGCGCGGTAGCGGAGCTGGCTGGGAAGATTCGCCTGGACGAGGGGCGACTGGAGCAGGAGATCGCCGTCATCGCGGATCGGTGGGACATCTCGGAGGAGCTCGTCCGGGCGAGAGCCCACGTCGCTGCTTTCCGCGAGCTGCTCGCTTCGGAGGCTGCCGAGCCGGTCGGCAGGCGCCTCTCGTTCCTCCTTCAGGAGATGAATCGGGAGATCAACACCGTGGGCTCCAAGGCGAACGATGCACGGATCTCCGGTCACGTCGTCGAGATCAAGAACGGTCTCGAACGGTTGCGCGAGCAGGTGGAAAACGTCGAGTGAGGGATGCCGGGGTTCCTATCGACCATACCTATCCACTCGTTCTGGCCGGCCCCTCGGGAAGCGGCAAGACAACGGCGGTTCGCGAACTGCTGCGCCGGCGAAGCGACCTCCGGTTCTCCGTATCCGTGACGACGAGAGCTTCTCGCCCCGGGGAGAGGGCTGGGGTCGACTACGTCTTTCTCGAGAGGGCTGACTTCGAGCGGATGCGCGACCGTGGGGAGCTGCTGGAGTGGGCGGAGGTCCACGGCGAGCTGTACGGCACACCCAGCGAGAACCTGGAAGGGGCGAGAGCGGAGGGAGCCCACCTGGTCCTCGACATCGACGTGCTGGGAGCCCGTTCCGTACGGGCAGCGGTTCCCGATGCCGTGACCATCTTCCTCCTGCCGCCGCGCGGCGCCTGGCTCTCCCGGCTGCGCGCCCGGGGGAGCGAGACTCCCTCGACGCTGCTGCGGCGGCTTCGCACGGCAGCTGAGGAGCTGGGAGCGGCCGGGGAGTTCGACTACGTGCTCGTGAACGAGGACCTCGGAGAAACGGTGGACCGCGTGGAGGCGATTCTGGACGCCGAGGAATCACGCGTGGGACGAGTGGGTAACGACTTGAACCGGTTCGTATCGATGCTGGAGATGGAGGCAGCCGCCGCGCAGGCCGAAGCGGTGGAAGGCGAAGAAGCCGAGAACGAGGGAACAGGAGATACACAATGAAGGTGTTTACGCCGAAAGAAGTCGCCGCGACAGCGTCCGACAAGTATCTGGGCGTGCTGGTGGCGGCGAAGTACGCTCGCGAGCTGAACGCGCTTCCGCTCGAGCGCTCGCCGTACGGCGCCGTGAAGCTCACGACGCTGGCCCTCGACGCCCTCACGTCGGGGCAGCTCGAGTATCGACTCGTGACCAAGGACCGGCCGGGGCTCGAGTAGCGTCTCGAGCGGCCCAAGACGCTTACCGACGAGCACAGTGCGTCCGTTCGACGACCGCCCGGTTCTCGTGGTGGTGACCGGTGGCATCGCCGCCTATAAGACGGCCTACCTCGTACGCCGCCTGCGGGAGGCGGGCGCCGTGGTTGACGTCGTGCTGACGCGGAGCGCCGAAAGGTTTGTAGGGCGAGCCACGTTCGAGGGGCTCACCGGCAGACCGATCGGCACCAGCCTGTGGGAACGACCGCTCGACCACATCGACGTCGGACGCCGGGCCGGGGTCGCGATCGTCGCGCCCGCAACCGCTGATTTTCTGGCTAAGCTTGCGACGGGACAGGCCGACTCGCTGGCCGCGGCCACTCTTCTCGCCGCGTCTTGCCCGGTGCTGCTCTGCCCGGCCATGAACCAGCGGATGTGGAGACACCCGGCAACGCAACGCAACGTGGACACGCTCCGTGAGTTCGGCCTCTGGATGGTCGGCCCGGATGTGGGCCAGCTGGCGGAAGGAGAGATCGGCATCGGCAGAATGTCGGAGCCCGTGGAGATCCTTGCGGTCGCCGGGCGCCTGCTGGAGGAGCAGAGCTTGAAAGGGCGCAAGGTCGTTGTCACTGCAGGGCCCACCCGGGCACCGATCGACCCCGTCCGATACGTTGGTAACCGCGCATCGGGACACATGGGTCAGGCTCTGGCGGCCTCCGCCTGGCGACGTGGAGCCAGCGTGACGCTCGTGAGCGGGCCGACCGCACGCCCGCATCCGCATGGACCGCACGTGATCGAGGTGGACACGGCAGAGGAGATGCTGGATGCGCTGAGAGAAGCCCTCGAGGAGGCCGATCTTCTCTTGATGGCCGCCGCGGTTTCGGACTTCCGGGTACCCTCACCGAGCGATTCGAAGATCAAGAAAACGGGTGGGGACCTGGAGCTCCATCTCGTGGCCGGACCCGATCTCCTGAAGGAGACACGGGCGGCGCGCGACCGCCGTGGGATCGTCACGCTGGGCTTCGCTCTGGAGACCGAGACGCCGATCGAGAACGGCAGGGAGAAGCTGACCTCCAAGGGTGTGGACTTCATGGCCGTGAACGAGGTCGGGGACCCCGAGGCCGGCTTTGAGGTGCCGACGAACCGGATCACGCTCCTGGATCGGTGGGGCGAGGTGGAGGAACTGCCGGTCCTGTCGAAGGAGGAGGTCGCCGACCGCCTACTGGATCGAATCGAAGCACGACTTGACTGACCTTCGCGAGCCCCTGCGCCGTTACATCGAGACCCGTATCTCTCTGGGCGAGCCGCCGTTGATCTTCCGAGGGCTCTCTCGACGGGATGCCCTCGACGCCGCGGCCAGCCGGCCTCCCGCGGCGGTCTCCACGAAGGAGGCGGAAACGGTTCGCCTGGCGAAGGAGGGTACGGCCGAGGGGATTCGCGAGCTGGACTTCGATGCTCTGGGCGAGGTAGCGAGGGCATGCACTCGGTGCTCGCTGCACGAGAGTCGCCAGCACGTCGTCTTCGGGGAAGGCGATCCGGAGGCACGGGTGGTGTGTGTGGGCGAGGCTCCGGGGGCAGTCGAGGACGATACGGGACGTCCGTTCGTCGGGCGCGCCGGACAGCTGCTGGACCTCCTGTTGATGTCCGTCGGCCTCCGGCGCGACGAGGTCTACATCTGCAACGTGCTCAAGTGCCGACCGCCTGGTAACCGGGATCCGAGCCCGGAAGAGATCGCGACTTGCTCGCCGTTCCTTCTCCGGCAGATCGAGTTGATCGACCCAGAGGTCGTGGTGGCGTTCGGTTCCTTCGCGGCGCAGACGCTGCTTGCCACGCGAGACTCGATCGGTCGGCTGCGGGGACGCACGCACCTGTACGGACGGTACCCCCTGGTCGTCACGTACCACCCGGCAGCCTCCCTGCGGAACCCCGGCTGGAAGCGACCGACCTGGGAGGACCTCCAGCTCGTGCGACGAGTCCTGGACGGTGACTCTCCCACCGTTTCCGGGCCGGCGGCTGACGAGCCGTCCCTGAACCTGGTTCCGTGACCCAAGCACCGTGACCGACTCGATGGTTTCCGACCGATCCATCGCCCTAGAGGCGGCGGACGTCTTCGCCGGCCGCCAGCCACCGTGGTCCGAGGAGGCCGAGGCCTCGATTCTCGGCGGTATGCTGATCGATGGCGACGCGGTGGCCGTGGCGATGGAGTTCGTCGACGACGCGGCGTTCTACCGGGAGGGCAACCGGCGGATCTTCCGGGCGATGATGCGGCTTTACAACCGCGGGCAGGTCATCGACCCGGTCACGCTTTCGGATGAGCTCAAGTCCGCCGGCGAGCTGGAGGGCTCGGGCGGAATGGAGTACGTTGCTCGACTCGTCGACGCGGTTCCCACGGCGGCCAACATCGAGTACCACTGCCGGATCCTCCGCGACAAGGCGATCCTGCGCCGTCTGATTGAGGAAGCGACGGAGATCATCCGAGACGCGCACCAGACCGCGGCCGGGACTGCCCAGGAGACCCTCGACCGGGCTGAGCAGAGAGTCTTCCATATCTCCCAGGCGGCCAGCCGCCGGGGCTTCGTGTGGATCAAGGAGATACTCTGGCCCACGTTCGAGCGCATCGAAGAGCTCCAGCGGAGCCCCGGCTCGGTCACCGGCGTGCCGACGGGCTTCCCGGACCTGGACCGCCTCACCGCCGGGTTCCAGCCCTCCGACCTGATCGTGGTGGCGGGCCGTCCGTCGATGGGGAAGACGGCGCTCGCCCTCAACTTCGCCCAGCATGCGGCCATCGAGCAGGAGAGTGCGGTCGCGATCTTCTCGCTGGAGATGTCCAAGGAGGCGCTGGTTCAGAGGCTTCTTTGTGCGGAGGGACGCGTCGACTCGGGTCGGCTGCGCCGTGGACGGCTGGAGGACGACGAGTACGGCCGGTTGGCCACGGCGGCCGGCCTGCTCAACACGGCGCCGATCTGGATCGATGACACACCCGCCATCTCTGTCCTCGAACTTCGGGCCAAGGCTCGGCGACTGCGAGCCGAGGTTGATCTGAAGTTGGTGATCGTGGACTACCTTCAACTGATGGCGGGCCCCAGGGGGGCCGAGAACCGTCAGCAGGAGATCAGCGCGATCTCCCGCTCGCTCAAGGCCGTCGCGAAGGAGCTCGAGGTTCCAGTGATAGCGCTCTCCCAGCTTTCTCGAGCGCCCGAGCAGCGCACCGACCACCGTCCGGTGCTCGCCGACCTTCGGGAATCGGGCGCGATCGAGCAGGACGCGGACCTCGTGCTCTTCATCTACCGTGAAGAGGTGTACAAGGGGCCGGTCGACCGCGACGGGAACTCGCTGGAAGGCAAGGCGGATCTGATCATCGGAAAGCAAAGAAACGGTCCCACGGGCGAGGTGTCGCTGTACTTCCACAAGCAATACACGTTGTTCGATTCGCGTTCCGATCGTGACGAGCCGTTCTGACCTGAGCCGCCCGGTCAGACGTCCCATCGGGCGGTGAGCCGCTCGGGCAGGGTTCGGCGTGTGGCGGCTGGCTTCTCTTGCCGCTCCTGCGGCCACGAGAGCTTGAGGTGGGAGGGCCGCTGTCCGGCGTGCGGTGACTGGAACACGCTCGTTGAGGCCCCTGCCGGCGCGGGGAAGCCCCGCGATCGGTTCCACCCGGCCGGCCGCAGCTCCGTGGCGGCTCCGCTGCGCGAAGCCGTGGCGTCCGAGGCCGGCCGGCTCCTGCTGGACATCGGCGATCTCGACCTCGTTCTGGGCGGTGGGCTGGTGTCCGGATCGGTCGTCCTGCTCGGCGGCTCCCCGGGGATCGGCAAGTCCACCCTGCTGCTCCAGGCCGCGGCTTCGGTCCAGCGTACCGGAGGCAGCGCCCTCTATGTATCGGGCGAGGAGTCGGCGCCGCAGGTCCGGCTACGCGCGGAGCGCATCGGTGGAGCGGCCCTCGACGTGACCTTCTTCGGCTCTACGGGAGTGGAAGAGCTGCTCCGCGTGGCCCATTCGGCCCGGCCGGACTTTCTCGGCGTGGACTCGATCCAGACGCTGTCCAGCGAGGCAGCCGACTCGGCGCCCGGCACGGTGAGTCAGGTGCGCGAGTGTACCGCGGCGCTCCAGGCGTTCGCCAAGTTGAGTGGGACACCGGTGGTCATCGTCGGTCACGTGACGAAGCAGGGATCTCTCGCCGGCCCGCGGACGCTGGAGCATGTCGTGGATGCCGTGTTGCAGCTCGAAGGAAGTCGCGGCCGTGAGCACCGCCTTCTTCGGGCAACGAAGAACCGGTTCGGTAGCGTGGACGAGATCGCTGTGTTCCGGATGACCGGGGCAGGGCTGGCACCGGTCGACAACCCATCGGAGGTCTTCCTGAGTCAGGCGGGTGGGGTCAGTGGCTCGGCGGTCGCCGTGACGTTCCAGGGCTCACGTCCGCTTCTGGCCGAGGTTCAGTGCCTGACGGCCCGCAGCCGCTTTGGCATTCCCCAGAGGACGACCAGCGGTTTTCCACCTCGTCGGCTCGCGCTGCTTCTGGCCGTCCTCGAGCGCCGGGCAGGCGTCCAGGCGATCGAGCGCGATGTCTTCGTCAACGTGGTTGGCGGGCTGCGCTTGTCCGATCCGGCCGCGGATCTGGCCGTCGCGGCGGCTCTGGTTTCGGCGGAACTGGAGCGCACGATCGGTAGCCGCGCGATCATCGGGGAGGTCGGTCTCGGTGGAGAGGTAAGGGCCGTTCCGCGGCTCGAGCGCCGTCTAGCCGAGGCACGGAAGCTGGGGATCGAAGAAGCTATCGTCCCGGCGACGGCCCTCCCGGCGACGGTCACACACGAGGCCGCCGGCGCCGCCGGGGCGCCGCAGACGCTTCGTCTGGTTCCCGTGTCGCATGTGCGGGAGTTGGTCGAGAGGATCGCGTGAGGGAGTACCGGGAGATCCGGTCTAACGCGAGGGATCCGATCGATTGGGCAGAAAGCGTGACCGCCGCGATGGGGGCGCTGGAGAGAGGTGAGCTTCTCGTCCACCCGACGTCCACCGTGTACGGAATCGGCGGCGCGGTGAGCCGTGTGCTGGACGCCGAGGTGAATCGACTCAAGGGGCGGCCACCGGACCAGAGCCTCGTCAGGCTTGCGGGAAGTGCCGAGACGCTGCGCCGCGAGCTTCGGGGTGCCGAATGGGATGACCGGGCCGCGCGCCTCGCCACCGAGTTCTGGCCGGGGCCGCTCACGCTGGTGCTGGACGATGGATCGGAGGCCGGAGTGGCCGTGCGGGTGGACGGGCACCCGCTTCTGCTCGTCATCCTGGGCCGATGGCGATCGCTCATGACCTCCAGCAGCCTGAACCGGCAGGGGAAGACGCCGGCCGCGAACGGGGTCGGGGTGCGGCGCTCTCTCGAGGCTTTTCCCGAGCCGAGCGTGCCGGTCACGTTTCTCGACGCGGGGCCGCTCGCACGCTCCGCCTCCTCGACCATCGTGTCACTCCGAGGAGGAGGACTGTCGATCCTCCGCGAAGGGTCGATCGATCGCCGCCGGATCGCCCGCTGTCTGGGAGAAGCGCTCTGAACGCCGTTGCCGACGTGCGGGAGGGTTCGCCATGGCGAGTCCTTTTTCTTTGTACGGGCAACACCTGCCGCAGTCCCCTCGCTGAGGTGATCGCTCGGGACGAGGCATCCCGTCGCGGGCTCGACCTGGAGGTGGGCTCGGCAGGTGTATGGGCGGCCACGGGCCTCCCCGCCTCCGAGGGCGCCGAGATCGTGGCGAGCCGGCACGGCCTGGATCTGAGCCCGCATACGGCCCAAAGACTCACCCGTGATCTTGCCGAGAGCATGGACGTCATCCTCGCGATGGAGCACGTTCATCTCCGACTCGCACGGGATCTGGCGCCGGAGGTCCCCAGCCATCTCCTGACCGAGTACCTGCAGGAGAGCGACGTACGCCGGGGTGACCAGGTCCCCGACCCGGTCGGGGGATGGGTGGCCCGATACGAGGAGGCATTCGACCTGCTGAAGGCCTCCATATCGGGATTCCTCGATCACCTCGCGGAAACTGGGAGTCTCTCCGAGTGATGGGGGCGACCGGAGAGTGCTTGAAGGCGTGACGGCCGGTTATGCGCTGCTGGGCGATCCGGTCGAGCACTCTCCGGCGCCCGCGATCTACCAGGCGGCGTTCCGTGACCTGGGCGTGGATGCCACGTTCGTGAGTCGCGTCGTCACCCGGAGCGAGCTCGCATCCGTGATGCGAGAGGTGGCAGCCACCGGAGGCGGGAACGTCACACTACCTCACAAGCTCCTCGCGGCAGCCGCGCTCGATACGCCTTCGTCCTCCGTCCTTCGAACGGGGGCGTGCAACTGCTTCTGGAGCGGCCCTGAGGGATCGCTGTGCGGCGATAACACTGACGTGGGGGGGGTCCTGACCGCCGTACACCGGCTGGAGCGCTCGTGCGACCTCCGGCTGCGCGGTGCACGCTGCCTCGTGCTCGGGGCCGGCGGCGCCGCACGAGCGGTCCTGGCCGCTCTCTCCGAGGGGGGCGCGGCAGCGGCGGAGATCCTCAATCGTACGCGCGAGAAGGCGCACGGCGTCGCTGCCGAGCTCGAGCTCGGAGAGATGGCGATTCTTGTCCTGGGGGGGCGCGGCGATGTGACGGGGCCCTACGATCTGGTCGTCAACGCCACCTCGCTCGGCTTGCGGCCTACCGACCCTCTTCCCGCGGACCTCTCCGGCTTCAGGGCAGGCGCGGCACTCGATGTCGTGTATCGGGTGGGCGGAACGCCGTGGGTCCGCCACGCCCGTGCTCTCGGCCTGCCGGCCGCGGACGGCCTGGACATGCTCGTGGCCCAAGCCGACCTGAGCATCCGCAACTGGCTCGGCCTCGTCGCCCCCGTGGAGGTCATGAGGAGGGCCGCTCAGGCCGCTCTCCGGGCGCGGGCAGCCTCCGCATCGGAGCCTTGAGGGCCCACTCCGCGCTGGCGGCTCTGAGACTCGTCGGCCGCGGCTTCGATATCGTCTTCCCACCGTGCTGCGTGCTCTGCGCGAGCACGCTCGAGCCGGGCGCCGTGCCCGTGTGCGCGACCTGCTGGCATCGGCTCCCGCGGATTCTCTCGCCGCGCTGCGACCGATGCGGAGCCACGAGCCTTACGCCGGCAGAAAGCGGGGGTTGTGCGGCCTGCGCCCGATCGGCGCTCGGTCGCCTGCATGCCGCCGCGGCGTTTAGATTGGAAGCCGGCGCGGCCCGCGTCGTTCGCGAGCTCAAGTACCGCGGATGGGCGGCTCTCGCCGGAGGCATGGGGGCCGCCATGAAGGAACCCGCCCTCCGCCTGATGGGGGGCGAGGCCCTCCATCAGGCCCAAACGACGCTCGGCCCGTTCCGGTAACCCTGGCGCGGCTCCGTGAACGCGGCTTCAACCAGGCGCGACTGCTCGCCGAGCCACTCGGTGCGACTCTCGGACACCCCGTTCTGGACGTCCTCGAGCGCCTCCCGGGCCGGCGACCGCAAGCCGGACTCGGACGAAGCGAACGGAAGGTCAACGTGAGGGGGCGCGTTCGAGCCTCGGCCGGCCCGGAGGCGGGCCAGCCGAAAGCCATCCTTCTGGTGGATGACGTCGTGACTACCGGGGCGACGGCGGCGGCCTGCGCACAAGCTCTCACCGAAGCGGGTTGGCGGCCTCTAGGGGTCGTCAGCTTTGCTCGTGCGTGGCGGTCGCTGGAGCCCTAACAGGTCGCTGACAAAACCTGGTGGGACGCTGCGTCTGGAAATTCGCCGCCGAGAATGTAAGGTTGTGAGCCTGGATCGTTCCACAAACGAAGGAGGAGCACCGATGGCTGCTCGTGTGGCGATAAACGGATTCGGACGGATCGGCAGGAACATGCTGAGGGCCGCGATCGCCCGGAAGATGGAGGATCTCGAGTTCGTGGTGGTGAACGACCTGACGGACCCGGAGACGCTGGCTCACCTGTTCCGATACGACTCGGTGCACGGAGCGTTCCGAGGCGAGGTGCGCACGGAGGAAGACGCCCTGGTCATCGATGGTAAGCGACTGCAGGTGCTCTCGGAGCGCGATCCGGAGAACCTCCCGTGGGATGAACTGGGTGTCGACGTCGTGCTCGAAGCGACAGGCCTCTTCCGCTCCCGTGACGACGCGTCCAAGCACCTGCGAGCGGGGGCCCAGAAGGTGATCATCACGGCACCCGCCAAGAACCCGGACGTGACCATCGTGCTCGGGGTAAACCAGGGCGGCTACGACCCCGACACGCATCACGTCATCTCGAACGCCAGCTGCACGACGAACTGCATCGCACCGGTCGCGAAGGTCGTGGACGAAGGCTTCGGCTTCGAGTGTGGCCTGATGACGACCGTGCACAGCTACACGAACGACCAGCGGATCCTCGATCTCCCGCACAAGGATCTCAGACGCGCCCGGGCGGCAGCCCTCTCGATCATCCCGACCACGACCGGCGCGGCGAAGGCCACGGGGGTCGTGCTGCCGAGCCTCGAGGGCCGGATCGACGGGATGGCGATGCGCGTGCCCACACCCGACGTGTCGCTCATCGACCTCGTGGTTGAGGTCGAGCGCGAGACCAGCGCCAGGGAGGTGAACGAGGCGTTCCGGAGCTACGCAGCCGGAGAGCTTCGAGGGATCCTGGAGTACACCGACGAGCCGCTTGTCTCCACGGACTACATCGGAAACCCCGCGAGCGCGATCGTCGACGGCCTATCGACCACGGTGATGAGAGGCCACCTCGTGAAGATCATCGCGTGGTACGACAACGAGTGGGGATACTCCAACCGGTGTCTCGAGCTGGTGTCTTTCGTCGCCGCCAGGCTCCCCGCCGCTTCGGGTGTCTGAAAGCCGGATCGAACCGGCTGAGAACCAGCAGGTCGCTGAAGAACCCTGGCGGGCCGCGCGCGACAGTCGCTGTCGCGCCTGTTACCGTCTTGTGAGTTGAAGACAAGGACGGCGGCGGCGTCGAGGCCCGGTGCGCCCACGCTTCGCGCGGTGCCCTCGACGACGAGTGACGCCGTATTCGGCCACAACCGGAGCGAGCGACGCGAGTGGAGGTCGGCGCCAGCCAACCGGAGCGAGCGAAGCGA
>JAPULH010000020.1 GCA_027295155.1 Gemmatimonadota bacterium
GAGGAGGGCTTGGCGGATGAGGTGGTCGCCTTCGCGCGCGGCTGTGCGTTCGGAACCGGCGTCGGCAGCGCCGACGTGGCAGTTCCCGCCGCGTGCGCGACGAGACCGGCAGTCCTCGGGGACGTCTTCCACTCGAATCCCACTGTGGTCCGACACCCCAAGGCCGGCCACACGAATGCCTCCTACGCGGCCTTCAAGACGGCCTACGAGACCCGCAGCCGGGTCCTCTACGCCGGGACCAACGGGGGCTTCCTTCACGGGTTCCATGCAGGCGACTGGGGCCTCTGGAATGGCGTGGCGAATCCGCCGCTGTACAACGAGGGGAGCGGCCAGGAGCTGTTCGGCCTCATGCCCTGGGAGCCGCGGCAGGGGATCAAGAACCAGCCCGTAGACGACCCGACGGCGCGGACCTACTTCGTGGACGGCTCGCCCCAGGTCGCCGACATGTGGCTGTACTCCAACCCGACCACGAGTGCCAAGCTCGCGAGCGGAAGCGAGTGGCGCACGGTCCTGGTGGGGGGGCTCCGCCAGGGGGGGCACCACTACTACGCGGTGGACATCACCAACCCGAACGGGGTCATGGGACCGGCGGGGAACCTCCCCTACCCGGGCTACCTGTGGGAGTTCCCGCGCGAGGACGATCCCGACGACGTTGCCGATCCGGACTCCTTCCTTCCCTACATGGGCCAGACCTGGGGTGAGCCCATCCTCACGAGGGTGAGGGTGAAGGTCGGGCTCGACGACAACGGGGGCTTTGGCTACGAGCGCTGGGTCGCGATCGTCACGGGCGGGTACGACCCGACCGGGAACCCCAACGATAGCGCGAACTACGACATTAACGGCACCCGCGGCCGCGCGATCTACATCCTGGACGCCAAGACCGGCGAGGTTCTGGCGGAGAAGAAGTTCGACAGCGGGGCCGCGGACGCCCAGCAGTACATGATGTCCGCGATCCCGTCGACGCCGGCGGTCTACGACATCGACTTCGACGGCTATGCGGATCTCATCTACGTGGGTGACCTCCAGGGGAACCTGTTCAAGTGGGTGATCCACGAGATCGGAGAGGACCGGGTCAACGACGGCTCGGGTGTCCGGACGCAGCCCAACTGGACCTTCCGAAGGTTCTTCGTGGCCCCCATCGAGAAGGTCGGCCCTGATTCCTTCTTCAAGAGCTTCTTCTTCCCGCCGGCCGGCGCCCTGCTGCGGGGGAAGCTCTACCTGGCCGTCGGAACGGGAGAGCGCGCCGACATCTCGTACGAGGGCATTGACGCAAAGGATGAGAACAACCGTTTCTATGTGATGAGCGACCTCGACCCGGGCGAGATCAAGGTCCCGCCGTTCGCCGATCTCACAGAGGCGGATCTCACCGACGTCACGGGGATCGAGACGGCGACGGTGGTCGCAAACCGCGGCTTCTACTTCATCGCGCGGGACGGGGAGAAGTTCGTGACGAATACCGAGATCTTCTCCTCGGTGGTGATCGCCGCCTCGTTCACGCCGACCAACACGGGGGAGCCGTGCACGGCGCGAGGAGAGGCGACGCTGTACGCGTTCCACCTGCTCACGGGCGAGGGCTACTTCCGGGACGCGGCGGATAATCCCGTCCGGGACCTGGCCATCGGTGCCGGGCTGCCCTCGGACCCGAAGACGTCCGTGGGGCCCGATGGGAAGGACAATCGCGTGATCATCGAGACGAGCGGCACCGACATCATGAGCTTCGAGGGCGACGACATCAAGCTCGAGGCCAGCGGCGTCTACTGGCGCCAGCAGCAATAGGGAAAGGAGTTCACCGATGAGCTTTCGATCCAGGATCCGTGGGGCGGTCTGGGCGGCGATCCTGATCCTCGGCGTGGCCGGGGCGGGATCCGCGGAAGAGGAGTCGGTCGTTCGCGGATACGCGCTGGTGGGCGCCGTGAATCTGGCAGACCGGACGGTGCGGTTGCACGGCCGCGACTACCAGGTGACGGCCGAGACCGTACTGAAGGATCTCTACGGCAGATCGACCACGCTCGACGAGATCCGGGCGCCGAAGGGCGGGCAGGGGTTGCTGGACCCGGGGAGTTCCGATGCCGTGGTGTTCAAGGCGGCTGCGGAGGGCAAAGTGCCCGCCCTGAAGCTTCTCCGCGTCATCGAATCGCTTCCCCACTGAGCATGAGCGAGAGGTCTGCTGGGGGGTCGGTGGCCGCGATCGTTGCCGTGGTCGCCTTTGCCTGTGGCGGTGCGGAGAGGTCGCAGGAGGAACGGCCCGCGCTCAGTGAACCGGTCGTCGCGGAAGCGGAGACGCCGGCCGGACCCGCCCCGGAGCTGTCCAGAGTCGGGCCCGAGATCAGACGCCTTCGGCTCACGCCGGAAGGGCCGCTGCCCGGCGAAAGCGTGAGCGCCGAGGTCGTCGTGAAGAGTGGCGGGGGCCAGCCGGTCGAGCTCGGCTACACCTGGCACGTGGCGGGCCGGCGTATCGCGGGCGGCGAGCCGACCCTCGTGGTTCCAATGGGAGCGCGCAAGGGAGATCGCGTCCGAGTGCGCGTAACCCCGAGCGACGGTCGCACGATCGGCGAGTCTGTGGTGGCCGAGGTCATGGTGCCGAACCGGCCTCCCGAGTGGCAGTCTCTGCGCCTGGAGCCCTCCCCGACGGTCGCTCCGGCCTCGAGGGTCGTGGCGGTCCCGGAGGCAACGGACGTGGACGGCGACCCACTCGAGTTCGAGTACACCTGGTACGTGAATGACCGCCGTCGGGACGCCACGGGAGAGTCCTTCGATGTGACCGGTCTCCGGCGGGGGGATGCACTTCGCGTCACGGTGGTGGTGAGCGATAGCGAGGAGGAGGCGCCCCCCCGAGAGAGTGACGTCGTCCGGGTCGGGAACGCCGAGCCGCGGATCGTGTCGGCGCCGGAGACCACCTTCGAAGACGGCGTCTTTCGCTACGCCCTGGGGGTGGAGGACCCGGATGGAGATACGAACTTTCGTTACGGTCTCGTCGCGGGGCCGGACGGGATGGAGATCGATGCGGTTCTCGGCGAGATTTCGTGGCGGCCGGATCCTTCCCAGGTCGGGACCCATGGCGTGGAGCTCGCTGCCAGCGACGGCCACGGCGGCGAGGCGCGCCAGGTCTTCGAGCTGACTGTGAACGAGATCGTCTCGGGTTCCGAGGCGCCGGCGGCTCCGGCAGCCGTCGAGTCGGAGCCGTAATCGCGGCGTTCAGTCTCGGATTCCGTAGTCCTTGATCTTGTAGAGCAGCGCGCGGTGGCTGATCTCCAGGAGCTTGGCGGCGTGGGTGCGGTTGCCGCCGGTGGCGCGCAGGGCGCGGCCGATGGCGTCGGCCTCGGCGGCCCGCCGGGCGCGCTTCAGGGAGTAGTCCCGGGCCGCCACGGCCTGGTCCGACTCCGTGTCCCGGACCACGTTCTCCGGTAGCTCGCGCAGGGTGAGGCGGTCTCCATCCGCCAGGATCAGGGCCCGCTCGATGACGTTCTCGAGCTCGCGCACGTTGCCCGGCCAGCGGTAGGCGGAGAGTCGGGCGAGTGCGTCGTCGCTGATCGTGAAGACCGGCTTGCCCAGGATCTCGCGAAAGTGCGCCATGAAGTGATCGAGCAGCAGCGGGATGTCCTCGCGGCGCTCCCGCAGCGGCGGCACCGCGATGCGCACCACATTCAGGCGGTAGAACAGATCCTCCCGGAAGCGGCCGTCGCGCACGTCCGCCTCGAGATCTCGCGCGGTCGCGGCGATCACGCGCACGTCCACCTTGCGGGCCTTCTCCTCGCCCACGGGCCGGAGCTCCTCCTCCTGGAGCACCCGCAGCAGCTTCACCTGCAGGGCCGGCGCGATCTCGGCGATCTCGTCCAGGAAGAGGGTGCCGCCGCTGGCCGCCACGAACAGTCCCCGGCGCGCCCGGCTGGCGCCGGTGAAGGCGCCCTTGGCGTGGCCGAAGAGCTCGCTCTCGAGCAGCGTCTCGGGGATGGCGGCGCAGTTGACGGCGACGAAGGCCTCCGCGCGGCGCGGGGACTGGGCGTGGATGGCGCGGGCCAGCACCTCCTTGCCCGTGCCGCTCTCGCCGGTGAGGAGGACCGTGGTCTTGAACGCAGACGTCCGCTCGAGCAGCTCGAGCAGCTCGATCATGGGCTTGGAGGCGGCCACGATCGGCCGGTCGCCGACCGCGCGCTGCACGTCGCGTCGCAGGAGCTGGTTGGCCCGCCGCAGGCGCTCGCGCTCCCGCGCCTTCTTCAGGGTGAGCAGCACCTCGTTCGGCTGGAAGGGCTTGGCCAGGTAGTCGTACGCGCCCCGGCGCATGGCCTCGATGGCCAGATCCTCGGTGCCGTACGCGGACATCAG
>JAPULH010000200.1 GCA_027295155.1 Gemmatimonadota bacterium
TTCGCCGAGGATACGCGGGCGCTGGACCCGGATTGCGACTGCTACTGCTGCGTTCACTTCTCGCGGGCGTACATCCGGCACCTCTTCGTCTGCGACGAGCTGCTCGGTCTCCGCCTGCTCTCCCTCCACAACGTGCACTTCCTCGTGGCGTTGACCCGACTGGCGAGGCAGGCGATTCTGCACGGGGAGTTCGAGGCGTGGGCCGAGGGGTGGCTGGACCGCTACCGGCGGGGCGATGTTTGATCGTCCTGCGGGCGACCGGCCCAGGCTCGGCATGGGTCCAGGCCGGCCGAGGCCGGCCCCAGGCTCGCGATCGGCCTCTCGGTGTAGGATCCGACGAGTTCGTCCACTCAGTAACCTGCCAGGCAACGTGAGAGGAGCAACGTGATCGCCAACGTGTTGATGGGCACTGCGGATGGCGGCGGGAACCCGATGGGCACGCTGTTCATGCTCGGGGCGTTCTTCGCCATTCTCTACTTCCTCCTGATCCGGCCGCAGCGCCAGCAGCAGAAGGCGCACCAGGAGCTGATCGCCAGCCTCAGGAAGGGCGACGAGATCACCACCGTCGGTGGGATCGTCGGCAGGATCGTCCACCTGCTGGACGACCGCGTGACGATCAAGACGGCGAACGACACGCGCCTGGACGTCGAGCGCAGCAAGATCGCGCGCCGCATCGAGAGCTCGGGTCAGAGTTGAGCGTCCGACGCATCCGCCTACTCGGTGACCCGGCCCTGCGCCAGGTCTGCGAGCCCGCCGATGAGGTGGGCGCGGAGGTGCGTGCGCTCATCGACGACCTGCTCGACACGCTGTATGCGGCGGACGGGATCGGCCTTGCCGCGCCGCAGATCGGAGTTCCGCTCCGTGTCTTCGTTTACGACATCCGCGAGCAGGACATCGCGCCAGGAGTGCTGGTCAACCCTCGGATCGTCGAGCGCCACGGGCAGATTAAGGAAGAGGAGGGCTGTTTGAGCATCCCCGACCTGCGGGAGATCGTCACCCGGAACGCCCAGGTGGTGATCGAGGGGCTCGGCCGGGAGGGCGAAGAGGTCCGCATCGAGGCGGACGGCCTCCTGAGCCGCTGCCTACAGCACGAGTGCGATCACCTCGACGGCGTTCTGTTCATCGACCTCGTGAGTCCCCTCAAGCGCAAGATGCTGCTCAGCAAGTGGTCGAAGCGGGAGGCAGGCGATCGGCCGGCCGTGCCGGCGATGTAGGGCTGCCCTGCGAATCGTCTTCTGGGGCTCTCCGGAGTTCGCGATCCCCTCTCTCCGGAGCGTAGCCGAACGGCACGAACTGGTCGGCGTCGTCACCCAACCCGACCGGCCCGCCGGCCGCGGTCGGCATCTGAGACCGAGTGCGGTGAAGAGCACGGCGGAGCAGCTCGGCGTGCCCGTCCTCCAGCCGGAGAGGCCGAGAGGCGAGGAGTTCCAGGCAGAGCTTGCTGCCCTCGGCGGCGAGCTTTCCGTCGTGGCGGCGTACGGCCAGCTGCTCGTCGACGAGGTCCTCGCCCTGCCCGCGCGCGGGTCGATCAACGTGCACGCGTCGCTCCTGCCCGAGCTGCGTGGAGCGGCCCCGATCAACTGGTCGATCATCCGGGGCCACGATCGCACAGGCGTGACCATCATGCGGGTGGTGCGAGAGCTCGACGCGGGCCCGATCCTGCACCAGGTGGAGGAGCCGCTTGGAGAACGGATGACAGCCGGAGAGCTCTCCGAGCGCCTCGCCGCCCTCGGTGCGAAGGCTCTCGAGGAGACACTCGAACGTCTCGCGGCCGGCGAGTGCGAGGAGCGCGAGCAGGATCACGAGCGCACGACGTACGCGCCGAAGCTGAGCCGGGAGGCGGCTCGTCTCGATTGGAGCCTTCCGGCCGAAGAGGTGGACAGGTGGATTCGCGGGTGCGACCCGTGGCCGGCGGCCTGGTCGGAGCTCGATGGACGCCCGGTCCAGTTCTTCGATCCGACGGTCCTCCCGGCATCCGGGTCGCCCGAGCCTCCAGCAGCGCCCCCGGGCTGCGTGCTCGACGCGGACCCGCGGACGGGTCTCACCGTGGCTGCTGGGCGCGGCGCCGTGAGGATCGGCGCCGTAAAGCCGGCCGGCCGATCGCGGATGGGATCGGCCGATTGGATTCGCGGCCGGGGTGCGCGGGCCGGGGACCGCTTCCGCTGAGCCGCTGCGTACGTTGAGCCACCGCTTCCGTTGAGGTTGCCGCACCCATGAGCCTGCCGCTCCTTCACGTCCTGGCGGGCGACGATCAGGCCGGGCGCCCCGATTTCATGGAGGTGGTGGGGAGGCTGCAGGAGGCGTGCGGGGCCGATCTGGCCGTTCACCTGAGATTGCGGGACGCTTCCGGATCGCGTCTTCTGGAGCAGGCCTCGGTGATCGCGGCGGCCGCGGAGGGGCTCGGTGGTTGGTGTGTCGTGAACGAGCGGCTGGACGTGGCTCTCGCCGCCGGGGCGCAGGCTGCGCAGCTTGGCCGGCGAGCGCTTCCTCTCTCCGCTGCCCGGCGCGTCGCAGGCCGGCGGCTGAGGTTAGGTGTCTCCGTCCACGATGAAAGGGAGGCCCGGGACGCGGTCCGGGGCGGAGCGAATTACCTCGTTCTGGGTACGATTTACGCTACCGCCACGCACCCCGAGATGCGAGCGCACGGCCCACGGATCGTGGAGCGGTGCCGGGGCGTGGGGGCCCCGGTGATCGCCATCGGAGGGGTGGATTCCGGGCGCGTTCCGGAGCTTCGGAGCGCGGGTGCGAGCGGCGTGGCCGTGATCCGCGCCGTGTGGGAGGCCGGCGACCCCGTGGGAGCGGCGAAGCGGCTGATCGACGCCTGGAGGACGGGCTGAACAGCCGCTGGGCTGATCAACGCCTGGAGGACGGGCTGAGCGAGAGGAAGAGGACGCAGCGAATGGCCGAAGAGAAGGTGGAGATCTTCGTCAACGGGGAGCCGAGGCGAGTGCCGGTGGGACAAACCGTGTCGGGGCTTCTGACGGACCTGGAGCTGAACGGCCGGCTGGTCGTGGTCGAGCTGAACCGGCAGATCCTCCGGCGGGGGGAGCTGCCGGAGATCGGGCTCGAATCCGGGGATCGCGTCGAGTTGGTGAACTTTGTAGGCGGCGGCTGAGCCATGACGGACCTCCTGAGAGAGGCCGAGAGGCAGACGTTCGACGAACCGCTCCGAATCGCGGATCGGACCTTTCGATCGCGCCTGATCGTGGGGACCGGAAAGTACGCGGACCACGAGGAGATGTTGAGCGCCATCCGCGCCTCCGGGGCCGAGATGGTCACCGTAGCCGTCCGGCGAGTGGATCTCGACGCGTCGAATCGCGAGAGCATCCTGCACTACCTGGACCCTGACGAGTTCTTCGTGCTTCCGAACACGGCCGGGTGCTACACGGCGGAGGAGGCCGTACGCTACGCTCGCCTCGGCCGGGCCGCTGGGCTGACCGACTGGGTGAAGCTCGAGGTGATCGGTGATCGGGACACGCTGCTCCCCGACACGGATGCGCTTCTGGAGGCCACGCGCGCCCTGGTGGAGGAGGGGTTTACGGTGCTGCCCTACACGAACGACGATCTGGTTACGGCCCTCAGGCTGGAGGACGCCGGCGCGGCAGCGGTCATGCCTCTGGGATCGCCGATCGGCAGCGGGCTCGGCCTGCTGAACCCCCTCAACATCCGGA
>JAPULH010000201.1 GCA_027295155.1 Gemmatimonadota bacterium
AGAGGTCAGGCGGCGGCCCTCAGGATCGCCCGGCGGGCGAAGACGTTGGCCATCGCCCGGCGGTACTCGGCCGAGGCACTCGAGTCGCTCTGCGGCGAGTCGATCGCGTCCCCCGCGCCCGCGCAGGCTTCCCGGACCAGATCCTCCGTGATCGCCTGGCCTGCCAGGCGCTCCTCCACGGCGGGTAGCCGGAGAGGAGCGCCGCTCACGCCGGTCAGCGCCACGCGGGCGCTTCGGCACGTCTCGCCGTTCATCTCCAGGACGGCCGCCGCTCCGACGAGCGCGAAGCCCGACGCGCTGTGACGGAGCTTCTCGTAGGCCCCTCCCGATCCGGCGGGCAAGGCGAAACGGACCTCCGACAGGATCTCGCCCGGCTCGAGCGCCGTGGTCCACAGGCCGCGGAAGAAATCGCTCGCCTCGATCGTCCGCTCGCCGCCCTTCGAGCGCGCCACGATCGTGCATTCGAGGGCCAGAGCGGCCGCCGGCAGGTCGGCCGAGGGGTCCGCGTGAGCCAGGCTGCCGCCGATCGTTCCGAGGTTCCGCACCTGCAGGTCGCCCACCGCCGCGGCGGCCTGGGCCAGACAGCGGGCGCCGCCCGTCAGCGCGTCCGATCGCGCCAGGTCGCGGTACGTGGTCAGCGCCCCGATCGCGGTCTTCCCGTCCTCGCTCCGCACATAGCGGAGCTCCTCGAGCTTTCGCAGGTCGATGAGGAGCGGAGGCCGGTCGAGCCGCAGTTTGAGCGTGGGGATCAGGCTCTGCCCTCCGGCGAGGAGCCTCGCGTTCGGCTGCCCGCCGAAGAGGTCGAGTGCTTCCTCCAGCGACTCGGGCGCCGCGTACTCGAATGGGGCGGACAGCATGGCTCTTCTCCCTAGCAGGTGACCCAAAAAACCCTGGGGCTCGCTCTTCAGCTTCCCTGCATGACCCGCCAGATCTTCTCCGGCCTGGCGGGCATGTCGATGTGGCGTGCGCCGAACGGCGAGAGCGCATCCACGATCGCGTTGACGACGCATGGGGTGCCGCCGATCGTGCCGGCTTCCCCGATCCCCTTGGCGCCGAGCGGGTTCACGGGTGTGGGGGTGGTCGTTCGGTGCAGCTCGTAGTTGGGGAGGAAGCTCGCCTTCGGAAGCGCGTACTCCATCAGGCTCCCGCTCACGAGCTGTCCGCTCTCGTCGTACACGGCCTCCTCGTACAGCGCCTGCGCGATGGCCTGGGTGATGCCTCCGTGCAGCTGGCCGTCCACGATCATCGGATTGATCACGTTGCCGCAGTCGTCCACGGCGATGTAACGGCGGATGCTCGGCTCGCCCGTCTCGGGATCGATGTCGATGACGCACAGATGGGCTCCGAACGGGAAGGTGAAGTTCGGAGGCTCGAAGAAATGCGTCGCGGCGAGGCCCGGCTCCAGCCCCTCCGGGAGGTTGTCTGCCATGTAGGCGGCTTCCGTCACGTCCGCGAAGGTCACGTGGCGGTCCGGCGCTCCCCTGATAGACAGACGCCCGTCCTCGTACTCGACGTCCTCTTCGTGGGCCTCGAGCAGGTGGGCCGCGAGCTTCTTCGCCTTCGTCCTGATCGTGTCCAGCGCCAGCCAGAGCGCCGCGCCGCCCACCGCCATGCCGCGCGAGCCGAACGTCCCGATCCCCTCGGGCACGTAGTCCGTGTCGCCGTGGGCGATCTCGACCGCGTCGATGTCGACGCCGAGTCGGTCCGCGACGATCTGCGCGAACGCGGTCTCCTCCCCCTGGCCGTGCGGGCTGATGCCGGTCTTCACCACGACAGCGCCGGTGCGTCGGACCTCGACCGTGCACGCCTCCCAGCCACCTGCCGGGAGGGCGGCCGAAGGCCCGAACCCGCAGATCTCGATGTAGGTGGAGAGGCCGATGCCCATGACCTCGCCCCGCCCCCGCTTCTCCTCCTGCTCCCGCCGGAGGCCCTCGTAGTCCGCGATCTCGAGGAGTCGGTCGAGCGTCGCCGGATAGTCGCCGCTGTCGTACACGAGCTCGGTGCAGGTTTCCGCCGGCATCGCCGTAGGGGGAATCAAGTTCCGGCGCCGCACCTCCGCCGGATCCAGCCCAGTCTCGACCGCGATCAGGTCCATCACCCGCTCGATCAAGAATGTGGCCTCGGGACGGCCCGCGCCGCGGTACGCGTCGGTGGGCGTCTTGTTGGTGAACACCCCGCTCAGGTGGACCTCCAGGTTGCGCAGGCGATAGGGGCCGGGAAGCATGAGCACGGTCAGGGTCGGGATGCCCGGCGTCAGCAGCTGATGGTAGGCGCCGAGATCCTGTAACAGCCGCACACGCAGGCCGAGCAAGCGGCCGTCGCGGTCGGCCGCCACCTCCACGTCGGCGAGCTGGTCCCGGCCGTGGGTGGTGGCGAGGAAGTCCTCCGACCGCGTGGCCGTCCACTTCACCGGCCGGCCGAGCGTACGAGCGAGGTGGCCGACCAGGAACTCCTCGGCGTAGACGTTCAGCTTGCTGCCGAAGCCCCCTCCGACCTCCGGCGCGATCACCCGGACGCTGTGCTCCGGGATCCCGAGCCCGATGGCGAGCTGCGTGCGAAGGAGGTGGGGGATCTGGGTCGACGACCAGACCGTCAGCTTGCCGAACCCGGGATCGTACTCGGCCACCACCGAGCGCGGCTCGATCGCTACCGGGATCTGCCGCTGGTTCATCATCCGCTGGCGGATCACCACGTCGGCGTCGGCGAACGCTGCACCCACGTCGCCCGCGGCGAACGGAAACTCGAACGCGACGTTGGAGCCCTCCTCGTCGTGGACGAGCGGCGCGCCGTCGGCGATCGCCGCCTCGAGATCGACCACCGGGTCCAGCTCCTCGTACTCGACGCGCACTCGCTCGGCCGCGTCCCTCGCCGCGAATCGGCTCTCGGCCACGATGGCGGCCACGGCGTCTCCGGCGTAGCGGACCTTGTCGATGGTCAGCGGCCGGTGGGGCGGCTCCTTGAGCTCCTCGAGCCTGTGAGCCACCGGGAGGCCGCCCACGACACCCTCGAGGTCCGCGCCCGTGACGACCGCCACGACGCCCTCCGCCCCCTCGGCTTCCGCGACGTCGATCTCGGTGATCCGAGCGTGTGCGTACGGGCTCCGGACCAGCTCGCAGTACAGCATGTCCGGCCGTTGAATGTCGTCGGTATACGTAGAGGCGCCGGTGATCAGGCGGGGGTCCTCCCTACGGCGGACCGGCGTACCCATCAGCTTCGGGATGGTGATGCTATCCATGCCTACCCCCTCGGTCCGGCGGCGGCGCTCGGTCCGGCGGCGGCTCTCAGCTCGGCGGCGGCGCTCTTGACGGCACGCACGATGTTCTGGTAGCCGGTGCACCGGCACAGAGTGCCCTCCAGTCCGTGGCGGATCTCGTCCTCGTCGGGATGGGGGCTGTCCTGGAGGAGCTGGACGGCCGTCATGATCATCCCCGGGG
>JAPULH010000202.1 GCA_027295155.1 Gemmatimonadota bacterium
GTCCCAGTGTGCGGAGTAGATCACGTACTCGTCGGCTTGGTCGGATCCCGGCAAGATGGCCAGCACGTTGCGCGAATCCGAGCGGGCAAACGAATTGCGGATCGAAAGAGAGGCCTGGAGACCCATCGGAAGCGCCTCGAACTTGCCGCTCGAAGCCAACGCCTTCAGCGAATCGTAGTCGAGGCCGGCCCGAGCGAAGACGTTGCGTGCCGTCTCGACGGTAAGCCAGCCCTCGATCCGGACGCGGGACATGTTGTCGTCCGGACGGACCAGGTCGAACTGCGGTCCCGACCAGCTCCCGCTGACGACCTCCCACGGATAGCCGGCCGGCGCGGTCTCGTGCACCACGAAGGCGGCGGCCGCTCCCTGACGGGCGGCTTCCTCGAACTTGTAGGTCCAGCGGCCATAGTAGGTCATCGTCCGGCCGCTGAAGAAGTTGGGGTCCTCGGTGGCATAGCCCGGGTCGTTGACCAGCATGACGACCGTCTTCCCCTTGACGTCGACGCCCTCGTAGTCGTTCCAGCCGTATTCCGGCGCGACGACGCCGTAACCCACAAACACGAGCTCCGATTCGGTCACCTCCTCTGCCTCGCTGACCCGTTTCGTCCATGCCATGAAGTCCTGCTGGTAGGTGTAGTTGCCGACGCCTTCCTCTCCGGAAACGACGAGCCGGCTCACCTCGTCAGCCGTGATCGCGATCATCGGGACGTTCTGGAACCAGCTGTCGCCGTTTCCGGGCTGGAGGCCGATCGCCGCAAACTCCTCACGCAGGTACGCGATCGTCTTCTCCTCGCCTGGCGTGGCCGGCGCGCGGCCCTCGAACTCGTCCGACGCCAGGATCCGGATGTCCGCGGCCAACCCGTCAGCCGAGATCGTGGCCAGGGCTGCGGCCGCCTCCGGGCGGACATCGATCTCGATGCGGCCAGGCGCGGCGGGATCCACCGCGCTGCTGTCGTCGGTCTTCGCGCACGCCGCTCCTAGCGCCGCGCCAAGCACCACTGCGGTGGTCATTCGTAGGTGGGCCGCGGTTCTCGTCATCGATTCTGATCCTCTGATGTTGCGTAAGACGCTCCGTCCCGCGCTCCGTCGCGCGGCCCGAACCGAGCACCTTATCTTACCCGCAAATGTCGGTTCGCACGAGAACGGAGAATCGCCCGGGAGGAAAGATGCGGGATTCGGCACGGAATCATCTCTCAGCGGGCATCCTGGCCGCCGCAGGCATGCTCTTCAGCGTGGCGACCATGGCCGGTCAGGACGCGGCGCCCTCCGGAGGCCGGAGCAACTTGGGCGACGTCGTCTTCGCCGTCTCCTGCAGCGAGCAGGCGACGGCGCACTTCGACCGCGGGATCGCGCTGCTCTACTCCTTTGGGTACACGCCCGCGCGGCGAGCCTTCGAGAGGGCTGCGCTCTCGGATCCGGCTTGCGCGATGGCGTTTTGGGGCGTCGCGATGACCCACCTCCACCAGCTCTGGCTCCCGCCGACCGGGCAGGCCCTCGAGGCGGGAGGGGCGGCTGCCGAGCGGGCGGCAGAGCTGGGCGGACGGACGGCTCGCGAGCGGGACTACATGGCCGCGATCGCGGCCTATTACGCGGACCACGAGGGCGTGGACCACGACACCCGCATGGGTCGCTACAGCGAGGCCATGGAGGGAGTCAGGGAGCGGAACCCCGGCGATCCGGAAGCGCGGATCTTCTACGCCCTCTCACTGATAGCGATCGCTCCGGCGGACGACACCACGTTCGCACTGCAGCGAGAAGCCTCCGCCCTCCTCGAGCCGCTCGTGCCGGAGATGCCGAACCACCCCGGGGTCACGCACTACATCATCCACGCGAACGACTCTCCGAAGCTGGCGGCACACGGGCTGGAAGCGGCGCGGCGCTACGCGGCGATCGCGCCAGCCTCCCCGCACGCCCGGCATATGCCCTCGCACATCTTCACCCGGCTCGGGATGTGGGACGAGACGATCGCCGCCAACCTGAGCGTGATGGAGCTGGCGCGCGGCGCTCACGCGGCGGAGTACCTGGTAAACGCCTACCTGCAGCAGGGACGGGACGAGGCTGCCTGGCTCCTGGTCGAGGAGGCCGAGGGCTGGTCGGACCGTTACGAGCTCGCCCTGATCCCGGCGAGATACGCGCTCGAGCGCGGGGAGTGGGAGGAAGCGACGCGGCTCCAGGTCATACAGATCTCGTACGATCGCCCCGCCGAGGGCGTGATCCGCTTCGCCCGGGCGCTCGGTGCGGCGAGAAGCGGGAATCCGGCGCGTGCGCGCGAGGAGCTGGCCGCCCTGGCGAAGATTCGAGATGCCTATGCCCGAAAGGGGCTGGCCGTGGCCGAGTGGGCTGCGGCGGAGGTCGAGATTCTACGCCTGGCGGCGTCCGCCTGGGCCGCGCTGGCCGAGGGCCATGAGGGGGAGGCCCTCCGTCTGGCCGCGGCGGCCAGTGCGCTGGAGGAGGGGACGGAGGACCTCTCGAACACGGCGGGCCGGGTCCTTCCCGCCCGCGAGCTGGAGGGCGAGCTGCTGCTCGAGGTCGGGAGGCCGGGCGAGGCGCTTTCCGCGTTCCGGTCAGCGCTCGATCGCAATCCCAACCGGGCCCGCAGCCTGTACGGGGCGGCGCGGGCGGCCGAGCTGTACGGCGATGCGGCGGCGGCCCGGCGGTTCTACGCGCAGCTAGCCGCGCTCATGGAGAACGCCGACACCGAGCGGCCGGAGCTGTCGGCGGCGCGGGCCTACCTGGCGCGGGGCGAGTAGCGGGCTCTGCCCGGGGCGCTCGGCGGTGAAGGCGAGAGCGTGTCGTACCCCACCTCTGGTGAAACCAGCGGCGCTTCTTCGCCGTCCACTCCATTACAACCCTGCGAGGGGGAAGGGTGTCATATTTCGGGAAGGGACAGGGACGATGGGGGGAGGATGATGACGATGATGAGGAGCGCACGGACCGCCAACGACACCTTCAAGCACTCCTACCGAACCACACTAGCTTTTGGGCTCATCGCGGCCGTCGCGGTGCACTTCGCCCTGTTCTCGCTCTTCCCCAAGATGCACGCCAATCGGTTGGCGGCGGCGGAGGGAGAGCTGGAGGCGATCGAGCTACCGCCCGAGGTGCAGATCCCGCCGCCCCCGGAAAAGATAGCGAGGCCGGCCACGCCGAGAGTCGCGGCGGCGGAGATCGACGAGGACGTGACGATCGCGCCGACCACCTTCGAGAGCAATCCGGCGGAAAGCTTGGCCCCGCCACCGCCTTCGACCAACCCGGCGGACCGGCCGTCATTCATTCCCTACACGCTGGCGCCGGAGCTGCAGAACCGTCAGGAGGTGCTCACCTTCCTGCGCCGCACCTATCCGGCGATCCTGCGGCAGGCGGGAATCGGTGGAACCGTCCTGCTGTGGCTGTATATCGATGAGGCCGGCCTGGTGCAGCGCACGGTTCTCGCGGAGTCAAGCGGCTACGAGGAGCTGGATTCGGTCGCGCAGCAGGTGGCCGAGAAGATGGTGTTCAGCCCGGCCTTCAACCGGGACAAGAAGACCGC
>JAPULH010000203.1 GCA_027295155.1 Gemmatimonadota bacterium
TCCGCTGGGTAGCGGACGGCGCCGGGATCGTCATCCTCGATCAGACAGAGCTGCCTGCGCGTCGAGTGGAGAAAGAGCTGCGCACGGTCGCGGACGTCGAGGAGGCGATCCAGAGCCTCCGCGTGCGGGGTGCCCCACTCATCGGGATCACGGCTGCCATGGGCGTGGCCGCCCTGGCCCGGCGGGCGCTCGCAGAAGCCGAGGACGCCGGCCGAAGAGGCGCTGACCTCAGCGTAGACGAGCTCAAGGTGCGCGTGCTCGCCTGGTGCGACCGTCTGGAGAAGGCCCGCCCGACGGCAGTGAACCTCGTCTGGGCCATCGGGCGCATGCGAGCCGTGGCAGTCGAGGCTTCAGGCACGCCGGCAGGAGCCGCCAGCGCATCAAGCCTCGCCGACCGCCTGCGGGACGAAGCGAACACGATCCTCGAGGAGGACCGGGCGATGTGCCGGGGAATCGGGGAGCACGCGGCCGAGCTTCTCCACGACGGCAGCTCGGTGATCACCCACTGCAACGCGGGGGCGCTCGCCACAGGCGGGATCGGAACGGCGCTCGCACCGGTGTACGTGGCCACGGAGCGCGGCCTCAAGGTGAAGGTGTACGCCGACGAGACCCGGCCGCTCCTGCAGGGCAGCCGGCTCACGGCGTGGGAGCTCGGCGAGGCGGGCGTGGAGGTCATCGTGATCGCCGACAACATGGCGGGCGCGCTCTTCGCCGCGGATCCGCCCGACGTCGTCTTCGTCGGCTCCGACCGCATCGCGGCGAACGGGGACGTGGCGAACAAGATCGGGACGTACGGACTGGCAGTGCTGGCCAGGCATCACGACGTCCCCTTCTACGTGCTGGCGCCGACCTCCACGGTGGACCTGAATACCCCTACCGGGGTGGACATCCCGATCGAGCAGCGGAGCGCCGACGAGATCCGGCGGGGTTTCGGAAAGCTGACGGCCCCCGCCGACGCGCCCGTCTGGAGCCCCGCGTTCGACGTCACTCCGAACGAGCTGATCGCCGGCATCGTCACCGAGCGGGGGATCCACCGGCCGCCGTACGGGGAGTCGCTGGCCGCCGCAGTGGCCGCCGCCGAGCGCGAACGCTCCGAGCGCGGCACCGTCGGCGTCGGCGCAGCACCGGCGCGCGCTCCATCGGGAGGGGGCGACAGATGAACGAGAAGGGGAACGGAGAGCGCGTCCCGGGTAACGGCGCGAGCGGACCGAGCGACAATCCGCCACGCCCCAGCGGCACCCCGCCAGGACCCAACGGCGACCCGCCGGGCCCCAATGGCAACCCACGGGGCCCCAACGGTGATCCGTTCGGGTCCGGCGGCCAACCGCCGATCGAGACCGACCTCATGCAGGTGACGGTGCAAACCGAATACGCCTCGGATCACTCCAGCCCCCAGGCGTGGCGCTACGTGTTCGTCTACCAGATCCGTATCGAGAACATCGGCGGAGTGCGGGCCCAGCTCTTCTGGCGGCACTGGCACATCCACGATCCCGTGGCGGGAGACCAGGAGGTTCAAGGCGAAGGGGTCGTGGGCGAGACGCCCTGGCTCTCGCCGGGCGACGTCCACGAGTACCAGAGCTTCTGCGTGCTGCGCGGCCCGATGGGCCACATGGAGGGGTTCTACCACTTCCGGCGAGAGGACGGCTCCCTCTTCCGATCCCCGATCCCGCGTTTCTTCTTCCAGGCGCCACCGAACGCTACGGGGTCCTACCTGGCCTGACCCGCGCTGCGGCCGAGACCTACGCCTCGCCTCCCGCGCTGCGGCCCGCCTGTTCCAGCAGGGCGAGGAAGCCGAGGGCCGGCTGCTTGATCTGGGCGTGACGCAGGATGTCCCAGTGCTCCCGCATGTAACCGCGCAGGTAGGAGAAGACGTGGTCCAGCGATATCGCCAGGAAGCCGTGGACGCGCTTCGGATCGATCTCGGAGCCGAACGCCAGCATGCGGATCATCGGACCACCCGGAACATCGGCCACGCCCTTCCTCTTGAGCCCCTCGAGCGCCTCCGGAAGGTGATCGGCCGGACAGAAGCCCCACCGCCTCAGGACGGCGGCGAGGACGGCGGGTTTGCGCGCACCCTTGTTCAGCTCCGCCCGTCCCTCCTTCACCTCGATGATCAGCAGGTCGGCGCGATCATCCCGCGCCTTCAGTGCCGGGTCGGGCTGGAACGCCAGATCCTCCCCCGTCTCCCGGTTCGGGATCGCCTGAGGCCCTCCGGCGTGCGGAAAGCGGAGCGCCAGGAGGTCGATGTCGGTAGCGGTCTTGTAGCCGCCCTCCCGCAGGGCCTCGAGCACCGGGTACTCGGCCACCGTGAAATATCCGTTGACGTGCAGGTACGCCTGCACCAGCGCCACCGCGTGATCCACGACCTTCTCCTCCGCTCCGTCGTCGCGTTATGGTCCGGCCATCGCTCGGCGATGGGAACCGCAAACCTGACATGCCATCGCTCGGCGCAAGATCCGGAGGTTTCGCGGGCGCGTCAAAGGCACGGAGCTCCGCCATGAGCGACATCCCCTTCCTGACCGCCGATCAGATGCGGGAGGTGGACCGGCTCATGATCGAGGAGTACGGGATCGAGCTGCTCCAGATGATGGAGAACGCCGGCCGCGGCCTCGCGGACCTGGCCCGCGAGCGCTTCCTCGACGACGACCCCCGGCGGCGCGCCGTCGTGCTACTCGCCGGGGCCGGCGGCAACGGAGGCGGAGGGCTCGTCGCTGCCCGCAGGCTCCACACGTGGGGCGCCCAGGTGCACGTGCTGCTGACGCGCACTGCCGGCACGTATCGCGGGGTGCCCGCGCGGCAGCTCGCGACCCTCCGGCGCATGGGCGTCGCCCTCGCCTTCGAGGCGGAGCCGGCGCCGCTGCCGCCGGCCGACCTGATCGTGGATGCCCTGATCGGCTACAGCCTCTCGGGCGATCCGCGCGGCGTGCCGGCCCAGCTCATCCGCCGCGCCAACGAGGCTCCGGCGCCCGTGCTCAGCCTCGATGTCCCATCGGGAATCGATGCGACGAGCGGTCGCGTCGCGGAGCCCGCGATCCGGGCCGATGCGACTCTCACGCTCGCCCTTCCGAAGACGGGCCTTCGTGCCCCGGCGGCAGGTGACCACGTCGGCGAGCTCTACCTGGCCGACATCGGCGTGCCCCGGGAGCTGTACGCCGAGGCCAGCCTGGGTCTGGACGTAGGACCGATCTTCGCCGGAGGGGAGATCCTTCGGCTGCCGGACTGACGACGGGAGGGAACGATCCCGGTTCCACCTCCTCCGCCGCTCTAGCTGTACACCTGCGCAGGTAGAGGGACGGGCGCGAGAGATTCTTCCGACGTGGCTCGAGCTCGCGCGGAACCAAAGCACCACTCCTCAACGTCCTCGGGGGTGAACGCGACGGTATTTCGGCCGACAGAGGCCACAGATCCCGCGTGACAGATCCGATGGAGCCCTCTTGGTCTTTCACCCCCTGTTCGTGCACCTGCACATCGCGTTTCTGCTGATGGCGTTCCTGGCGATGTGGTACTGGCTCCTCAAGGGACTGAGCTCCTCCGTCTTCGAGGACCGGATCTACCGGTTCGCGCGAGCTTGCACGTGGTTGGGGGTGGTCTTTGTCGCCCTCTCGATGGCGGTGGGCGTGCGCGATGGCTTCGCGGGACGCTACGCGGTCTGGGGCGGCCAACAGGGCGGCTGGCTGATCGTGAAGGCGAGTCTGGCTTCCACCCTGCTCATCGTTTACGGCTTCTTCCTCTACCTGAGCTCGAAGAAGCCTCGCTACCTGCAGGAGGAGCCCCGTCTGCTGGCGTGGTGCATGCTCACACAGACCGCCGGCATGGCGATCATGGTCACCATCACCGCGATCGGCACGATGCTGGTCTACTATCCGTGGTCTCTCCCGCGCTTCCATATGTAGGGCCGACCGAGCGAGACATGGGAATCGGGGGCAAGCGACCGTGGCGGGTGCTGGTGCTGGGCGGCGGCTTCGGAGGGCTGTACGCGGCCACGTACCTGGCGAAATCGTTCGACCTGGAGCCGGAGGACGAGGTGCTTCTCGTCGACGCCCGGAATCACTTCACGTTCACGCCGCTTCTGAGCGAGGTCGTGGCGGGAACGCTGGGCCGGGAGCACGTGGCCGTCCCCCTGCGAAGCCTCGCCCGAAAGAACGGCTTCCGCTTCCTGCAGGCGCACGTGGAGGGGCTCGACCCGGACGCGGCCCTCGCGTACACGTCAGCCGGGCCGATCGGGTACGACCGCTGCATCCTCTCCCTGGGCAGTCGCTCCCGCTTCTTCGGCAACGAGGCGTTGGC
>JAPULH010000204.1 GCA_027295155.1 Gemmatimonadota bacterium
GAGGAGCGGCAACGCCGGAGATGCCCCCACGCCGCCGTAACGGTAACAAGCGCGTAAGCGCTTGTCGGGGCGCATGGGGATTGGCTGGCGCCGACCTCCACTCGCTTCGCTCGCTCCGGTTGTGGCCGAATACGGCGTCACTCGTCGTCGACGATACCCGCGCATCGACTCCTCCTCGTTCCTTGCCTTCAACTCACAAGAGACCCATGCGCGCGACCCACCAGGGTTCTTCGGCGACCTGCTAGGCCCCGCCAGCTCCGCGTGCGCACACCGGAGTGAACCACTGCGCGGTCAGCTGGGGCTCCGGCGCCGGGAGCGCACCTTCTTCTTCGCGAGCAGATCGAGCGCCGCCTCCAGGGTCAGCTGCTTGACCTCCGTGCCCTTCGGAACGGAGACGTTCGTGCGGTTGTGCCTCACGTACGGCCCGTACCGTCCGTCGTACACTTCCACGGGCTTGCCGTCGTCGGGGTGAGCGCCCAAACGCCGAAGCGGCTTGGGCGCAGAGCGTCTGCGACCACCCCGCTTCGGCTCGGCGAGCAGCTCGAGGGCCCGCTCCAGAGAGAGATCCAGAACGTCATCCCCTTTCTTGAGCGAACGGAAATCGCCGTCGTGTACGACGTACGGGCCATACCGGCCGATACCCACCTTCACCGGCTCGCCCGTCTCCGGGTGTACGGCCACCTGATACGGCATCGAGAGAAGCCGCAATGCCACTTCGAGCGTCACATCATCGGGCTCCATGCCGGGCGGGAGCGAAGCACGAGGCGGCTTCGCCGTCCTCTTACCCGGCTTCCTTTTCCCGGCTTCCTTTTCCACATCGCCCAACTGCACGTACGGCCCGAAGCGACCCGTTCTCATGTAGACCGGCTTGCCAGACTCCGGATCCGCTCCCAGCTGAAGTGGCCCCTCCGCGCTTTTCTCCAGCAGCGCGATCGCCTCCTCGTTCGAGAGGTCGGCAGGCGCCATGTCTTCCGGAATCGACGCGGTCAGCCTGTCTCCATCGCGCTCGAGCTCGAGGAATGGACCGTACTTGCCGATTCGCACCCTCGCCTCCAGGTCGACCAGCTCCAGCGTGGAGGCCTCTCGCGGATCTATCTGCGTCTCGTGCTCCCGCAGGCGCGCCTCGAAGCCGTCGTCACCCGAATAGAACTCTGCCAGGTAACTCCGCCAGTCAGCCTCGCCTCCGGCGATCGCATCGAGCGCACCTTCCATTTGCGAGGTAAAGCCGAGGTCGACCAGATCGGGGAAGTGGGCCTCGAGCAGCTGGGTAACCGCGAAGGCGGTGAACGTCGGCACGAGCTGTTTCCCCGCACGCCGCACGTAACCCCGGTCCTGGATCGTGGAGATGATCGCGGCGTACGTGCTCGGGCGGCCGATCCCCTCGCTCTCCAGCACCTTCACCAGCGTCGCCTCGGTGTAGCGCGCTGGAGGTCGCGTCTCGTGCGAGACGGCCTCCAGGTCGAGCAATTCGAGCTCGTCTCCCTCCGAGAGCGGCGGCAGATGGACCTCTTGATCCTCTAGCGCCGAGTTCGGATCGTCCGAGCCTTCCACATAGGCGCGGTAGAATCCAGCGAACTCCAGCACCTTCCCCGTCGCGCGGAACTCTGCGTCCTCTGCCTCGATCGACACCGTGAGGTGACGCTGGCGAGCATCCGCCATCTGGCTGGCGAGAGTCCGCTTCCAGATCAGATCGTACAGCCGCTTCTCACGTCCTTCGAGGCTAAGCTCGTCCGCCGTCCGCATCCGGATGCCGGCCGGTCGGATCGCCTCGTGGGCCTCCTGGGCCGCCTTCGCCTTCGTGCGGTAGCGGCGGGGCACCCCGCTCAGGAATTTCTCGCCGTACCGCTCCTGGACGCAGCGGCGAATCGCGGCCACGGCCTCGCCCGAAAGCTGCACCGAGTCGGTCCGCATGTATGTGATGTGCCCGGCCTCGTACAGTTTCTGGGCGACCCGCATCGTGTCGCGGGCCGTGAGGTTCAGCTTGCGGTTCGCCTCCTGCTGGAGCGTGGAGGTCGTGAAGGGCGCATACGGACTTCGGGTGGAGGTGCGCTCCTCTGTTGATCGAACACCGAATGCGACCTCGGCCAGCCGGTCCCGCAGAGCCTTCGCCTCCTCCCCACCGAGGAGACGTACCTCCCGGTCTTCACGCAGTCGACCGGTCGTTTCGTCAAAGTCCCTGCCCGCGGCCACCCGGTCGCCACCCACGGCAATGAGCGTGGCGCGGAAGTCACGTCCGGCCGACGCGAGGCGGGCGGAAAGGTCCCAGTACTTGGCCGAGCGGAAGGCACGGCGCTCTCGCTCTCGCTCCACCAGCAGCCGCACCGACACGGATTGCACGCGCCCGGCCGAGAGTCCGGGGGCGATCTTCTTCCAGAGCAGCGGCGACAGCTTGAACCCGACGAGCCGATCCAGGATTCGGCGAGCCTGCTGGGCCTCCACGAGCCCCATGTCCAGCGACCCAGGGCTCTCCACGGCCTCGAGAACGGCTTGCCGAGTGATTTCGCTAAAGCGAATGCGGCGAAAGCGCTCCCCGTTCTTCTTCCAGCCGAGCTCCACGGCGATGTGATAGGCGATCGCCTCGCCTTCACGGTCTGGATCGGTCGCGAGGAGAACGTCATCGGCCTCTTGGGCGGCCGCACGCAGCTGCTTCAGTACCGGGCCCTTCCCCTGGATCGTGACGTACTTCGGCTCGAAGCCGGCCTCCACGTCGACACCCAGGTCGCTTTTCGGCAGGTCCCGGACATGCCCGACGCTGGCCTCCACGCGGTAGCCCTCACCCAGATAGCGCTCGAGGGTGCGCGCCTTGGCGGGTGACTCGACCACGACCAGGTGGTGGCCGCCCTGTCGTTGCGAACTCCTCTTGGTCACCTCACTCCTCGGTTTCGGTTTCTCCCCGTTCTGGCTCCCGATAACCCGAGAGCGGCGGCGAGGATCCCTGCCGCGAGCGCTCTCCGGTCGCGCCGCGTGGGGCTGCGGGTGCCGAGCCGAACGCAGCAGCCAGGAGGTCCGCAACCAGCTCTGCCGTCTTCTCCGGCGTCGGACGATCGGTGTTCACGCTCAGCTCGGCCAGCCGGTAAGCGGCGGCCCTCTCACGCATAAGGGAGCGCAGGGAACCTTCCGGATCGGTCGAGCCCAGCATCGGCCGGACGGCCAAGTTGCCCGCCACCCTTTCCCACGCGGCCTGCGGACCGACGCGAAGCCAGACGCGCACCGCGTCAGGCCATCGGTCTCTGAGCTCGGGACGGGCCATCCACCCCCCACCCGCAGCGATCACCACGTCCCGCGTCTCGTCGAGCGCCGCCGTGGCCGCCTCCTCCATCCGACGAAACGCGGCTTCGCCCCCCTCATCGAACAGCTCGGGTATCGTCCGTTTCGACAGCCGCTCCACCTCTTCATCTAGATCCACGAAGGAGTATCCGAGGCGCTCGGCCAGCCTCCGTCCGACGGTTGACTTGCCGGCAGCCATGAAGCCTACGAGGACGACTCGTCTCGGTCCGTCCACCGTCGGTTCACCCTGTCCAGGTACGCCTCGTAGTTCGCCCTCATCTCCTCCAGCGAGTCGCCACCGAACTTCTCTCGCATCGCGTCCGCAAGGACCAGCGCAACCATGGCTTCGCCCACGACAGCCGCGGCGGGGACGGCGCACACGTCGCTTCGCTCCGTGACCGCGCCGGCCGGCTCCCCCGTGCGGACATCCACGCTGTCGAGCGGCCGCATAAGGGTGCTCAG
>JAPULH010000205.1 GCA_027295155.1 Gemmatimonadota bacterium
GTTCGCCCCGGCCCTTCTTTTGGCCAGGTTTCGGGAGGGAGACGTGTCTCGTTTGGCCGCGCTCCGTGAGCTGGAGCGAAGGATCGAAGATGTGACGAGCCGCCCGGCGAGCGTCGTGGAGGCGGTCTCGACGGGCATCGATTCCCTCGATGCCCTGCTGCCCGGGGGAGGATTGCCGCGCGGACGGGCGACGGAGTGGCTGGGGCCTCGCTCGTGCGGGAAGATGGCCCTGCTACACCGGGCGCTCCGTGGGCTCCACGCGCTCGGAGAGCCGGTGGCGGTGGTCGATGCGGCCCGGACGCTGTACGCCCCGGATTGGATGGAGTTGCTGGAGCCCGGCCCGGCCTTCTGGATGGTTCGGCCGCCCCCGGGAGAGGCGGTCTGGTGCGCCGATCTCCTCCTTCGGAGCGGGGCGTTCGGTACCGTCGTGTTGGACACTGCCGGCGCTGTCTCAGCGCCTCGTGGGGTGCGGCGGAGCGTGGGGGTACGGCTCCAGCGTCTGGCCGAAGAGGCGGGCGCCGTCCTGGTGATGGCTGCGGAGCTTCCGGTCGCTGGCTTGCGGCTGCGCTTCCGCCCGGGCCGCATCCGCCCCGATCTCGATGCCCCCTTCGGTCCCTTCATCCCGCCCACGCGGCCGGTGTGGGTGCGGGTGGGCAAGGGAGGGTGGGTGGAGATTCCGGTGGCTTGCCCGCTCCCGCTCGCCCGGGATCCGGAGATCCGGGAGCTCGGACGGGACCGCAAAGGGCGCCGTTGAGGGGGTGTCTTGGCGTCACCACGTCGACCACGCGTAGGAGGGCGGATCGCCTCGGTACGGGTGGCGCCTTCCGAGATCGGAGCGCAGGGCCTCCTGGCACCGCTGCTACGGGGCAGCCCCCGCGTGATGCTGGTTGGCCCGGAGCTGGGACGGGTCGATGCCCGCGGGTGGGAGCGCCTGGGTGGCGAGAAGATGTTGGGCCGGGTGCTCCTGGAGGCGTTGGAAGAAGCCGGGATGCATGGCGTTGGCATAGGGATCGGGGATGTGGAGGTCGTGGCCGATGCCGCGGCCCAGCTGGCCGATCCAGGGCCTGTCATCGTTCCGCCGGGGAAGGGAAGGGGATTTCTCGCCCCTCTCCCGCTGAGAGATCTGCCGATCTCCGAGGAGCTAAGAGAGGCGTTTCGTGCGCTGGGCTGGCAGCGGATCGGCCAGCTCGCGGAGCGGGAGCGGAGCGAGATCGAGGCGCGCTTCGGGCCGGCCGGCATCCGGGCCCACCGCTGGGCGTGCGGGGAGGATGACCGCGCGTTCCACGCGGTATCTCCTCCCGAGCGGCGGGAGGTGTCGCTGGAGCTGGAGAGCCCGGCGACCGTACTGGAGCCCCTGCTCTTCTCGCTCCGCCATCTGCTGGCCCGGCTGTGCGCCGATCTTCCCGAAGGGATGTGTGCGTCCGAGCTCCGGCTTCGCCTGGAGTTGGAGGGGGGTGGCCGCCGGAAGGCGACGGTCGTTCCGGCCCGGCCGACCCGTCGTGAGTCCTCGCTGTTCGATCTGTGCCGGGCCGCACTGGAGCGGTCCGGGGACGAAGGGAAGCTGGCTGCCCCGGTCGTGGGCCTTGCGCTCGAGCTCCGCGAGATCGAGCCGGTGGAGGCCCGTCAGGGAGATCTCTTCCGCCGCGACTGGCGGGATGGAGCCGGGTGGGCTGACCCCCTCGGGGTAGCGATCGCGCTCGCGCGCCTTCAGGCCCGGTTGGGAGAGCAGGCGGTGGTGACGCCCGGCTTTCGGGCAGACCATCGGCCCGAGAGCCGCAGCGTATGGACACCGGTCACGCCCTCGAGCCGTTCATCGGGGCGGCGCCCTTCAGGCGCTTCAGGCGTCCCCCGGCCGGGTGTGCTGCCCTCCAGCCTGGATGAGCGAGCGGGCGTGCCCGCCGCGCTCGTGCCCAGCACCCTCCGGTTGCTGCCCGAGCCCGATCGCGTCCGGGTGCGGGTGGAACAGGGAAGGCCCGCGAGGTTGTGGGACGAGCGCGGCGATCACGAGCTTATCGCGGCCGAGGGACCCGAGCGCCTCTCGGGGGATTGGTGGAAGGACCCGTACCGGCGAGAGTACTTCCGCGTCTGCACCTCGTCGGGCGAGCTGCTCTGGCTGTTCCGCGAGTACCACCGGAGCGGGGAGCTTCGCTGGTGGCTTCACGGGTGGTGGGACTAGCAAGTCGCTGCCTGCTAGAGGGCTTTGTCGAGCTGACGGCTCGCTCCGCGTTCTCTCTGCTGAACGGAGCGTCCACGCCCGAGGCCCTCGCCGAGCGTGCGGCCGAGATCGGCATGCCGGCTCTGGCGCTCACCGACCTCTTCGATCTCGGAGGAATCGTCCGTTTCACGCACGGCTGCGATCGGGTGGGAGTGCGTCCGATCGTGGGTGCCGAGCTCCGGGTCGCGGGGTGCACTTCCGGTGTTGCGGCGTGCACGTCCGGCGTCGAGCCAGCCGCTTTCCGGCTGCGTCTCTCTCTTCTGTGCGTCAGCCGGAGGGGCTATCACAACCTCTGTGGGCTGGTCACGCAGGCGCGGCTCTCGAACCCGCGCGGCTGTCCGACGCTGGAGCTCGGAGCGCTCGAGGAGCGCTCGGACGGGCTGATCTGTCTGCTCGGGACGACGAACCTCCCGGCCCCGCAAGCGATCGGTAAGACCGTGGAGGGCCTCCGAAGCGCCTTCCCGGATCGGTTCCACCTCGCCCTTGAGCACCACGGCCTGCCGGAGGATTCCCGGCGGTGCTCGGCTTGGATGGCGTTCGCGGAGGAGCGGGGGCTCTCCTGGGTGCCCACGAACGGTCCGCGTTACGCGCGGCCGTCCGACCGGGTCGTGCATGATGTGCTCGCCTGCCTACGACACGACACCACCCTGGACGAGGCGGGCGATCGCCTGCTGCCGAACGGCGAGTGGTATCTGAAGTCCGCGGCCCAGATGGCGCGCCGCTGGCACATGGGCCGTGGTGTGCCGTTCCGCGAGTCAGCAGACGCTTCGCGTCCGATACTCGCTTCGCAGCACACGCGGCGGCCTGGGGGCACGTCCGATCTGGGTCCGTGCCGGTGTCCGGGGTGCGAAGGGATGCGGCGGACGCTCGAGATTGCCGAGTGCTGCACCTTTCGTGTCGAAGGGTTGAAACCGCTCCTGCCCGTCTTTCGCGGCTTCGGCGAGCATCCCTTACCGTCTGCCGCGCTGGATTCCCATGCCCTTCTGCGAAAGCTGGTGGAGGAGGGAGCGCAGGATCGATACGGCGACCGGATGGGTCCGCAGCATCGGCGGCAGATCGGCCATGAGCTGAACATCATCGGGCGACTCGGCCTCAGCGACTATTTCCTGATCACCCACGACATCGTCCGCTTCGCCAACGAGCGGGACATCCTCGTCCAGGGGCGCGGCTCGGCCGCCAACTCGGCGGTCTGCTACTGCCTGGGGATCACGGCGGTGGATCCGGTGGGGCTGGACCTCCTCTTCGAGCGCTTCCTATCGGAGGAGCGCGACGAGGCGCCGGACATCGACCTGGACATCGCGCACCAGGATCGCGAGGAGGTCCTCCAGTACGTCTACCGGAAGTACGGCCGCGAGCACGCGGCGATGGTGTGCGAGACGATCACCTACCGGGGGAAAATGGCCGTGCGGGATGCGGCTCGCGTGCTGGGTTTCTCGGTTGCCGACGCGGACCGTCTGTCGGCCGAGGTGGGCCGCGGCGAGGCAGCCGATGCGGCCAGACGTCTGGCGGACGGCGGCGTGGTCCGCGCCGGCCTCGATCCTCTCCACCCCCGCGTGCGTGCGCTGATCCGGGTCGTACATGGCCTGAACGAGTTGCCCCGTCACCGTTCGATCCACGTCGGCGGCTTCGTTCTCTCGGCGCGACCGATCGGCGAGGTCGTGCCGATCGAGGCCGCTTCCATGCCCGGGCGCACCGTGATCCAATGGGACAAGGACGATCTGGACCTGCCGGGCCTCATCAAGTTCGACCTTTTGGGACTCGGCATGCTCACGGTTCTTCAGGAGGGGATCCGGCACGTTCGCCGGACGCGTGGAGTGAAGCTCGATCTCGCCCGGCTCCCTCCCGACGATCCGGCCGTTTACGACATGATCTGCGCGGCCGACACGATCGGGGTCTTCCAGATCGAGTCGCGCGCCCAGATGAACACGCTTCCGCGCCTTCGGCCGCGTTGTTTCTACGACCTCGTCATCGAGATTGCCCTCATCCGGCCCGGCCCGATTCAGGGGGACATGGTGCACCCCTACCTGAGGCGCCGGAACGGCGAGGAGCCGGTCACCTACCTGGATCCGCGGCTGAAGCCCGTGCTCGAGCGGACCTTGGGCGTCCCCCTCTTCCAGGAGCAGGGGATGAAGGTGGCGATCGTCCTGGCGGGCTTCACCCCGGCGCAGGCCGACAAGCTCCGCCGTGCGATGGGCTTCAAGCGCTCGCACCGGGCGATGGCCGAGGTAGGGGAAGAGCTGGCCAAGGGCCTTCGGGCGAACGGCGTCTCCCCGGAGGTCTCCGCCCAGGTGTTCAAACAGCTCACGGCGTTCGCCAACTACGGCTTCCCGGAGAGCCATTCCGCCAGCTTCGCCCTGCTCGTGTACGCTTCCGCCTACCTGAAGCGCTACTACGCGCCGGAGTTCTTCGCAGCGATGCTGAACGCGCAGCCGATGGGCTTTTACTCGCCCGCCACGCTGATCCGGGACGCGCAGCGGCACGGAGTGGAGGTGCGGCCCGTGGACCTCGCGCGCTCGGAGTGGGAGTGCACGCTGGAGCGGTCAAGGCTGGCTCCTCATCCACCCGCCCTTCGCCTGGGACTTCGGCTCGTCCGCGGGCTTGGAAGCCGGGCGCGCGAGAGGCTGCAGCGAGCGCTCGAGGAGGAGCCCTTCACCTCCCTCGAGGACGTGGTGCGGCGAAGCGGCCTCGGCCGATCCGAGCTGCGCGTGCTGGCCGAGGCCGGCGCGTTCCGCACCCTCTGGCCCGGTCGCCGTGAGGCGCTGTGGGAGCTGCTTCGGCAGTTCCGCGGCGACGCCGGCCCCCTGGCGCCCCGCCGCCGGAACCGCGACGCCGATCTCGGCCACGCCAGGACCGGCCGTGCCGGGACCAGCCGCACCGGCCGCCGCGGACTTCCGCGGATGAGCCGGTTCGAGCGGGTCCTTGCCGACTACCGGACGCTGGGTCTCTCGACGGAGGGGCACCCGATGGAGTTCGTGCGCCCGACGCTGCGACGAGAGGGCGTGCTGAGCGCGGCGGAGGTGCGCCAGTGTCCGGCCGGAACGGAGGTGGTGGTGGCGGGCCTGGCGATCACCCGTCAGCGACCGGGAACCGCGAAGGGCGTGATGTTCATCACGCTGGAGGACGAGACCGGCCTGGCGAACTTCGTGGTGCTGCCGGATGTGCAGGCGCGCTACCGGTCCGCGCTCATGGCGCACGTTCCGATCCTGAGGGGTGTAGTGGAGAGCGAGAGCGGGGTGGTGAACGTCCTCGTAAGAAGCGTGTCGGTCCTTCGCATGGGCGATCGAACGCCGGCCCTGCGCAGCCGCGACTTCCGATAGAGGGCGTTCTTCCGGTCCCACCCCCAGGCGCTCGGAACTTGCAGTCGACCGGTCCCATCTCTATTGAAGAGCGGGGACAAGACGCCATGGACACGAGACAGCCGAAGATCGTCGACAAGCCGTGGGGGCGTGAGATCTGGTATGCCCACACGGACCGGTACGCCGGCAAGGTTCTCGAGGTGGACGCCGGCGAGGTCTTGTCTCTCCAAAAACACGAGGTGAAGCACGAGACGCTGTATCTCCAGAGCGGCCGCATGCGGTTCACGCTGGAGGACAGAGTCTTCGAGTGGCGACCCGGTCAGTGCGTGGAGATACCCCCCGACACGGTTCACCGGATGGAAGCCCTGGAGGCCAGCGTCATCCTTGAGACGAGCACGCCGGAATTGGACGACGTGGTTCGGCTCGAAGATCGCTATGGCCGCGTCTGAGCCTGTCACGCGACGCCCTTCAGAATGATTCCCGATCCCGGCCATAACGCCCTGATACATCGGCGCGAGTATCCG